>JACPQR010000247.1 GCA_016190375.1 Deltaproteobacteria bacterium
GTCCTGGAGCGCAGCCGTGCGGCCGGAGCAGGAGTCGACGGCCAGGGCACGGCGCTGGCGGCGGCAGACTTGGTGATCTCCGACACACTTCCCCAGGAATCCGATGGGACCTTGGGGGTCGGCCTCGCGGTGGGGGCGGGCTCCCGGGTCTCGCTCGAACGGGCCCTCCTCCAGCGGAACCACGAGGCCGGAGTGTCGGTCGGAGCCGAAGCCGTCCTCATGGGGACCGACCTGGTCGTCTCGGACACGCAGGCGAGGCAGAGCAGCGGTGATGGAGGCGTAGGGCTAATCGCCCAAGACGGTGGAAACGTGGCGCTCGAGCGGGCCGTGATCGAGCGCAGCCACCGGATCGGGGTCTTGGTGATGGACGATGGCGCGGTGCTGACCGCGGCGGACCTGGTGATCTCGGACACGCTGGCGCGGGAGAGCGACGGCAACTTCGGCTACGGCCTGGGTGTGTTCTGGGGTGCGCGGGTGACGCTCGAGCGGGCGGTGCTCGACAGGAATCGCGCGTGTGGGGTGTTTGCCGCGCTTGATGGCACGGCACTCCTAACGACGGACCTGGTGGTGTCGGACACGCTCTCCCAGGAGAGCGACGGCCGCGACGGCAATGCGGTCATCATTCTGGCGGGGGCCAGCGCAGAGCTCGAGAGAACACGCATGCTGGACAACCGCGGGTACGCGCTTCGTGCCTTTGGCGCGGACACGATCGTGACGGCGGTCGACCTCACCGTCGAGCGCACGGCCCAGCAGGCGTGCGCGGTAGACACCTGCACGAGCGTTGGGGGTGGCTTGGGCATCTCCTCGGAAGGCGGCGCGAGGCTCGACGTCCGCCGCTTCCGGTCGTCGGAGAACGCGCTGGTCGGGGTGCTCGTCGCGAGCGGGTCCGAGCTCGATCTGCACGAGGGGATCGTATCGGGCAACCGGATCGGAGCGAACGTCCAGGTCGACGGTTACGACTTCGGCCGTTTGCAGGACAGCGTCATCTACGTAGACAACGGCGTGAACAGGGACACTACGCAGTTCCACGTTCCCGAGCCGCCAGATGTCAATCTGGAGCATCCATGATGGGAAGGATTGTGCCCGTCGCTGGCTGCGCGGCCGCGGCTGCACTGCTGCTCCTGGGTTGCGCGGAGGGAGAGGGTCCGCACGGCGGGGACGACGGGGGAGCCGGCCAGGACGCGTCGGTCTGGTGGCCCGAGATCACCGAGCCCGAGCCGCCGGCATCGCCGGCGCCCCCCGAGTTGCCGCGCATGACACCCTGCCCGGAGGGCTGGCGGGAGAAGGTCGACCCGGACGACGCGGCGCTCGTCACCTGCGACCCGTGGCCGGAGGGAGGCCGGCAGGACTGCGCCGAGGACGAGGCCCATTTCCCCGGGCGTCCCCGCTGCGAACGGATCGGGCCCCCGTGCCCGGAGGGCGAATGGCCCGCCGAGATCCCCGAGGACGCGCGCGTCTTGTACGTGAGGGCGGGCGAACCGGCGGGTGGCGACGGGACCCGCGAGCGGCCGCTCGGGCGGATCGCGGACGCCGTGGCCGCGGCGGACGACGGCGACGTGATCGCGTTGTCGAAGGGGGTGTTCGACGAGGAGGTCTGGATCGATCGAGCCGTTCTGCTGCTCGGAGCGTGCGTCCTCGAGACGCGGATCGCACCGTCGGGCGCGGGACCCGCGGCCGTGACGCTCAGGGCCGCGGCCGTCGTCCGGGACTTGCAGATCGGCGGGGCCGAGGTGGGAGTGGAGATGTCGGGCGCGGCCGTGACAGCCGTGCTGGACTCCGTTGTCGTGCGCGAGGCGACTGGAATCGGTGTCTACGCCTACCTCCAGGCGAGGCTGGAAGCGACGAACCTGGTCGTCCGCGAAACGGCGGGCGACACCGGCTATGGGCTGTATGCCTCCGGCGCTCTCGTGAGCCTCGAGCGAGTAGTGATCGACCGCGCTCGCATCCGGGGACTAATGATCTCAGGAGGCGTACTGACGGCAACGGACCTGGTCGTCTCGGACACGAAGGGGAACGGCGCCTTCGGCGAAGGCTTGGTCGCAGTTGGCGGCGCGCAGGTCGCGCTCGAGCGGGCAGTGCTTCGGGGGAACCGTACGGCCGGAGTGTGGGCCTTCGGCGAAGGCACGCTGCTCACCGCGGTGGGCCTTCTGGTCTCGAACACGCGGGAGCAGGAGAGCGACGGCGCCGCCGGCTATGGGATCGTCGACTTCGGCGGCGCGCGGGTCACGCTCGAGCGGGCGGCACTCGAGCGGAACCATGCGATCGGAGTGGGGGTAGTGGGCGAGGGCACGGAGCTCACGGCCGCAGACCTGGTGATCTCTGACACGCAGCCGCAGGAAGCCAACGGCATGCTTGGAGGTGGCGTGGAGGTGAACCGGGGTGCGCGAGTCGCGCTCGAACGGGTCATCGTCAAACGAAACCATGATGGTGGGGTGGTTGTCACGAGCGAGGCCGTCCTGACTGGAACCGACCTGGTCGTGTCGGACACCGACGAGAGGCCAGGCGACGGTTTCGGCGGCGTTGGGCTGGAGGCCAGGGAGGCTGCGCAGGTGGCGCTCGAGCGGGTCGTGATCGAACGGAACCACGCCATTGGCGTCGTGGCTTACGATGATGGTGTAACCGCTCGCACTTGATGTCGTAGGTCCGCTCGAGATCGGCGTCGCTGGCCGATCTGATCCCCGCGTAGGAGCGGGGGACCGATGTGCAGAAGTCGCTGGCGCGAAGGGCCATGCTGTAGAAGGGGCCCCCGGCGCCCGGCATTCATCTTGGCCGACGACACCGGGCACCGGAGGGAGATCCCCGATGCCCGGCGTACCCGTAGAAGAGCGCGACCGCAAGCCCCGAGTGCCACCACTGCCCACGGTCGTGAGGGCGAGGGAGCGGCCGGATCGTCCTCCGGTGTGCACGGTGTGCCGGGGCCCGGCATGGTGGAACGGCTGGCGGGTCGTGTTCCCGGTCGTCGCAACCCTGCTCGCCGGTGTCTTCGAGCGCTGGGAGCTGCCGCTGCCGAAGGCGAAGTGCTCGCAGTGCCGGCACGGGTTCACCTGCTACCCGGCCGGCATCTACCCGCGGCGACAGTACCAGCTTGACGTCGTCGCCTGGGCGACCGCACCGGTCGCGCTCGGCGGGACGAGCGCTGCAGAGACAGCACGTGCGACGCGCGCAGGGGCGACGAGCGTGCGGCGGTGGGTTTCGTGGATTGCCGCGCTCGCGGAGCCGCGCGATGTGGTCGCGCTCGCCGCGCGCATCGACCCCGACTCGCCGGCCGGCACGGGGCTGTCCTCGGTCGCCGCCGCGCCCGGCGCCCGCAGGGCCGCGGCGGCCGCCGTGATCGTGGCGCTGGAGCATCTCGGCGCGGCGCTGGTCCGTGGCGGCCTGCGGCTCACGATGCGATCGGGCCTGGGGCGCGTGCTCGGCTGGCAGCACCAAGCTCATGGCGAGGCGGTCCTGCTCACCCGCCCGCCGAGCCGGCTCTCCCCGGCGATGGCGCTCTGGCGGGAGGCGGCCCTTGCGTAGCGTTGTTCGCAGATGGCCGACCGCCCCGAGGACGACGAAGCGCGCCAGGCGCAGGCGCTGTTTCGCTACCGGCTCATCGCCGACGCCGTGGAGGCAGCGCGCGGAGGGCGCGCCGCGATCCTTCGCGAGGTCGCCGCCACAGACCACGTCACGCCCGACGGGCGCACCGTCCGGTTCTCGCAGCGGACCCTCGAGCGCTGGATCGCACGCTTCGCACAGGGACGCCTGCAAGCTCTGCATCGCGCGGCGCGCCGGGACCGAGGCTGTCGCCGCGGCATCACCGACGCCGCGCTCGACCGCGCCATCGCGCTGCGCCAGGAGGTCACCGCGCGCTCGACGACGACCCTCATCGACATCCTCGAGCGCGCCGGCGAAGTGGCTCCCGGGGCCCTGCGTCGCTCCACGCTCGATCGGCATCTCGACCGCCGCGACGCAAGCCGCCGCATGCTCCACGTGCTCGGCACCAAGCGGCACGTCCGCCTGAGCTTCGACCACCCTCTGGACTTCGTGGTGGCCGACTTCCACGTCGGCCCTTACGTCCGCATCGCCGAAGACCGGATCGCCAGGGCGCGCCTCGGCGCGTTCATCGACCACTGCAGCCGCTACGTCCCCGAGTCGCGCTACGGCCTGGCCGAAGACTTCATGGCGGTCCGTCGCGGACTGCGGAGCCTGTGCACGGCCTGGGGGCTCATGAGCAAGCTCTACGTGGACAACGGGCCCGGCTACCAGGCGAACCGCTTCCACTTCGGCTGCGACGCCCTCGACATCCAGGTCGTCCACAGCAAGGCCTACGTCTCCGAGGGCCGTGGCGTCATCGAGAGATTCAACCGCACGGTCAAAGAGGCCTTCGAGACCGAGGTCCGCATCCGTCCGGAGCTGCCCACCCTCGACGAGCTGAACGCCTTCTGGCGTGCCTTCCTCGACGAGCGCTACCACCGAACGCCCCACTCCGAGACCCACGAGCCACCGCTCGAGCGCTGGCAGAGGCTGCTCGCCCAGACCGAGGTCCGCACGGCCGACCCTGTCCTGCTCGACGAGGTCCTGCGCCTCCGCGCCCGCCGCAAAGTCCACAAGAAGACCTCCACCGTCGAGGTCTGCGATGTCCGCTTCGTCGTCGATACCGCGCTCCGCGCTCGCTGGGTCGACGTGCTCTACGACCCGCACGACCTCGGCAACGTCCTCGTCTACTTCGACGGCCGAAGGATCGAGCGCGCCACCCCGCAGCGACCAGGGGAGCATCCGATCGGCAGGGCCGAGCCGCCACCGGCGCCGCCACCCTCGGTCGACTACCTGGCGCTCTTGCAGCGCGACCACGAGCGCCGCCGCGCCACCGAGATCGCGTCCATCCGCTTCCGCGCGGTCCCCGCCGACGACCAGGCCCTGACCCTGACACGCCTCATCGAGCGGCTGCGCGCCTGTACGGGTCGCGTCCTGGGCGATGTCGAGACCCAGCACGCCGCCGCAGTTCTCGAGGCGCTCGCTCCCGTCGAGATCGCCATCGCCGATGTCGCCCTCAAGACCGCCGTCGCCCAGCTCGGGCGGGGGCTTCACGCCTCGCAGTACCTGGAGGCCTTGCGCGCGCACGTGCTGTCGGCGCGCCGGAAAGGAAAGCGAAAGCCATGAGCATCATCGAGGACCACTTCAAACTGCACCGCCCGCCGTTTCCTCAGAGCGTCGAGGGCGGCGCGCTGTTGCAACACCAGTCCCTCAAGGACGCTGTCGAAAGGCTGCGCTTCGCCATCGACCGTGACGGCATCGGCCTCCTGACGGCCGAGAGCGGCTGCGGCAAGTCCACCGTGCTCGGCTGCCTGCAGCGTGACCTCGACCCGACCGCCTACCACGTCGTCTACTCCGCCTTCACCAGCCTCGGCCCTTTCAGCCAGGTCTCGAGCCTTCTCGTCAAGCTCGGCCTGCGCTCCCGTCGATTCAAGGGGGAGACTGCCGCCGAGCTCGTCGCGCACCTGCGGGGCCTGTCCAAGCGCGCCGTCCTGATCCTCGACGAGGCCCACGACATGCCCGATGCGACCCTCGAGGACCTTCGCCTTCTGACCGCCGACAGCCTCGACAAGAAGAGCCCCTTCGCGCTCGTCCTCGCCGGCCAACCGCTCCTGCGAGAGCGGCTCAGCGAGCCGCAGCACTACGCGCTCGTCTCACGCGTCGCCACCCGGGCCCGACTGCGTCCGCTGACGGAAGCAGAGGTCGCACTCTTCCTGGACAAGCACATGCGCGCCTGCGGGGCGACGCGCACGATCTTCGAGCCCGATGCCGTCGCCGTGATCTTCCAGCACAGCCGCGGCGTGCCGCGCCAGGTCCAGAACTACGCCCTCGGCGCCATGCTCGCCGCCGCCAACAGCAACAAGAAGACCGTCGATGCCGACTGCGTCCAGCAGGCCCTGCTCGATCAGGAGGCGCCATAACCATGGATCTGCCCGACGACTTCCTGCCCTATTCTCACGACCTCGACGACGCTCCCCAGCTCGCCGTCGTGGCCCTCCTCTGGGCCAATCTCCTCGCCGTCGAGCGAGCCCTCCACTCGGCCCATCCCTGCATCGCCGGCGATCCGGACGAGCGGGAGGAACTCATCGGCGCCGCGATCGTCTCACTGGCCTCTCTCCTTCGTCGGGCCCTCGACGAGTACCGCGACGCCATCTCTCCTCAGTCCTGCTCCTCGTCCGGCCCGCACCGACCCCAGTCCAAGAGTTGCGACGAGATCCCTTTCTGAACCGCGTCCCCGACCTCTCCCCCTGCTCACTCGCCTACCGGGCCTGCGACAGAGAACGTGAGCAGATCACGACATCAAGCGCGAGCGGTAACATGATGGGACGGCGGTTGCGGCAGCAGACCTCGTGGTCTCTGACACGCTGGCTAGGAAAACCGACGGCAACTGGGGCCATGGCCTCGATGCATCCACCGGCGCGCGAGTGACGATCGAGCGGGCGGTGCTCGAGAGGAATCGCGCGGTCGGCATCTTGGCCCTGCTCGATGGCACCGTGCTCATGGCCACTGACCTCGTGGTCTCGGACACGCTTTCACAGGACAGCGACGGCCGTGATGGCGATGCAGTGATCATTCTGGGGGGGGCCAGCGCAGAGATCGCGCGAGCACGCATGCTCGACAATCGCGGGTACGCGATTCGCGCCTTCGGGACGGACACGACCGTAGCGGCGGCCGACATCGTCGTGGAGCGAACGGCCGAGCAGGCGTGCGTGGTCGACACCTGCTCGCACGCTCCGGGCGGCTTGGGCCTGGCCTCGGAGGGCGGCGGGACACTCGACGTCCGCCGCTTCAGGTCGGCGAACAATGCCCTGGTCGGGGTCCTCGTCGCGAGCGGGTCGGAGCTGGACCTGCATGAGGGCGTCGTCTCGGGGAACCGGATAGGCGCGAACATCCAGATCGACGGCTTCGACCGTGCACGGCTGCAGGACCGCGTGATCTACGTCGACAACGGCGTGAACACCGACACGACGCAATTCGAGCTGCCTGAGCCGCCGGACGTCAACTTGGAGCATCCATGATGTCGTCTCGACAACTCTCTTGCATATGAGAACACTGCCACGCACTTCTCGCCGCAGTCCGTCCGAGGCGCCACCACGACGAAGCGTCCGACCAGGCGCGCAGCGGTAGGGCGCGTAACCGAATCGAGCGCCCTTTTGCGAGGTGGAGGCGCCACGACGCCGTGCGGCAGGGCGGTGGAGACGAGGGAGATGGGGGTCGGCGACCAGGTCGCAGGGTGCGTCTGGGGATGAATGCCGGCAAGAGGACGGATCCCCGTGTAGCGCCGCGCCGAGGTGGACGGCTGCGCGGAGGCTACGCGTTCGAACAGGTCCCGCTGGGGCGGCGACGGCCTGCACCGCAGCACGCGGCTCTGGTGGTAGGGTGGCCCGCGGGCTGGGCCGAGCGACGGCGGCTCGGTGGGCTCATCGATGTGGCGGTGGTGTCCCTCTGATTGTGCGAAAGCGGACAGGGGAGCGTGCGCCAGGCGCCGCGCCTCGGCCTTCGCCTCGTCGATCAGCCGATCCGCGGCGACGACGCGGTCGACGAGCCCGATCTCGAGCGCGTCCTCCGCCGCGATCGGCTCGCCCGTCAGCGACATGCGGACCGCACGCGCCATGCCCACGCGCCGCTACGGCTCGACGAGGCCCTCGATCCGCCGCCTGAGCTCCTCTCGCACGCGGCGGAATGCTTCCAGAGCGTCCGCCTCGGTGTCCGCGGCCGCCGCGGGATCGGGCAGGGTCCATGCCTCCTGGCGCAGATCGCCCGGGAGCCCCACGCACACCTCCTCGGCGCAGAGGGTGATGACGGTGTCGATGTCGCCCAGCGGGACGTCGGAGATGCGCTTGGGCCGCTGGCCGGTGATGTCGATCCCCGCCTCCTTCATCACGCGCACGGCCATGGGATGGACGGCCTCCGCGGGCTGCGACCCGGCGCTCCAGACGCGCGTGATCGACGGCAGGAGCTTGCGCGCCCAGGCCTCGGCGATCTGGCTGCGCGCGGAGTTGTGCACGCAGAGGAAGAGGATGCCGTGCGGGACGTGCCTTCCAGGCCCTTCCTCGAGCCTCCCGGTGTGGCGGATGTCCTTGCCCTTGACCATGAAGACGACCATCTCGGCGAGGTTGGTCGCGTGATCGCCGATCCGCTCGAGGTACTTGGCGATCGACTGCAGGCGCGTCGCCCGGTAGATGTTCCGCGGGTCCTCCATCATGTAGGTCAATAGCTCGCGGAAGATCTGGGCGTAGTAGGCGTCGACGGTCCGATCCTGCTCGATCACCAGGCGCGCCCGCTCGGCGTCGGCGGCGACGAAGGCGTCGAGCGCGTCGCGGACCATGCCGCGCGCGGCCTGGGCCATCCTGGGCAGGTCGATGTACGGCTTGAGCGGCGGCTCCTGGTCGAGCTCGACGACCCGCTCGCAGATGTTCACGCCGAGGTCGCCGATGCGCTCGAGGTCGGTGACGAGTTTCAGTGCGATCGTGATGAAGCGCAGGTCCGAGGCGACCGGCTGGCGTCTCGCCAGTATGCGCAGGCAGAGCTCGTCGCTCTCGACCTCGAGGCGGTTGACCTGGTGGTCGTACTCGATCATCCGGTGGGCGAGCGCCGTGTCCCGCTCGACGAGCGCGCGGATGCTCTCGGCGATCATCTCCTCGACCTTCGCGCCCATCAGGAGGACCTGCTCGCGGAGCCTGCGCAGCTCCGCCTCGTACTCCCTGTCGGTGTGCCGGGTCGTCATTTGCCCTGCCCTCCGCCTATCCGAAGCGACCGGTGATGTAGTCCTCGGTCCGCCGCTGCCGCGGCCGCGTGAAGATCGCCTCCGTCCGGTCGTGCTCGACGAGCTCTCCCTGGTAGAAGAACCCCGTCCAGTCGGCGACGCGGGCCGCCTGCTGCATGTTGTGGGTCACGATCACGATCGTGTACCGCGCCTGGAGCTCGTGGAGCAGCTCCTCGATCTTCGCCGTCGCGATCGGGTCGAGCGCCGAGCACGGCTCGTCCATGAGGAGCACCTCGGGCTCGAGGGCGAGGCAGCGGGCGATGCAGAGACGCTGCTGCTGCCCGCCCGACAGGCTCGAGCCCGAACGGCCCTGCACGTCCTTGACCTCGTCCCACAGCGCCGCCTGCCGCAGCGCGTGCTCGACGATGGCGCCCGGATCGCCGGGCGACATGCGGTTCAGCCTGAGCCCCGCGAGGACGTTGTCGCGGATGGACATGGTCGGGAACGGGTTCGGCTTCTGGAAGACCATCCCGACGTATCGCCGCACGCGGACGGGGTTGACGCTCCGGGCGTAGATGTCCTGCCCGTCGAGCAGGACTCGCCCCTCGAGCCGCGCCCCAGGCACGACCTCGTGCATGCGGTTCAGGCACCGGATGAACGTAGACTTGCCGCAGCCCGACGGCCCGATGATCGCGGTCACCTGGCGATCGAAGATCGGCAGCGTGACGCCGCGGAGCGCCTGGACGGAGCCGAACCAGGCCCTGAGCTCCTCGGTGCGCATCTTCTCGGCCCCGGCCGCGACGGCCTCGCCTCGGTCCCTGTGCTGGGGCTCTTCCCGAGTCCGCTCCATGCCTCACCAGTAGATGCGCCGCTGCAGGCGCTTGCGCAGCCAGATGGCCGTCCCGTTCATGAGGAGCATCAAGAGGAGCAAGACGACGATGCCCGCCGCGGCGTCGACGTGGAACCCCGCCTGGGGCCGCGACACCCAGTTGAAGATCTGGATGGGCAGCGCCGTGAACGGGCTCGACAGCGAGTCGGGGACGAACGCGACGTAGGTCAGGGCGCCGATCGTGATGAGCGGCGCGGTCTCGCCGATGGCGCGCGCGAGCGAGAGGATGATCCCCGTGAGAACGCCGGGCAGGCACATGGGCAGGACGACCCGGCGGAGCGTCTGCCACCGGTCGCCGCCGAGCGCCCACGAGGCCTCGCGGAGCGATCGCGGCACGGTCCTCAGCGCCTCGCGCGAGGCCATGATGACCATCGGGAGAAGGAGGAGGGCCAGCGTCGCCGCGCCCGCCACGAGGCTGCGGCCGAGGCTCAGCACGCGGACGAAGAGCTCTAGGCCGAGGAGCCCGTAGATGATCGATGGCACCCCGGCGAGGTTCGAGATGTTCAGCTCGACGAGCGAGGTGATCCACCCCGGCCGCGCGTACTCCTCGAGGTAGAGCGCCGCGCCCAGGCCCAGGGGAATTGCCATGAGCGCCGTGAGGACCATGAGGAATGCGCTCCCGGCGAGGGCAGGCAGCACACCCGCCAGCTCCGGCGACCTGGACGGATAGCTCGTCAGGAAGCCCCATCCGAGACGCGGCCAGGCCTCGATGAGCGCCCCACCGAAGAGCGCCACGAGCAGGAGGAGCGGCAGCGCGATCGCGAGAAGGCAGATCGCACGGAAGGCCCGCTCCGTGCCGACGTCCTGCCGCTCCGTGAGCGACCGGGCGAGCGCGGCCGTCACTGTGCGCCTCCCTTGAGCACCCTGCGGCGAAGCCGGTGCGAGACGACGTTCAGGACGAGGGTCATGAAGAAGAGGCTCAGGCCCACGGCGAAGATCGTGCGGTGCTCGAGCGTGCCGGCCGGCGTGTCGCCGAGGCTCACCTGCACGATGTAAGCCGTCATCGTCTCGATCGGCACGCGCGGGTCGAGCGTGAGCCGCGGCTCGAGGCCGGCGGCGATGGCCACGATCATGGTCTCGCCGATCGCACGCGAGAGTCCGAGGATCACCGAGGCCGCGATGCCCGAGAAGGCCGAGGGCAGGACCACACGGAAGATGGTCCCGAGCCTCGTCCCCCCGAGCGCGTACGCGCCCTCGCGCAGGCTCGCGGGGACCGCGAAGATGGCGTCCTCGCTGAGCGAGGCGACGATGGGCAGGATCATGATCCCCATCACGATGCCGGGGCCGAGGGCGTTGAAGCCGGCGAGCCCGGGAACCACGTGCTGGAGGAGCGGAGTCACGAACGTCAGGGCGAAGTAGCCGTACACGACCGTCGGCACGCCCGCGAGGACCTCCAGGACGGGCTTCAGGACCCGGCGCATCCTGTCGGTCGCGAGCTCGCCGAGGTAGGTCGCCGCGAGCAGCCCGAGCGGCACGGCCACCAGCACCGCGATGAGGGTGGTGAGCAGCGTCCCCGCGAACAGCGGCCAGATCCCGAAGTGCTTGTCGGCAAAGAGCGGCGTCCACTCGCGATCGCCGAAAAAATCGGCGAGCGAGACCTCACGGAAGAAGCCGAAGGCCTCGGTCAGGAGGACCATCACGATCCCGGCCGTGGTCACGACCGAGACCATGCCGCACCCGAGGAGCAGCACCGCGACGAGGCGCTCGGACGGCGCACGCCGGGTCTCGAGGCTGACGTAGACCGGGGTCGTGTGAGCGCGCATCTACCTCGGCGCCTCTGCCGCGCGTTCGAGGAGCGCCTCGATCGAGACGCCGACCTGGGAGCCCCGGCCGCCGAAGAGCGAGCCCGTCCGCCGCGAGTCCACTCGCTCCCGCGCGAGGACGTAGGCGCGGTCGGGCAGGGGGATGTAGCCGACCTCGCGCACCAGGCTCGAGCTCTTCTCCAGATAGAAGCGCATGAACGAGCTGACCTCGGGGCGCTCGAGCGCGCGGCTGGCGACATAGATGAAGAGCGGCCGCGAGAGCGGCTGGTACGTCCCGTTGCGGACGGTCTCGGCGGACGGCACGATCGGCCCGGCGCCGTTGTCGGGCTCGCCGTCGTCGACCGGGAGGACCTTCAGACGGCCCCTGTTCTCCTCGTAGTAGGCGAGCCCGAAGAGGCCCAGGGCCAGCTCGTCCGAGGCGATGCCCTGGACGAGCACGTTGTCATCCTCGCTCGAGGTGTAGTCGCCGCGGCTCGAGTGCTCCTTGCCGACGATCGCCTCGGTGAAGTAGTCGTAGGTGCCAGAGTCGACGCCGGGTCCGAAGAGGTGGATCTCTCGGTCGGGCCAGCCTGGCCGGACGCGGCTCCAGCGCGTGACGTGCCCTTGCGCCTCGGGCTGCCAGAGGCGCCGGAGCTCCTCCACGGTGATGCTCGTCGCCCAGGTGTTCCGGGGGTTCGTGACGATGGCGATGCCGTCGTAAGCGACCGGCACCTCCACGTACCCGACCCCGCCCGCGCGGCACGCCTCGACCTCGCTCGGCTTGATCGGGCGTGACGCGTCCGTGATGTCCGTCTCGCCGCGGCAGAACTTCTGGAAGCCCCCGCCGGTCCCGGAGATGCCGACGGTGACGCGGACGCTCTGCGCGGTCTTCTGGAACTCCTCGGCGACGGCCTCGGTGATGGGGAAGACCGTGCTCGAGCCGTCGACCCTGACGAGCGTCGACTGCTCGTTGCACCCCGTGGCCGGCGCGAGGCCGGCGCCGAGGACGGCGAGCGCGATGATCGGTTTCATGGCGCTCCTTCTTCGACAGCCTGGAAGCTGGCGGCGGTGCGTGACGGCCAGGTGACGGTGCGGTGAGGTCTTCATGGCGGCCTCAGAACGACACCTGGGCCGCGAGGATCGCCTCGTTCGTGGCCCGGCGGTCGTCGAACTGGAAGCGGCTGTAGGCGAGCTGGAGCTTCGCCTCGTGCTTTCGGACGTAGTAATTCAGCCCGACGTCGAGCTGCCAGACCTCGTCGCGGCCGCTCGAAGCGGAAGGGTCGAGGTCCTGGTCGACGTCCGGATCGAGCAGGCCGAGCCGGACGCACGGCTGGATCCGATCGAAGAAGGTCCAGGCCAGGGCGCCGTAGAAACCCTGGGCCTCGACCTCGGTCCCGCTGCTCGACACGTCGTGGGCGCGGACGTACTCGGCTTGCACGAGGAACGGCCCGCGCTCGAACCGCAGGTCGGCCTCGTAGCGGTCCTTCACGTTGGACTCGCGGTTGCCGGCCGAGGCATAGGCGACGCCGGCGAGCACGATGCCTTCGATTGGGTAGGCCTCGAGCCGCAGGCCGAGGTCCTTGGCGTTGTTGCCGTCGAGGTTGTTCAGGGCCGCGCCGTTGAAGACGCCTGCAGAAAAGCCGAACCAGCGGAACGTCTTCGCCAGCCGCAGGCCGAGATCGCGCTTGTCGCCGAGCTCGCGGGCGACGAGCGCCCGCTCCGGGAAGAGCAGCTTGCTCGACGAGTTGTAGCCCTCCCAGCTCACGGGGATCTTGAACTGCCCGATCGATAGGTCGAGGTAGTCGGTCTGCAAGGTGATGAAGAAGTCCTGGAAGACCGAAACCGCGCTCACCGGCTGCCGAGCGGTGACGTTCTCCGGGTTGTCCGGATCGGTGGGAGCCGGGTCCTGATCGGCGACCGCCAGCGTCCTGTCCTGGAACTCCAGGACCTTCGCCGGGTCGATCATCACCGCATAGCTGATCAGCCCCGGCAGGATCTCTCCGCGCGCGTGGAGCTCGGCGCGCCGGATGCGGAACGTCGAGGTCGTCTCCTCGGCACGGTCGAGGAGGAACCACGCCTGCAGCAGGATGCCCGGCCGGAAGAACCCTTCGGTCCCCACGGCGAGCCGGTCGGTGACGGCGGGCTCGGCTGCCGGAGCCGGCGCGCTCGCGGCGGGCGCCGGCGGCGGCACTGGTGGTGGCAGCGGCGCGGGCACAGCCTCTGGAGCGTCCGGAGGCTCGCTCGGCTCCGCGGGCGTGGTCTCCTCGCCGGGCGCCGCCGGGTCAGGGGGCGGCTCGGGCTGCGCCGACGCCTGGACGGAAATGAGAAGCAAGGCTGCTCCCGGGGTGATCCTGGTCCTTCGCATCGACATCTCCTCTCGCTCGCGTCGCGACTCCTGCGTTCCCGGCGACGGAGACGATGGAACCCCCGTGTGACGAAGGTGTGGCGAGCATGGAAACTCGCCGCGACCACGGCGACGGAAACGACTGACCGGTAGCGGCGTCGTGGCGGCCGTCACCGCCGGGTAGTGGTCGGTTTTCCCGAATCGGAGGAACCGCCAGGACGGTTGATCTTGACCAGAAGACAGACCATACTCTTGGTCCGTGGGGGCGGACGCCTACTCCATCCAGGTCACGCGTGACGCCCTCGCGCACATCCGCATGCTGCCCAGCAAGTACCATCGGTCGGTGTTCGACGCCCTTCGCAGGCATCTGTCGCATGAGCCCGCCACCGAGACTCGGAACCGGAAGCGCCTTGCTCTCCCGGCTCCCTTCGAAGCGCACTGGGAGCTTCGATCCGGACCGCAGCACCGGCTGCGCGCGTTCTACGCGATCGAAGGCTCGACCGTGGTGGTCGCGGCCGTCGGCATCAAGGACCGATCTCGCCTGAGGATAGGGGGCCAGGAGGTAACGAGCCGTGAAGCTAGCGTCGATCGCCGAGGCCAAGGCCAAGTTGAGTGAATACGTCGAACGGTGCCGGCACGAGCCCGTGGTCCTGACGAAGCACGGCCACCCACGGGCCGCGCTGGTCCCGCTCGAGGACGAGGAGGACCTCGAGCGATTCCTGCTCGCGCGGAACCCCCGCTTCCTGCGGATGCTCGCGCAATCCGAGCGCGGCAAGCGCCTCCCCTTGGCGGAGGCCGAGCGCCTCCTGGGAGTCGGGCGCGCAAAGGGGCGCGCTCGGAGGTGATGCGTGGGAGCTCTCGCGCCTCGAATCACCGATTGGTTGACTAAGGCCATCATGTGGCCTAGATAGACCCCATGCCCAAGGTGAACGTTCACGAGGCGAAGACGAAGCTCTCGCAGCTCCTCGACCGAGCTCACGCGGGCGAGGAGATCGTGATCGCCAAGGCCGGCAAGCCATATGCCCGGTTGGTTCCGCTCGAAGCTCCGAAGCCGCGCCGGCCGGGGCTGCTCAAGGGGAAGGTCGATGAAGCCTTCTTCGAGCCGCTCCCCGAGGAGGAGCTCGAGGCCTGGGAACGATGACGTGCCTGCTCGACACACACGTGCTGCTCTGGTGGATCTACGCGGACCGGCGCCTGTCGACCGTTGCGCGGGGGCTCATCGCCGATCCCTCGAACCGCATCCTCGTCTCGAGCGCCAGCGCGTGGGAGATCGCCACCAAGCATCGCCTCGGCAAGCTCCGTGGCGCCGACACGCTCGTGCGCGACATCGCCGGATGGATCGGACGCGCGGGCTTCACGGAGCTCCCCGTCACGATCGCGGATGCCCAGCGTGCCGGAAGCTACCCACACCCCCACAGGGATCCTTTCGATCGAATGCTTGCCGCGCAGAGCGCCGGGCAAGACGTGCCCCTCGTCACCTCCGACAGAGCGCTCCGGCAGTTCGGCCTGAAGCTGGTCTGGTGACGGGTGGAGTGTCCGGGCTCTGGGCTTCGGGACGCTTGCCGGCCGTGGAAGCTCGCGGCGACTACGCGGCGGGCACCGTGAAGGAGAAGGTCGAGCCCCTCTCGGGCGTGCTCTCGACTGCGACCGAGCCGCCCATCGCCTCGACCAGGTGCTTGACGATGGCGAGGCCGAGCCCCGTGCCGCCGAGATCTCGTGAGCGGCCCGCGTCCACGCGATAGAACCGCTCGAAGAGGCGCGGCAGGTGGCGGGCGTCGATGCCGGGACCGTCGTCCTCGACCGAGACTCGCACACGAGTGGCGTCATTGCCGGCGCGCACGGTCGCCGAGCCGTTCTCCGCGCCATACTTGACCGCGTTGTCGACCAGATTCGAGAGCACCTGCTCCAGCGCACGCCGATCGGCCCGGGCGGGTCGGACGCCGTCGGGCACCTCGACGCGCAGGCTCACACCCCGGCGCTCGGCGCTCGGTCCGAGCAGCGAGACGACATGAGCCGCGATCGCTCGGACGTCCACGGCCTCGACGGTCAGCCTGAGCTCACGCGACTCGATGCGCGACAGATCGAGCAAGTCCTCGACCAGGCGGTGCAGGCGCGCCGTGTTGCGCTCGATGATGTCGATGAAGTCCGCCGCGGCCTCCGGCCGGGTCTCGATCGCGCGGCGCAGCGTCTCGGCAGCGGAGCGCACCGCGGCGATCGGCGTCCGGAGCTCGTGCGAGACGTTGGCGACGAAATCACGCCGAAGCGACTCGAGACGCCTGAGGTCGGTCACGTCCACGAAGACGACGAGCAGACCCCCGGGCTCGTCCTGCAGCCGGGCGGCGTGGACCAGGAGGCGCCGAGGCTCGACGGTGCCCAGCTCCACCTCACCGGAGGCGGGCTCGGCGCCCCCCGAAGCAGCATCGAGGATGCGCTCGAGCTCCGCGTTACGCGCGACCTCCAGCGGCGTCTTGCCCGTGAGGTCGCCGCCGAACGGCAGCATCCCGCCGAGCGCCGGGTTCGCGAGCTGGACCCGACCGTCCGGGTCGAGGAGCAGCACCCCCTCCCTCATGCCGTCGAGCACGCGGGCCATGCGATCGCGCTCCGCGCGAAGATCGCCCAGGGCCGACCTGAGGTTCGCCGCGAGCTGATCGAGCGCCTGACCGAGCTCCGCGACCTCGTCCCGGCCGACCGCTCGAGTCCGTGCGTCGAGATCTCCGCCGGCCATCCGCCGCGCGGTGGCCGTCACGGTGCGAACGTTCTTCGAGAGCCAGTGCGCCGCCAGGCTCGACATGAGGATCGCGACGAGGAGCGCGAGGGCCGATGCCAGGAGGACCAGCCGCCGCAGCCTTCCGATCGCGTGGTCGACCTCCGTCAGCGGCTTGGCGAGGCGCGCGACGCCGGCCACCCGACCGTTCCGGTGGAAGGGGACCGCCACGTAGAGCATGCGACGCCGGACCGTGTCGCTCCATCGCATGCTCGAGCCGCGCCGCCGGGCGAGCGCCTCCACCATCTCCGGCCGCCGCGCGTGGCTCTCGACCGAGGCGAGGGAGGGCAAGTCGACTTCCGAGTCGCCGAGCACGACCCCGTCGGCGCGGATGAAGGTCACGCGCCCTTCGCCGAGGAGCCCGAGCTCGTCGGCCATCTCGTCCCAGGCACGAAGAGCGTCCAGCGAGGCCCTGGAGGTCGTCGCCGCCAGCGCGATGAGGCGCACGCGCACGAGGAGGTCCTTGCGGATGCGGACCGTCATGTCGGCGTCGAGCGCGCCCGTGAGGTAGGCGTCCGCGACCGCGACCGACACCGTGATGAGGCCGAGCGCGACCAGGAAGAGCTTCGAACGGAGCCCGAGCTTCACCGCTCCGGCTCGCCCGGCGCATCGGCGAGCCTGTAGCCCACGCCGCGCACCGTCTCGATGTAGTCGCCCGCGCTCCCGAGCTTCTCCCGCAAGCGCTTGACGTGCGTGTCAACGGTGCGGGTCGTGATCTCGGCCGAGACGCCCCAGACGTCGTCGAGGAGCACGGCGCGACTCTGCACGCGGCCCCGCCGCTCGCAGAGCGTCACGAGCAGCTTGAACTCCAGAGCGGTCAGCACGATCTCCTTTCCATCCACCCAGACGCGGTGGGCCTCCCGGTCGACGCGCAGGCGGCCGAGCTCGATGGGCGGCTGGCCCGCCCGCTCCTCGCCCCTGGCGCGCCGGAGGATCGCCCCGATCCGCAGGAGGAGCTCCCGGACGCTGAAGGGCTTGACGACGTAGTCGTCGGCGCCGAGCTCGAAGCCCACGACCCGATCGAGCTCCTCGCCCCTGGCCGTGAGGACCAAGATCGGGATGCCCTGCGTCCGCGGGCTCCTCCTCAGCGCCCTCAAGACCTCCGTGCCTGGGATGTCCGGCAGCATGAGGTCCAGGATGATCAGCTCGGGCCCCCGTTGCAACGCGAGCTCGATGCCCTCGCGCCCGCGCAGCGCCGAGAGCACCTCGTGGCCCGCCTCGCGCAGGTTGAAGTCGAGCACCTTCTGCAGGTCGCGCTCGTCTTCGATCACGAGGATCCGAGCCATGTCGGGCTGGAGTATGACTCGCCGGTGACGTTTGGGTGACGCGATCGTGGAGAAGAGGTGTCTCGCGGCGTTTCGTCACCGGGAATCTCGCGCCGAGGTCCGAAAACGGCCAGACATCGTCCAGCCGCCGCGGTAGGGATCCCGACGTGACGCTCGACCCGGACGCTTGCTATCGCGCGCTCCGCTCCCGCGACGGTCGGTTCGACGGCGTCTTCTACGTGGGAGTCGCGACGACCGGCGTCTACTGCCGGCCAATCTGCCCGGCGCGTACTCCTGCCCGCGAACGGTGCACGTTCTTCGGGCGGGCGGCGGAGGCCGAGCGCGCCGGCTTTCGCGCCTGCTTCCGCTGCCGGCCCGAGATCGCGCCGGGCCTGGCGATCGTCGACTCGGTGCCGCGCCTCGTGCGCGCCGCCGTCGCGCGGATCGACGCTGGAGCGCTGAACGAGCGATCGATCGACGCGCTGGCCGGCTCGCTCGGCGTCACCTCGCGCCATCTCCGCCGCTCGCTCGAGGCGGAGCTCGGCGTCTCCCCGGTCGAGCTCGCGCAGACGCGGCGCCTTGCCCTCGCCAAGCAGCTCTTGCATGACACGGCGCTTCCGCTCGCCCAGGTGGCGTTCGCGGCGGGCTTCGGCAGCGTACGGCGATTCAACGCCGCGTTCCTCGCTCGTTTCGGCCGCCCGCCGTCCGTGCTCCGCAAGAGCCGGGTCGGCGAGGGTGACGGGGCGCTCTCGATTCGGCTGGGCTACCGTGCCCCGCTCGACTCCGCCGCGCTCCTCGCGTTTCTCCGGGCGCGCGCGATTCCAGGCGTAGAGGTGGTCGACGGCGCAGGGCTGCGCCGAACGGTCTCGCTGGGACGGGGAACCGGCGTCGTCTCGGCGAGGTTCGACGACGACCGCCGCGTTCTGCGTGCGCTGGTCTCTCCTTCGCTCGCGCCGAAGCTCATGGAGATCGCCGCGCGGCTCCGCGCGCTGTTCGATCTCGACCTCTGCCCCGACCTCGTCGCCGAGCACCTGGGCAAGGACCGGCTCCTCGCCGAGCGCGTGGCCGCGCGTCCGGGCCTGCGCGTGCCGGGCGCGTTCGACGGCTTCGAGACCGCGGTCCGCGCCGTGCTCGGCCAGCAGGTGTCCGTGCGCGCCGCCACGACGGTCTGTGGGAGGCTCGTGGCGGCCTTCGGCCAGCGCGTCGAGACGGACGAGCCTCGTCTGACCCACGCGTTCCCCACGGCCGAGTCGCTGGCGCAGGCGAGCTCCTCGCGCATCCAGTCGCTCGGCCTGCCAGCGGCGCGTGCGCGCACCGTCGCCGCGCTCGCACGGGCCGTGGCGCGCGGTCGGGTGGACCTCGCGCCGGGCGCCGATCCGGCGGCGGCCATCGCCGCGCTCCAGGAGGTGCCTGGGATCGGCCCGTGGACCGCCCACGTCGTCGCGATGCGCGCGCTGCGCTGGCCGGACGCGTTCCCGGCGGCGGACCTCGGCGTCCTGAGGGCGCTCGGTGTCCGGACCGCAGCGGCCGCCGAGCGCGCGGCGGCCCCCTGGAGCCCGTGGCGCGCGTACGCCGTCCTGCACCTCTGGACCCCCGTCGTTCACGGAGATCGACCATGACCCGAACGTTCGAGATGCCTCTACCCAGCCCCGTCGGCTCGCTTCGCCTGGTCGCGACCGCCGATGCGCTCGTCGCGGTCTTCCTGCCGACCCAGCCGCCCGGCGGTCCTGATGCAGGCCGCCCGGCCGCTCGCATCGACGTGCTCGAGGCCGCTGCGCGCGAGCTCGACGAGTACTTCCGCGGCGAGCGCCGGCGCTTCGCGATCCCGCTCGCGCCGGCCGGAACGGAGTTCGAGCGCCGGGTCTGGCGCGCGCTCGCCGAGATCCCGTTCGGCGAGCTGCGCTCGTACGGCGAGGTCGCGCGCGCGATCGGCCGCCCCCGCGCCGCGCGTGCGGTCGGCGCGGCCAACGCCCGCAACCCACTGTCGATCATCGTGCCATGCCATCGAGTGGTCGGCGCGAACGGTGCGCTCACGGGCTACGCCGGCGGCCTGGCGATCAAGCAATGGCTGCTCGAGCACGAGGCGCGAGTGAGCGGGCGCAGGTGGTTGGTCCAGGCACCGTCGGGCTCGACCGGATGGCACCCGACGCCACCGTCGTGCTAGGGCGAGGCCGGGCCGGGGTTCGTGCGGTGCCTGGTGACGCGGCGCGAGCCGACTTCTGGGCGCTCTCAGCGCGCGCGGATGGTTCTGAGCCGGCGGATGCGGCCCCTCTGTTCCAGCTCGCGCGCCCGCTGCGCGGCCCCGATGTCGGCGAACTTCTGGACGCCTGGGGTGTAGGCCGGTGGTGCGAGACGCCTGGAGCGCGCCCACACGGCTCGAATGGTTGCGGCCAGCGCCGCTCCGGACACCCGCGGGGGCGGAGGCATGTCGCCGGCGCTGCGATACTTCGTGACCCCCATCACGATTCCTCCGACTCGAGGTCGAGGGCCGCGCGCAATGCCAGTGCGTCGACCCGCGGTCCCGGCTTTCATCTTCAAGAGCATCGCTGGAGTCACGACCGTCACCTGGATACCTACGCGAGATCGAGCGGGAAGCGGGTGCCAATCCGATGGAAGTCGCGGTCGGTCGTCAACAGAGAACACTCATGCCGGATGGCGGCCGCCGCGATCTGCGCATCCATCGTACCAACCTGGATGCCGCCGGACCGGCAGACGCTGCGGATCTCGGCCGCGAACACGTAGTCCGCACGCGCCAGGCGCACTAGCGGAAAGGGGGCGAGCGCCCGGACCAGCCGCTTGAAACGTTCGTCCGAGCGGAACCCCTGCAGGGTCTCCTGCAGGATCGTGCCGGTGAGGCACACCACATCGCGGCCGTCGATCAGCTTCCGGAGCAGCTCCACCTCGCGGCAGCCCGGTGGATCGTCGCGGCGAAGCGCCAGCGACCATACGGACGTGTCGACGATGACCTTCACTTGCCCCCGCGGTCACGCTCCACCTTGTAGTCGAAGCCGCCGTCCCACTCGAGGCTGCCGAAGAGCTTCAGGACTCCCCGCTGCCTGCGCTTCTGGACGTATTCGGCCAGCGCCTCGTTGACGGCTTCCCGCTTGCTGCGCTTGCCGCTCAGGCGAAGCGCCTCGCGAAGCAGCCGATCGTCGATGTTCAGGTTCGTCGGCATGTGTAGACTGTCACACATACTACTCGCCGTCGCAACGACGAACCACGGCCGAGGAGATGATCAGACCCGCGGCCTGGCTCGGGCCTTCAGGGGATCCGGCCTCGAAGCGGAGCGAGACCGTCCTGCCCGCCCAACGCTCGAGACGCAGCGTTGGAACGCGCTTCCAGCCGTCGCCGTCGAGCACCTCTCGAAGCAGCGTCGTGCTCTCACCGTCTTCCTCGACGGCGACGGTGACGGGCCGGGTAGGCGCCGCGTCGTCGCCGCGAAGATCCGCGGTCAAGCAGCTCGTCGTCTCGGGCTGCAGCGCGACGACGAGGCGGGCCACTCGGGCGCCCGGCGCCGATCGCACGTGGATCTCTCCCCCTTCGGTCGAGACCAGGGAGTCGACGGCGGTGGCCTCCCCGACGTCGACCATCCGCGAGAGCGACCGCGTCAGGCCGCAACCTCCGCCGACGAACCTCGGAGCCACGAAGTGTGCCCAGTCGTATCTCGCGTCCCTGCCTGGAAGAGTCGACAGGACGAGCTCGATGTCGCGCCCTGACCACTGCGCCAGCGACAAGGGCGGGGCGACCCTCCTGCCTGCCGGCGCGAGGTGCTCGGACAAGAGCGTGCTCGAGCTCCCCGCATCGCGCACGGCGACCTCGAAGCGCACGCCGTCGCCCATTCCCGTCTCTCCCAGGTGGGCGAGCGACGTCTGGAAGCAGGAGTCCGCGCGCGGCCGCAGCGGCACGACGAGCTCGGCGGGGGCGGTACCCGGAAGATTCGGGTGCAGGTAGATGTCCGCGCCTTTCAGCTCGGGGTTCGACCTCTTCGCGTGGGCCCTGCCCGCGCGCAGCGCACCGGCAACGGTCGCCGGTCGACCGTCCGAGCCCACGACGAGGCGGAAGAAGCGAACCCAGTCGTTGTCGGCGTTGGAACGCTCTTCGGAGCCGACGCGCAAGATGACGTCACGCCCTGCCCAGGGATCGAGCGGCAGCTCGATCTCGGTGGGAGCGGCGCCGGGCTCGAGGCCGACGCGCGAAAGCGAGGTGCGGACCAGACGGGCGAGTGGATCGATCACCTCGATCTCGACGTCCGCTCCGTCGCCTCCCGGCGGAGCCTCGTCGAGGCCCACCTTCGCCCGCAGCACGGATCCGAGCCCGGGACGCATCGGGAAGAAGACGGATGCGTGCAGGTGCTCGTGCTCGTTCGGGTGAAGCACGAAACCCTCCTCGCCGCTCCGGAAGCGAGGGGACGCCGACATGGGAAACGCTCCGCCCTGCTCGAGCCGCGCGGCCAGGTCGCCGTTCGACGGCGGCGACGGGTCGATCGGGGGACCGGCGCGCGGTCGCCTCACCACCTCGAGGCGGTGGATCTTGATCCGGATGCTTCCTGGCGACCAGTCCTTGATGGGAACGAAGACGAGCTCGATGCGATCCGCGCGCCGCGGATCCGTCGGCTCGAGGCCGGCGATCCAGGCCCACTCCGCCGCCCATGGGTTGACGGCGACGAGGTCGGTGCTCCTCGTGTTCATCTGTCGCAGGTGGGTCGTCGTGTCGATCCATGGCTCCGCGTCCCCGAGGGCGAAGCGCAAGTGCGACTCGGGCGCCGCTCCGGCGTAGCGGACCCACTCCGGCGTCTCGATCGTGTAGTCGATCCCGATGAGGTCCGTCTCGGAGACCGGCTCGGCGAGCCGGACCGTGAGCGAGCCCGGCATCGAGACGGTCTTCCACTCGCCGACGGAGCTGCCTTCGAGGACTCGCCGCCTCGCAGGAGCGGGCCTTTGGCGCAGCGCCATCGCGAAGACGTCCGGGCCAAGGCGGGCCACGGGACGGTACAGCTCCGCGACCGTGACGAAGTCCTCGCCGATGTACCAGCTCGTGGAGCCGTAGACGAAGGACGACATCTGCTGGATGAAGTACGGACAGCGCTCTCGGCGGATCGCGCGGGCGAGTCGACCCTGGAGGTCCCCGGACCACCGGAGCTGTGCGGACGTCGGGCCGGGGAGATCGGCGAGCGCGTGGACGACGTCGCCTCCCTGGAATGCGCCGATGCAGCTCGTGCCCGATCGAAGGGCCTGCCGTCGTGTCCACCGCACGATCCGGGTGATGTTCGACTGGTACTCGCGATCGGCCTTCTCGCCGCCGACGACCGCGGCGAGATCGTCGAACAGGAGCCTGCCGCGGACCTCGTCGCCCTGAGCACCGATCCAGCTCAGACCCAGCATGAGCGGTGGGATACCAAACGCCACGAACCGGCCGAAATGCCCCTTCTCGAACCGGGCCAGGGCCGCGAGGGCGAGCGCTGCCCCGAGCGGCATCACTCCGTGCCAGACGTGACCGGGATCGGAGCGAACGAGCGCGGTCAACGCCAGTGGAAGAGCGCCGACGAGCAGCAATCCGGAACGTTCGTCGCGAAAGGCGGGGATGGCACAGACGAGCGCGGCGCCGGCTGCGCAGGCGATCATCGCCACGACCGGCGCGGCTCCCACCTCGTCTGCCTCGAACGGCACGCTCGTGGCAGCGGCGTAGGTAGTCGCGATCCCCAGCGACTCGCGAAGAAATGCCAGCAGGCTTGCCCCCAGCAGCCGGGCGCCGAGCTCGCCTGCGCACGCGACGACCACCAGAGCGGCGAGCAGTATGCCGGAGCGTCGAATCGCCGGGAGGACGGGCTCCCGAGCGACGCGACGCGAGAGGACGGCGTATGCAGCCATGCCCGCGAGGGACGCGAGCGCCATTGCTCCCCGCTCGAAGGTGAAGAGGACCGCAACGAGCACCGCGACGGCCACGCCCAGAGCCCAGCGCCAGGATTGCCGCAGGGGCGACGTGTCGTCGCCGTCGCCCGGGGCCGCAACGACGCAGACCAGCAAGGAGAGCATGATCCGGATCGACGCAATCGACGCCAGGAGCGAGAAGGTCCCGAGCGTCGCCATACCCACGAGACGCGGCCATGGGCGCTCGAGCAGACCGAAGACGATCCAGAGCGCGATGAGGAGCGAGATGATGGGCAAGAGCGTCTCGAGGCCCGCGAGGACGCGTTGAGGCGAGGACGCTTCGAACCCCGCCGCGGCCCACGAGAGGAGCTGCCAAAGGGGGCCGAGCGAGTAGTGGAAGTCACGGCCGATCCACTCGCCGCGGGAGGCGCGCCAGGGAAGCTCGAGCTTCCAGGCGTTGTCGTAGATCGCTCCCTCGAGCTCGCGGTCGTCCCACCGGGCCGCCGTGACGTACGCACCGGCGGCGATCACGGCGAGCAGATAGACGCCCAGGAGGCACAGTGATATGTAAGCCGGGTGCCTTAGACGGCGCAGGATTCCCTGGGACGTCATGAGAGGCCGAGTCGCTCCAGGGGTTTCCACCAGATCGGGCAGGCCGTCCGCGGCTCAATCACCGGCTGCGCGGGCTCGCCGCAGCAACGTCTTGTACAACATGCGCCGCGCGCGCACCAGGCCGCGGCTCGCCGAGATCGCGGTTGGCCCTTGCCCGGGGGCCGCGGCATGATCGCTCGCAAGCTTGCCTGCCTCGCGGCGGCCATGCGCCGGCAATGGGCTCCGCCGTGGGAGCTTCGGAAGCGCCAGCTCGTCATCCTGCAGAGGCTGATCGCGCACGCGCACGAGCGGGTCCCGCTGTGGCGCGAGAAGATGCGCGCCGCGGGAGTCCGGCCCGGGGATCTCCGGACACTCGCCGATCTCGCCGCCCTTCCGCTCATGACGAAGGAGGAGCTGCGAGACGGGTTCCCCGAGCACACCTGCGCGCGGCCGCTCGAGCCGAGCGACCACGTCTTCGAGACCTCGGGCTCCTCCGGCGTGATGCTCAGGGTCCCCTACGACGATGCCGGCAACGACTTCCTGGACGCCATCTACGGCCGGGCGCTCTTCTCGGCCGGCTATCGCCCCTGGGACAGGATCGCTTACTTCTGGTGGACCAAGCCCCGACCGCTCACGCCGTACGAGCGGGTCGGGCTCATGAAGAAGACGGTCCTTCCCTCGGAGGCGGATCCCGAAGAGCAGCTCCGGATGCTCGCCCGGCTCCAGCCGCGGGTCATCTACAACTTCCCGACGAGCATGGCGCTGATGGCTCGGCTGATCGAGCAGCGCGGATCGCGGCCCGTACAGCCCGGGATCATCGTGTGCCACGGCGAGCTGATGACCGCGGAGCAACGAGCGACGATCGAGCGTGCCTTCGGCTGTGACGTCTTCGACCAGTACGGGGCGCAGGAGTTCAACCGGATGGCGTGGGACTGCCGCCGGCACGAGGGCATGCACCTCGACGCCGACAGCGTGATCGTCGAGGTCCTGGGCCCCGACGGGTCGCCGGCCGGCACCGACCAGGAAGGCGAGCTGGTCGTCACGGGCCTCGCCGGCTTCCTGACGCCGCTCATCCGCTACCGGATCGGCGACATCGGCCTCCTGCGCTCCCGGCCCTGCGCCTGCGGCAGGTCCCTGCCGCTGCTCGAGCTGACGGGCGGCCGGTCGGACGACTTCCTGAAGCTCCCTGACGGCCGCCGGGTCAGCCCCCGGATGATCGTGCCGCGCATCGAGCTGCACACCGGCTACCTGCAGTATCGCGTGGTCCAGCGGACCCCCGCGGAGGTCGACGTGATGCTCGTCCCGGCCGCCGGCGCCTCCGACTCGCTGCTCGTGGCGATCGAGGCGGAGCTCCGGTCACTCGTGGGGCGAGGCGTCGACGTCCGCGCCCGCTTCGTCGACGCCATCCCCCTCTCAGGCCGCGGCAAGCTCCGCGCGGTCGTCAGCGAGGTCTGAGGTGGAGAGGCCTCACTCTCGTCGCGTGACCTGATGCGGCTCGTCCTGCTTCTCGGCGAGAGGGAGTACGACCTGGGGAGCCAGGAGGCCCTCGCGAGCATTCGCTCCGCCCTCCCTCGGGCGCGGCTCGTTTTGGTCAAGAAGACCACGCGCTGGTACAGGTGGAATGCCCGAGCGCTGGCCTCGTCGGTGGAGAAGGTCCTGAACGTGGATTCGTCCCATCCGGCCTGCGTGGCGGCCGTGCTCGGCGCCCTCGACGGAAGGAGCGTCGATGGCGTGGTCGCGATCCACGAGGATTGCTTGCGTTCCGCGGCTGCCATCGCAGCCGCACGGGGCCTCGGTTCTCCCGATGCCAGCGTCGTCGAGACCTGCCGCGACAAGCTGCGCTTGCGCGAGGTCCTCTCTCGAGCCGGCATCGGGGCGCCCGCGTCCGTGCCCTGCACGACGGTCGGCCAGGCCCGCGAGGCCGCCATCCGGCTGGGTCTGCCGGTCGTCGTCAAGCCACGCGACAAGGCCGGGAGCACCGGAGTGATGATCGTCGAGAAGGCCGATGAGGTCGCCGCGGCCTTCTCGTTGTCGCAGCGATGCAGGTGGAGCGAGAGCCGCTCGGAAGAGGTGCTCGTCGAGCCTTACTACCCGGGGCCGATCGTGACCATCAACGGCGTCGTCTGGGGCGGATCCTTCTCGCTCGTCGCCACCTCAACAAAGAAGACCTGCTGGCACCCGTTCTTCCTGACCTCCGAGGACCAGATGCCTGCTGCGGTTCCACAGGACGTCGAGGCAGCCTGTGTAGAGGCCGTTCGCCGTGGCTGTCGGGCGACGGGCCTGGTCCAGGGAGTCGTCCACGCGGAAGTCGCGGTCGCCGGCCATGGCCCGCGGATCCTCGAGATGACGCCGCGGCCCGGCGGCGGGTACGTCGCTCCCATGGTTCGGGCCCACTCCGGCGTCGATCTGTTCGCGCTCGCGGCCCGGATCGCGGTGGGCCTTCCGCCGGATCCTCCGCCGCGCGAACCGGCGCGGCACGTGGTGGGTCGCGTCTTGCGGTCCCGAGAGCAAGGCGTTCTCACCGACTTTCGCGCTCCATCGGCCGGCGAGGGGATCGAGGCGGTGAGGTGGACCAAGAGGCGTGGAGATCGAATCGGGGCTCCGCCTGGCGACTTCTTCGCGGAGCTCGGCTTTGTCGTTGCCTCCGGGCGCACAGGGATAGAGGCATCGGACCGGCTCGAGCGTTACGTCGGAGTGGTGCGGGCCGCGGTCGGCGAGCGCGGTCTTCTGGGCCGGAGCGCCGTGCTTCTGCGGCGGATCGCTCGTGATGAGAGGCTCCTCCACGGTCTCGCGAGCTTCCTGCGAGCCCGCGCGCTTCCGCCCCGGTGGTCATGAAGGCCGGCCCCCGAGAAGGCCGCAAGTCGCGTGTCCTCTTGGTCTATCCGTACGACCCCACGGATCTCAGATTCGGTCCTCCGAAGATGGGGCTCGGTCTGGCCTACATCGCGTCAGTCCTGCGGCAGGAGGGCTGCGAGGTGCGGATCCTCGACAAGTGGGCGGAGTTTAGGCTGAACGGCTTCGACCGCGCCGGTGTCGAGAGCCTCCTGGAGTCGACGCTCGCGAGCTTCGCGCCGGACGTCGTCGGGTTCTCGTCCTATTCGGCGCTCATCGCGGACGTGATCAAGGATGCTCGGCTGGTCGAGCGTCGCCGCCCCGGAGCGCTCGTCGTGATCGGCGGTCCTCACGCGACGGCGCTGCCGGCGGAGACGCTCCGGCGCTACCCGTTCATCGACATCGCGGTCTCGGGCGAAGGGGAGCACGCAATGCGCGAGCTCGCCCTCGGCAAGCCACTCGAGCAGATCGCTGGCATCGCGTTCGCGAAGGACGGAGAGATCGTTCGCACGGCGCCCGCTCGTCCTCTCAGGGACCTCGACGAGCTGCCGGCACCTGCGCGTGACCTGATGCGAATGGACTATTACACCCAGCCGTCGCGTGACCTGCCGTCACGGGGAGGAGGGCTCCGCTACGCGACGATCCTGAGCTCGCGAGGGTGCTTCGCGGCTTGCAGCTTCTGCATGCAGCTCGAGCTCCGCCGCAGGCTGGGCCTGCGCTCGCCCGGTCGCGTCGTGGACGAGATGGAGCAGGTCCTTGACGCCTACCCACAGGTCACGGCGTTCGAGCTCGTCGACAGCCTGTTCCTCGCGGACCCCGCCTCCTGCGAGGAGCTCTGCCGCGAGATCATACGGGCCGGACTGCATCGACGCGTCCGCTGGAAGGCCCAGACACGCGTCAGCCGCGGGAGCGAGGCGCTCTACCGCCTCATGCACGAGGCAGGATGCTTCATGGTCGGGTTCGGGTTCGAGTCGGGCTCTCAGCGAGTGCTCGACGCGATGAGGAAGCGCCTCACGGTCGCCGAGATCCGCACGACCGCCGAGGCCGCGCGCCGTGCGGGGCTCGAGATCGATGCGTACTTCATCTACGGCCATCCGGAGGAGACCGAGGAGGACTTCCTGAAGACCCTCGAGCTGCTCGACGGACTGCAGCCGGACTTCGCCGGCTACGGGCGCTACTTCCTGGTACCCGGAACCGAGGACTGCGATCGGCTCCTGGCGCAGGGCCGTCTTCCGTACCGCTATGACGATCCGGCAGTCGACTGGGAACGAGCGGACATCGCGAGCAGCCGCTCGAAGCACAACTTCTCGCGGATCCCGGACGCTCGCTTCCGGCGCCTCGAGCGGCTCGCCTACCGGGCCGTCGTGCTCCCGATCAACGTACGCTACCACCTGCGGAGCCAGGGTCCCGGTGCCCTCCTGGACCCACGCTTCGCCGTCACGGCTTCCAGGACGTGGCTCGCATCGCGGCCGCCGTGGCTGCGCATCGAGCGTGCGGCCCGACCCCTCGTCCGCGCGCTCGACGCCGGAAGACTGGGCCGGGCGCACGCCGGTCGGCTCGCCCGCGCGGCTCTCGGCGCCCTCTCCGCCGAGCTCTCCACCTCTGCTCGGATCCGCTCGTCCGCCCTGGCTCTGAACGCAACGCTGCGGCGGGCGGCGGCGATCGTCCCGTTCCATGCGGAGCGCGCGCCGGCCACGGGAGGCGGGCGAGCCTGGTCTCTAGCCGAGTGGCCGCTCTCTCGCCCCGATGATGTTCGGGGACGACCCGCGGAGGAACTCGTCGCCCGCGGCACCCTCTTGCCGACCTGCCGGACCGAGGAGACGAGCGGCTCGACCAGCGCGCCCTTTCGCGTCTATCTCGATCTGCAGGACCAGGCCGACTCCGATCTGCTCTGGCACCGCAGCTACTTCCAGATGGGGCTCTTGCCCACGCATCGCCTGGTGCACCTGCGCGATCCGGATCCCGCGGCCGAGTCGCTTCAGCTCCGATGGCTGCGCTCGCTCCTGGGCCTGCCGCAGACCACCTTCATACCCATCTCGCAAGAGGTCGATGCCATCCTCGCCGACCTTCGCCGGGCACGCCCCGAGATCCTGTTGGCCCTGCCGCACGCGCTGGCCCGTATCGCGCGCCGCCTCCATGAGCGGGGCGAGGCGCTCCAGGGCCTCCGTCGCATCTTCGCTCCCGGCGCCCCTCTCTTCGCCGATGTCGCCACGCGGATCCGCGAGAGGCTCGGCGTCGCGCCTCAGCAGGCATACGGGACTGCAGAGCTCGGCTTCGTTGCCTGGGGGTGCCGCGCGGGGAGCTACCACCTGAACTCCGATCACGTGCACGTCGAGCGGCTCGGTGACGGCGCCGACGGCCGCGCCAACGTGGCGATGACCACCCTGAAGCGCAGGGCCATGCCATTCATCCGGTACGTGCCTGGCGACGTGGTCCTCCCTCCGGCAGGAAGATGTGCCTGCGGCAGCTCGTGGCCTCTTCTCGGACGACTGCTGGGCCGCGAGTCGAGCTTCCTCCGTCCGCCGGGCAGCCGCCAGCCGGTGTCCGAGCACGCGCTCGCCGCCGCCCTCGCGCCGCTCGGGGGAAGCGACCGGTTCCAGGCGATCCAGCGCGCTCCGTCCCACGTCGAGCTCCTGGCGGAGGAGACGATCGAAGGCGGAGCGGGGGCGCTCCCTCGCGCTCGCGACGCGGTGCAAGGCCTCCTGGGACCGGAGATCGAGGTGACAGGCCACCTCGTGTCGCCGTTCCAGGTCGGTGGGATCGGCAAGAGACCGCTCGTCATCGGGCTCGCCAACCGCCGCGCGTCCCGCTCGGCGGTCGAGAGCAGCGCGTCGTGACGGCGTCGTCCAGCAGGGCGTCGAGAGCCGGCCGCACCGAGCCGTGGCCGGCGCTGGCTTCTTCGCCGGTGACGAGCTGGCTCGGGAATGTCCGTCGCGGCGTGTGGGACGAGGCGTCGTACCTGGCGAACTATCACCTGCGCCCACGCCTGCCGCGCCTCGTCTGCACCGTCGAGGCCGCGCAGCAGCGCTTGCTGGGCAGGGCGCCGCTTCGGATCCTCGAGGGGCGAGGCACCGAGGGCCACCAGACGCTGGCAGCGTCGTTTCGGGAGCCGCGCCTGGGCCGGCTGTTCGAGCGCCGCTTCGCCGGGAAGGACGCAGTCGTCCGCGAGCAACGGCCCTTCGATCATACGAAGCAGACCGCCGGCTCCGACATCGAGGCCCATGAAGTTCCCGCGTTCGAACGAACGGCGTGGGCGCGAAGAGGGTTCTTCGGCCTGCCTCTGTGGGTGCGTCAGGTCGTGCCGCTGGAGCGTGGAGTCGATCCCTTCCCACCATCGCGACACATCCGGCACCGGATCAGGATGATCCAGCGGTGTGGCTACGGCTACGAGGTCACGCGGGATAGGGCGGCTTTCTCCGAGTTCTACGATCGCATGTACTCGCCCACGATGCTGGCCCGCCACGGCGCCGACGCCTTCGTGCGCGGCCGCCGCTACCTCGAGCGAGGCCTGCGCCACGGTGCCCTGCTGGTGGTAACGCAGGGCGGTCGTCGCGTCGCGGGGATTCTCAACGTCTTCCACGCCGTCGATCCCCTGCATGTGTCGACCTGGGCTGGCGGGCTGCTCGACGGCGACCTCGATCTGCTGGCCGAGGACGCCGATTCGGCGTGCATCTACTTCAGCATCCAGTGGGCGCTCGAGAAAGTCGGATGCCGGCGCATCAGCCTGTCGGTCACCCGACCCTTCCTCGACGATGGTCTGCTTCGATACCGCAAGCGCTGGGGTGCCCGCCTGGAGCCGGAGTCGGCCTGGGCGTGGAACGTCGTGGTCCTGCGAGTGAATCGCTGGACCCCCGCCGTCCGCGCGACCCTCTGCTCGAACCCGTTCATCGTCGTGGGTCGTGATGGTCTGTCAGGCGTCGCCTGCTGGGGTGGCGTAGCTGGGGGCCTGGACGACCTCCACGCGCCGGGGTTGTCATCGCTGACGATCGTGACCGAGCACGACCAGGAACCGCCTCCGACTGCGAGCCCCGACTTCGTGGTCACCCTGACGGTCGGGCACGAGGTCGAGCAACTGCAAGCGCTGGCGCATGCGTTGGCGGAGTGAGAGTCGCGCAATGCCACGTGGAGCGGGCTCCGCCTCCTGCGAACGCGCTCGAGATCCGGCCCCTGGTCGGCGCTGCCAGACGCCCCCGGATCGTGGTCGGGAATCGCGGAGTCGCTAACGCAACGAGTCGAGGCGGGCCGCCCGGGCGGACTTCGCGGCCAAGGCCGCGGCCGCGCGCACCGGCTCGCCGACCGGGAGCTCGGCCGCGAGAAGGCGAGGAGCGAGAAATCGCGTCGCAGCTGGATCGTCCCGGCGGGGCTCATGTACCGGAGGGCCGCCTCCAGCTCGCCGGGCGGAGGATAGAGTCGGTGGGTTGGGGATTTCGGGTCCCGCGCCAGAGCGATCCGCCCGTCATGGCTCTCGACCAGCAAGAGGTCGCACTGCCGCAGCCGCCGCGCGTCGAGCCCGCGATCCGAGGTGGCCGCCGGCGAGGTGAGCCCGCCCAGGTCCAGCGTGCGCCAGCCCGACAGGTACGGCACCGCGCCACAGTCGAGGAGGCAGAGATTCCGGGAGCCGGGATCGGGGACCATCGCGAGGCGTCTGCCCAGGACCGCGTGCACACCCTCGAGCCCGCGCCCCATGAGCTGGATCTGTCGATCGAGCGCCCGCGCGGCGAGCGCTCCCTGGACGATCGAGGCGAGCGCGAGCGCGAGCGGGATCATCCAATCCTTGCGGCTCCGCACGGCACTCCGCGCGGTGACGGACCACGCGGCCGCGCTCGCCGACAGGAGGAGCATCGCCGCCGGGAACAGGTAGCGGCCGGCGTAGTTCATGACCGGCACCAAACCGAAGTAGACCAGCACCACACCGGGTGTCACCGCGAGGAGGAAGGGCACGTGGGGGAGGGAACGGAGCCTCGTTCCGCGGCGGCCCCGCCACGCCGCCAGGACGACGACGGCCACCGCAACCGGGATGACCTTCACGAACAGGAGCGACGGCCAACCCATCAGCTCGGGGAGCGTCCCGAGCAGCACCCAGAGCGGATTGACGTACCCCTCCACGCTGACCCCCTCGACGGTCGGCAATCGGAGGGAACCGTTGCTCGCCAGCATCCGCGCGTATCACAGGGAGATGTAGGCGTCGTCGGCCGTGAAGACCAGACGTGCCGGAGGTACGCGAGGACCAGCGCGGTGAGACCGGCCAGAAGCGCTCCGGCAATCCATCGAGCCCGTCGGCGTTCGGGTCGGCCCTCCTGGCGAGGGATGCACACCCGGCGCAACGTAGCCCGCTCCAGGCCACGTGGACAAGCATCGCTGGCGCTCAGGGCCTCGCCAAGAAACGAGACGTTGATCGCAGCTATGGATCAGAGCGCGGCGCCGGCGGCCAGCGAGCGAACTCGACGATCCCGGCGCCGCCGTAACGACGCCTGAGCGCGACGATCCGAGCGGCGGGAGCCTGCGGTTCGACCACCGCGTGCAGACGGCTGCCGTGCCACAGCAGCAGTGGGCAGCCTTCGAGCAAGTCGCGCGCCTTGCTCGGGTCGCGGAAGCCAACGGCGAGGATTCGCCGAGACCATCGGTTCGGCCTGAGCTGTGCGCCCCAGGCGAGCTTGTACTCGAGCTGGGGATGGGCGAGCAGTGGCCGCTCGGGTCCGTGGTCGATCTCCGAATAACCGAGCTCGGCCGCTCGCCAGAGCGCGGCGGCGTAGAGCGCGTGCCCGGCACCCTGGGCAAGGTGATTCGGATCGCCGTGGCGGTAGCCGGTGTCCAGGACGCGATAGCGATCCTCGTGGTGCACGGAAACCTGGGCCGCGATCTTGCGACCGTCTTGCAGCACCCAGAGGAGCTCCATTTGGCCGACGTGGCGCCGATAGAACCTCCACGGTCTGACGTCGGCCCAGGCGCCAAAGCGCGACGTGACGTACGGCAGGTAGAAATCTCGATAGAAATGCTCGAGCGGCGCCAAGCCGCGCTCGATGGCAAGAGCAAGGCGAGACGCTCGGATCTTGCGCTGATATCTACCGAAGGGCTGGCGCCCCGAGTGCCAACGCCGCACGGCGTCGGCGACCGGCAGCACGACCTCCACCGACTCCGGCAGGATCACGAGCGAGGGCGGCAGCAGGCGCCGTGCGGCGGCCGGCACCGCGACGATGACGGCATCCGCAGTCGCCAGCCCATCGCACACCGCGCGGTTGGCCTGCCACAGCGCCGTCGGGGCGAACGGGCCGGCCGGGACCTCGCCCAGGATCAACCGACCCAGGCTCCTCACGTCTTGCGGAGTGCCTGCTATGAGAAGTCTGAGACTCGCGCTGGGGTTGCCGACGACCGTACCGGTCACGACCTGGCTGCTCAATGGATTGAGCAGGGACCGCAGATCCAGGAGGGTCGCCGCGGCGGAGTAGAGGCGGCGCAGACGAGGGTAGACCGCAACCCGGACGTCGTCCGGTAGCCGCCCCCACGCCTTGCGCAGCAGAGCCTCGAGGTCCATCGTCGACGCGGCAACGGTACGGCCGCTGCCGCCTCACGGCAATCGTGGCCGTTTCTGCCGCGTCACCCGGCGCCACTCGCCCGGGCGAGCCAGCGCCGGACCTCGGCGGCGAAGGCCCGCCTGACGTTAACCGTCTCGGGTGTCCGGTCTCGCAGGGCACCGAGCTTGGCGGCCAAGACACGGCGCACTTCGTGCGAGACGTTCGGATTGGTCCGGATGACCGCGAGCCTGAGCAGGCGGCCATCGATCTGGGCGATGAGCCGGAGTGACGTGAGCTCGTCGACGAGGCGGTCGAGACTAGCTGCCGGAATGCCGAGGCGCGCCCGAAGGGTATCGCGCGGCAACGCCGACTCGAGCTCCTCGAGGATGGCCATCTCCTCGTCCGACACCAGGCGCACGCGAGCGCGCGAGCGGCCGACCTCGTCCAGGCACCGGGTATCGAGCAGCAGCTTCCGGTCAAGGAGCCTCACGATCTCGCAGCGCAGGCCAGTACCGAGCCACTTGAGACGTTGCCAGCGGCGCACGGAGGCAATGAACCTGGCCGAGTACTCCTCCGGGCGGAGGCCGGAGCCGAGACGATGCTCGAACAGCCAGGCCTCGTCGGGAGAGTGAGGGCCGAATGCCAGCCGGTAGCGCTTTGCCGGGACCACGCCCCGCAGGCCGAAGCGCAGAGGATCGCGAAAGATGGGACTGAAGCGCACCGTCAGGAGCGGCGAGATCGCGCTCGGAGGCGGCAGATGCGACACAGAGGGCAGGAGCTCCTCGACCCGCTCGTACTCCAAGGGATCCTCGCCAGGTGTCCCGATAAGCAGGTTCCAGTACGGCGTCAGGTCTTCCTCCTCGCAGGCGCGGAGGAGCCACACGTTGTGGACGGCATCCACGCCCTTGTTCATGCAGCGCAGGACCTGAGACGACAGGCTGTCTATGCCGGCGCAGACCGTCGTCACGCCGATCTGCCGCAGCGCGGCCATGTGCGTCCGGCGAATGTTGGCCTTCACGAAGGCATGCATCGGACGCCTGTGCCGGTGCTCGCGAGCCACGAGCTCGTCGCGCGTCTTCTCCAGGACGCGGAGATCGAGCATGTCGTCGGCAAGAAGGAGTCCGACGTCATGGCGGCCGAGCTCGACTAGCTCCCGTGCGAGCCGGCTCGGCGACTTGCTCTGGACCGGGACGCGAACGTGATCGGTTCCGCAGAACGTGCAGTGGTGCTTCCGTCCCCACCAGCAGCCACGCGCGCTGACCAGGTGCAGGCTGATCTCGCTCGGCCGCGCGACCCGGAGCCGGCGAACCGCCGACAGGTAATCCTCGTAGGCGGGCACCGGGATGTCGTCGAGCGGCAAGTCCGGCCGCGGGTCCTCGATGAGCTGAGCCGTCTGCACCGGCAATTCGGCGACCCAGTCGAGGAACGTCCGCTCGGCGTAGCCGCTGAAGACCCCGTCGAGCCACGGCTGACGTTCGAGGATGGCCTGCCCCATCGCACCCCAGACGCGCACCCCGCCGAGGATCACGCGCACGTGGGGGTTGTCGTGCTTCAGCCGTCGGCCCAGCCGCAATGACGCGTTGAGCTGCTGGTCGTTGACGGTGAAGCCCACCACGTCGTAGCTCCGCCAGTCACGCCGGGCCCATTCGTCGAGGAGCGCGTCGAATGCCTTGCGCAGCCCTCGTCGCGGCTCGATCAGGTCCGCCAGCATCGGCTCCCAGTCCGGGTAATAGCTCTGAGCAGCGTAGCGTGCGCGGCTATCCGCCAGGTGCTGGCGAAACTCCGGGACCGGAGCGGCGCCCGGACTGACATCGGGGTGCGCGAAGAGCCACTCGCCGACGAACTCGAGCCACGACGTCCACGAGATGAGCGCGTCACTCGCGCGCCGGCCGATGTGGCGCGTCGCTTCCAGGTTCAGGTAGTGCACGTCGACCTGGTGGCCTGCCCGTCGCAATACCGCCGCGAGCGTGCCGAGCGCCACCGACGGATGACGGTACTCACACAGCGGCATGCAAACGAGCGCTACCCGTCGCCGCGCCGGGTGCGCCCTGGGCGTCGTCGGCCTCCTGATCGGCACGATGTCGGGTCCGCTTGCCACGCCTGCGGTGCGTCGGCGGCCACAGTACCATGGAGCGCAGCGTCCGCCGTCGCGCTCGATGGCCCTCGCAGTCCCGTGGACCTACAGATGGACGTCGTAGCTGAAGTACGGTCTCCGGGTGAGGAGCTTCAGGCCGACCCGGAGGTCCTCGCGGCAGAGCCTGAGCATCAGGCGTCGCCCGACGGTGCGATCGATCAAGCGGTTGAGGCGCTTCTCCCTGCCGATCACGCTGCGTCGCTTGCGTTCCCAGGTCAGCCCGCCCTCCTCGTCGAACGGAAGGCCCCGGTGCCCGAAGCGGTAGTCCCCCGCGCCGGTCGGCGTGGGCCGCAGCCCGAACTTCTCGGGTCTGAGAGCGCAGGGGGATCCTTCGACCAGCTCGAAGCCGAAGGCGATTGCGCGTGTGAGGTGGGGCGAGAGCTCGCGGAAAAGAGCGACCGTTGCCTGATAGTCACGCTCCGTCTCGTGCGGCAGTCCGACGATGAACTGAGCGCTCGTTCGTATGCCGCATTCGTGAAGCTGGGCGAAGATGGCCCGAAGCTCGCGGGGGCTCGGGATCTTCGTCACGTTCAGTGCCTCGAGCATCGCCTCGCTCCCGCTCTCCACGCCGATTAACAAGTAGCGGCACCCCGCGTCGGCCATCAGCCGAATGGTGGCGCGATCGAGGCCCGCCAGGGTTCCGAGCCCGCCCCACGGCACGCGGACCTCCTTCGCGAGCAGCTCGTCACACAGCTCGCGGACGCGTTCGAGGTCGTTCGTGATGTTGGCCTCGGTGAAGTAGATCGCGTCGATGCCGGACCTGGCCACGAGCTCGCGAACGTCGCCGACTACCTTCGCGATCGGCGTGTACTCGAAGCCGACCTTCGGGTACTCGGGGCAAAATGCGCACTTGTAGCGGCATCCGCGCGTGAGGAGGTACGGAGCGAAGGCCCGGTTCTTGATCGCAAGGCGCCGGTAGGCCCACAGGTCGGAGGCCTCGAACTCGGGCAACGGCTTGCTCGAGAGAGGAAGGTCGACGGCCCGCCACCCCGCGTTCGCCCGTCGACCGCGCGAGACGAGCCCGGGAGTGGCGGCCCCATGGGAGCCATCGAGCAACGCGACGAGCGCCTCCTCTCCGTCGCCGACGACGACGTGGTCCACGAAATCGAAGTGGAGGAGGTATTCGAAATCCCCGCGACGAATCACCGGCCCGCCGAAGACCGTCGTGGCCCCCTGGCGCTGCTTGAGTCGCTTCGCCAGACAGAGCGCGGCACCGATCGCGTTCGAGTCATAGAGCGAGAAGCCGACGAGCTCGAAGTCGTCGAGAGCGCCCAGATCGATCAGCGCGTCGACCTCGGCAGCGATCCTCGAGTCGTCCCCGGAATCGAGATAGCGTCGCACGGCAGAGCCGGAGGAGAAGACCTCGGGCCTGAAGGGCCTCCGCCAGCGCCAGCGGTTCGCGTGGCGGACCCGGACCCCGAGATCGACTATTTCGACCGAATGCCCTCTGGACCGTGCGAACGCCTTCAGGATGGCAGGTCCGAGAAAGGGGAAGGGCGAGCAGACGTCGTCGGTGGTCGGTCCGATCACGATCGCCGTCCTCAAAGGCATCCTCCGATCGCGGCCCCAGCTCGCGCTGCGCCCTCGAGCATTCGGCCTCTAGTCTGCTTTTCGGGTTCACCTCGCGTCAACGCTTCGCTGCACCGAAGGGCATGACCCGAACGACCCCGAGTAGTATCGTCTGCGGCGCTGGAGGACCGCCTGGCAACCATCGAGCACCGGGCCGAAGTGTGCGTCGTCGGAAGCGGGCCGGCTGGGGCGGTCCTCGGGGCGTCGCTCGCTGTTCGGGGCCAGAAGGTCGTGCTCCTGGAGCACGGCCCGAGGCTCGGTGGGCTTTCGACTCGGCGCGAGGTGACCACCGAGCTCGCCTACGGCGACCTGGCCGATCGCGTGCCCGAGCATCTACGCCAGGAAATCGTCGCTCCCTCGCCGGCCAGTGGGCAGCCATACGCGAACGCCCAGGTCGGTGCGGTCGGCGGAAGCTCGGTACGGTGGGCGGCGTTCTGTCCGCGGCCGCATCCCGAGGACCTCGCCACCCACACGCGATTCGGTCACGGTCGGGACTGGCCGTTTCCCTACGAGGTTCTCGAGCCCTGGCTCGGCCGGGCGGAGCGGGCGCTTGGGGTGTCCGGAGAGGCTCCGACGCCATACGGGGCGCCGCGCTCGGGCCCATTCCCCATGCCCCGGCTGAGTCGGACGGAGCTCGAGGCGCGGATCCTGGCCCCCGCCGTCGAGCGGCTCGGCCTGACGATCCATGGCCAGCCGGTCGCGGTGGCCTCGGTGCCGGCGCATGGGCGACCCGCCTGCGAACGCTGTGGCGTCTGCTCGGCGTGCCCGACAGGTGCCCGCTACTCCGCCGACCTGGTCCACGTGCCGCGTGTCGAGACAGCGGCCAGCGGTCTTGTCCTGCCCCTGATCCACGCGCGCCGGCTCGAGCTCGACCGCCGCGGCGAACGCGTCTTGGCTCTGCATGCCGTGCAGACCGATCGTCCCGAAGACGATGTGATCGTTCGCGCCGAGCGGTTCGTGCTCGCCGCGGGCGCGATCGAGACGACACGGCTCCTCCTTCTCAGCCGGGACCATCCGCGCCACGGCCGCGGCGTCGGCAATCACAGCGGTCAGCTTGGCCTGCGGTTCACCGATCACGCGTTCCTCGGTTACCAGTTCGTCGTACGCGAGCCGGTGGGTTGGGGGGCACCAGTCTACGGCGTTGCGCTCGATGCGTTCCGTCGTCCGGCCGAGCGTGATCGCCGCGGCGCCTTTCATTTCGTGTTCGTTCCGGGTGCTCACGAACGGCTTCTGGTCGACCGCGTCCTCTCCGCCGGCCGCATCGACATCGGCGCTCTGCGAGCCCAGGCCCGAGGCAGCTTCGTCGCGCTTGCCACCGCCGAGCTCGAGGGCGCGGGCGGACGGCTGGCGTTGGATACGGAGATTCGGGATGCCTTTGGCGATCCGCTGGCGCGCATCGAGATTCCCCTTACCGCGGCCGATGAGGCTTCCTTCATGGCAGTCGACGGCTTCGTGCGGCGCCTCGCCGGTGCCGTCCACGCCCAAACCCTGGAGCCGATGTCGGTCCGGGGCGGGTTCGTCTGGGGTGCCCATCCGATGGGCTCGTGCGCCATGGCATCGGATCCGGAGCACGGCGTGGTCGATCCGTCCCTCCAGGTCTTCGGTGTCGCCAATCTGTTCGTCGTTGGCAGCGCCGTATTCCCGCACTTCGGCTCGGCCAATCCGACCTTGACCGTCGTCGCGCTGGCGTTGCGGCTCGCGGCGCGCCTCGGCGCAGAGCTCGACGACGCTGGCGCTCGGGCGAAAGTACCGCGATGATGCCTGGGCGTCGTGAATGGTTGCGGTTGTCGCTCGGAGCGCTCGGGCTTGCGTGGCTCGACGCCTGCGGGTTGTCCGAGGCGCCGCGTTCGCGTGATTCGGCGCGTGGAGATGGCCGCGAGGCGAAGTCACGAGAGCGCGAGACGAGCTCCGAGCCCGACTCCGACCGCAACGACAATGGGCGTCTGATTCGATCCTTGCCGCCCGGCGCGCGCCTCGTCCTGTTGCTCGGTCCGTGGCCCGAGGTCGCCTGGCCCGAGTCTTCCGGTTTTGCGGTGCGCTTCGTCGAGGCCGGCATGGTGCCGAGCGGCCGGGTCGACGTGGCCGCCATTGCCACCGCGATCGAGCGTCGAGCGCGGTCCGGTCAGCCGGTCGACCTCGATGGCTTCACCGAGGCGCAAGTGGCTTTCTTGCGCGAGCTCCTGGTGTCACTGTATCGAACGCCACGTGCCGGCGCGGCGCTTCTCGGGCAGCCGATGCCCGGCTGCCTCACGAACGAGTCGTAGGAGCGGGGCCTACTGCACGTAGCCGAGCCCACGAAGCTCCTCGGCGATCCCGGTGTCTGCTCGATCGTGGATCGGCAAGCCGTCGACCGCCACGGGGTTCGCGACCGTTTCGACGGTGGGCACCCGATGGCGCGCGCACCGGGCCCTGGTATCCTCGTCCATCAGCGTCGAGATCGCCCGCCCGTCCGGTCGCACGGCGAGGGGCAGGTCGGCAAGGCACGCGAGCGTAGGAGCGACGTCGAGCAACCGGGCGTCGAGCGGCGTGGCCCGCCGCGGAACATCGGGACCTGCCGCGAACAGGATGCCCGGCACCTCGGTCGGCGGCCGGTCGTGGGTCCCGCTGACGTCGAGGGCAACGAGGTAGCGCGACATCGGCACCTCAGTGCCATCGCCGAGCACGAGACGCTGGTCGATGGTCACTTCCCGATTCGGGGCCACGCGCAGGTCCGGACTCTCCCGTTCAGCGGGCGGCGACAGGTCGACCTCCACGGTCTCGAAGAGCGGGGTGCCCCTCGTGGTCTTCAGGCCGCGCAGCCGAGCAGCAAGCCCCTCGACGATCGCCGCGAAGCCGGCATCCTCGACGACACCTTCCGGAGCACGCGACCGGAGGTTGACGAAGTAGGTGCCCTCGCTGGACAGCATGCCGATGATGTCGTGCACCACCTGGCTGCGCGAGTAGTCGATGCCGCGGTCGTCCTGGTGCAGCAGTCCCAGGTCGGCCAGGAGGTGGTTGTGGTCGAACGAGTGACCGCCGCACTCGGGCTCGGCAAGGAAGCCGTGATCGCTCAGGACAATCACGTTGGCCTCGGGCATTGCCGCCACGAGGCGGGCGACCAGTCGATCGGTCAGTCGGTAGTAGGCTCGGACTGCGTCGCCATAGCGCCTGAGCTCTTCCCCGGTCGGAGGGATCGCGTACCGGACCTCGTCCGGGAACGACGCCTTCCAGTAGCGGTGCGAGAGCGGATCGATGCCCCGGAGGTAGACCATGGCGAGCTGTGGTGACTCGCGCTCGAGGAGGTCGACGGCGACTTCGACCGTGACGAGGTCGGTGCGCAAGGCGTCGCAGAGTGTGCGCTCCCGACGGGCGAGGGCATCGGCTTCCTCGTAGTAGACGCCGTTCTCGGGGAAGCCCGGCCCGCATGGGATTCTCGGCGGTCCATGGATGAGCTTCGAGAGCTCGCCTTCGGCCACGACCTGCGACGCGATCGCCTCCAGGCGATCGACGAGCCGGGGTGGATGCGTGGCCGCGATCCGGTCGTGCACCCACGTCCAGTTCTGTGAGACCAGGGCGCCGGTCACGGTCTCGGCCGGCCAGGTCGTCCACCAGCCGATGACCGCCACCGAGCGACCGGCCTGACTGGCGAGGTTCCACAGCGCGGGGACGCGCCGATGGGTGACGGGCACTGCTCGCGACATCGGGCGCCCGGGTACACGCGCGAAGAACCGCTCGATGCCGTGGCGGCCGGGGACGACACCGGTCGACACCGTGTTCCACAGAAGGGGCGAGAGGACCGGCTCGAGCGGCACGAGGCGGCCATGCTGGCCGCGGGCGGAAAGAGCCCGGAAGGCGGGCAGCTCTCCTGCCGCCATCATCGGGGTCATGACCCCGAGCGACGCGCCGTCGAGGCCGATGACGAGGAGCCGCGGGGGGCCGTCGTGCGCGGTACCTGCGTGGTGGTCCGCGTACGTGGCCGTGGGGTGTCCACGGTGGGTTCCCCTGACACGCATGTAGCCCACGCTGGCGGCCGCGAGCACCGCGACGGTGGCGGCGAGCATGCCGGCGATGGCCCGCGGCCGGCCGGTCATGGCAGGGCGGCGCTTGGAAGGCCGCGGTCTTCGAGCGTCTCGACGAAGGAGAGCCGAGTCGCGCCACCGGTCATGGACCGAGTGTGCTTTCCCGGCTCGCTTTCCGTCAACGGCCCGCGGCGCGCTCCGGCCGCTCGACCTGCGAGTCCCCTACACCATGAGGGCCTCAGAACAGCGGCACGTCGCCAGCGTCCTCGGGCAGCTCGTCGTCACCGATGGAGTCCGTGTGGTCGTAGCCGAGTTGGCCATCTTCATTGCGACCCCAGCAACGAATAGCGCCGCCGTCGAGCAGAGCGCACGCGTGGTAATCGCCCAAAGCGATTGCCTCCACGACGCCGCCTACCGCGGAATCCGCTGGGGGCATTTCGTCTGGGTCGTCACCGATATGCGCTGCATGACCCTGCCCGAGCATGCCGTATTCGTTTGCGCCCCAGCAGCTTACGGCTCCGGTATCGAGGAGCGCGCAGCTGTGAAACTTGCCCACCGCGACCGCCGTCGCTATCCCTCCGATCGCCACGTCGGCCGGGGGCATCTGCCCTTCGAACTCGCCGACATTTTCGTTCGAGCCGTATCCCAGCCGTCCCCATTGCCCCATGCCCCAGCACCTGACAGCACCAGAATCCAAGAGTGCGCAGGTGTGCCACCACCTCGCGGCGAGGTTCTGAACGGTACCGCCGACGTCGACGTCACCAGCGCTCGCTGGGTTCTCGTTGTCGCCGATGATGTCCGTGTTCTCGTAGCCTAGCTGCCCACTACCGCCAGCACCCCAGCACCGCACAGCCCCTGAGGCTCGGACCGCACATGTGCGCCCGTTGGCGGCCGAGACCGATTCGACGGCCCACCCGACATCGACGTCGCCCAGGTTCTGCATCTCGTCTTCTTCATCGCCGATTGTGTCCGTGTTGCCATAGCCGAGTTCCCCGTATTGCGATTGCCCCCAGCAGCACACGGCGCCACCCGTCAGAACGGCGCACGTATGCCGGCCACCGGTGGAGATGGAGTCGACCAGCCCGCCAACCTCAACATCGGCCGGGGGCATCTCGTCGGCCCCGTCGCCGATGGAGAGCACGTTCTCGTATCCGAGCTGGCCGTAGTCCGAGAGTCCCCAGCAGCGTACGGTCCCGCCCTCGAGGAGGGCGCAGGTGTGAAGCATGCCTGCGGACACGGCTTGAGCTCTGCCCCCGACGTCGACATCCGCAGGCGGCATCGTTCCGTCACGATCCCCGACGTTTTCGGTGTTGCCGTACCCGAGCTGGCCGTTGGCCCCGTAACCCCAGCACCGCAGCGTGCCCGTGCGAAGGAGAGCGCAGGTGTGGGCGGCTCCTGCCGAAAGCGAGATGACTCGCGTGGGGATGCAGTCCGCATCGCAGCCGTCGTTGTCGGTCGTTCCCCCGTCGTCGCAGGTCTCGCTCGGGTCGTCGACCACGCCGTCGCCGCACCGTGCCGCCGCGCAGTTGGTCCGGCAGGCATTCGGGTCCACGTCGCTGTTGGCGGCGCCGGCGTCGCAGGCCTCGCCGTCGTCCTGCACGTTGTCGCCACAAGAGGGGTTCATGCAGGTCGAGCGGCAGGCGTTCGGCTCGAAATCGTCGTTGTCGTCGCCTTGGTCGCACTCTTCCCCGGGATCCAAAGCGCGGTCGCCGCAGAAGCCCTCGCCATCGCCCTCGCCTTCGCCTTCGCCTTCGCCCTCGCCTTCGCCTTCGCCCTCGCCCTCGCCCTCGCCTTCGCCCTCGCCTTCGCCTTCGCCCTCGCCCTCGCCCTCGCCTTCACCCTCACCGCCGCCGTCGGCGGGTCCTGCGTCGTCTTCGACGCAGCGAGGCCCGGCAACCTTGTGCGAGCCGGCAGGACACGCGGGATCGCCGCAGCCGCCTGCCAGCATCGTGAGGGAGAACAACCAAGCGACCAGATTCCTGCGGTCCATGCTCACCTTGACCTCCGGGGACACGCGAAGCGGGCGACTCGTCGCGCCTTCATGTGCGGTTGCTGCCCGACAGGATGCGACCCTGCGATCCACGGCTACTGCTGCTCCCCGCTGCCTTCCGTGAGGCGGAGCACGAGGGCCGTCGCGAGGCCGACGGCGCCGCTCGCCGTGAGGATCAGCCCGGCGGGGGCGTTCGTGGCGAACGGCTCGCCCGGGACTGCCGGACAGAGCGGGTGGTCGCCGTAGTCGCAGCCGTCGAGGAGAAGCAGGCCGACGCCCAGGCCCGATGCGAGGACGCCGGCAGCCGACAGGAGCCAGAACAGCGGACCGTGGAACGTCGTGGGGTGGCCCGATGACGGCACCACGAGCGCGGCGATTCCGCCGAGGACGAGGCTCGTGCCACCGGTCGCCAGCAGCACGGCAGGCGTTCCGGTGTCGTTCGCCGAATCTGCCAGATCGAAGTGCTCCTGGGCCGTCCCCGCGACCTGGGCATTCCACGCATCCTCGCGCGCGCTTTGAACGAGAGCCAGGCCCGAGACCGCGGCGGCGGCGCCAAGACCCAGCGAGGCCCAGGCCCCGATATCACGGAACCATGGGGTAGGGGAGGGCGGAGTCGGCTCGGGCCGGCCGTCCTCCGGCGCCGCACGCATGTTGGCCCACGCGACCGCCGCCGTCTCTCCCTCGCCCCATCGATCGATCCGCGGCGAGCCCGCACGGATTGCCTGGATCGCGACCCGCTGGCCTCTCCGCTCGACGAGCAGAGTCTCGGGCGATCCGAGATCGCGCGCCAGGGCCGCCGCGACCCGGCGCGCGGATCGGCCTCGCGCGATCCAGGGGAGGCGATCGGCGTGCAGCGCCTGTGCGGCCTCGAAATCGATCTCGACCTGCTGGCGACCGGCCTGCAGGTTCGCTCGTCGAACACCGGACAAGCGGCCGTCGCACCGGACCTGAAACGTGTGGTCGCCAGGGTAGATGGTGCCCTCCCACGGGCTGGTCCCCGCCTCCTGGCCGTTGCAGAGGACGTGACAGCCCGAAGGCCGCGTCTCGACGTTCACCTGCGCCATCGGCGCGGCGTCCATCTCGGCCTTGACCTCGTCGTAGAGCCGGATGAGATCAGGCGAGAACTGCGCGAGCATCGGGCGGCGGCTCGGAAAGAGGCGGATCACGCGCCGGAGCACGTCGCGCGCCTGGACCTCGTCGCGCAGGTACCGGAGCGTCACCGCCAGGATCATCGACGCCTCGAAGAGAGCGGTCGCGGTCCGCTGGTCCATTCCCACGACGTCGATGGCCTCCGCAAGCGCGGTGCTCGCTCGGGTGAGCTTGTCGACCGCCTCCGGGAAGCGGTTCTCATAAAAGCCCTCGATCCCTTGCTCGACGGTCGTCAGGAGTGCCTCCAGGCCCGATCGGTCAGACTCCCGCGCTGGTCGCAGAATACGGTCGTCGATTTCCCGTGAGAGGTCGGACCCGGAAAGCCCCCCTCCGCCCGTCACGCGGTCTGCGGCGTCGACGAGCGCCGTGTCGGCTGGCTCGCGGTCGGAGAGCTCGATGATGATGAGCTGGCGGTTCTGCGCCCTGGCGCCGGGCGCGATCGTGAGGACGGCAAGCACCATCGCCCACCGGAGCATCGCTGACGAGTAACACGGCTTCGGGCGTCCGAGGTAGCGCCACGGCGCATCGCGCGTGGGGAAGGCGTCGTGGTCGCCGGCGGGGCGCTGTGGGTAGGCTTCAGACCTGGCGAAGTGGCGCCAGATCGCCGGCGATCGCCACCTGTCAGCTCGGAATCCCCGCGGAGATCCGGCGCTCGGCGCCGGCACGCCCCGTGCTGCGCCCGGTTTAGTGATCTCCAGCGACCGCGCGGCGCGACTGCTCTTCCACGATCGTCCCGCCGCTCTCGAGCGAATCGCCCAAGCGGCGATCGGGGAGCGCCGACTGGTCGTGACGCTGGAGGCGCTGGACGATCCAGGCCTCGAC
>JACPQR010000241.1 GCA_016190375.1 Deltaproteobacteria bacterium
CGAGTCCGAGTCCGAGTCCGAGTCCGAGTCCGAGTCCGAGTCCGAGTCCGAGTCCGAGTCCGAGTCCGAGTCCGAGTCCGAGTCCGAGTCCGTGTCCGTGTCCGTGTCGGCGTCGGCGTCGGCGTCGGCGTCGGCGTCGGCGTCGGAATCACCGTCGGAATCCGCGTCGGAGTCCGAGTCGGCGTCAGCGTCGCCGTCTGTCGAGTCGTCGTCGTCGCCGCAGCCAGGGGTCGCAGGCGCCGCGGCGAGGCCGAGGACGAGGCCCAAGACTACCAATCGCGAACCGGGCATGAGTGAGGAAGAGCTTACTCCAGATCCATGCAGTAGAACTCGACGTAGACGGACCGGAACAGGGGCGTCGCGGTGCCGTCCAGGGAGCGCAGCGTCACCACGAGGGACATCACGAGGGGGTTCGGATAGCCCGCGTCCGCCAGGATGTCGCTGATGTATACGGGCGGCGCGTCGGGCGGCGTCCTCGCCAGGAGGATCGGATCGGTGCTGAGATCGGTCGGCGAGTCACCGACGTAGGCCTCGAAGATGAGCTCGGTGTTCGCGGGCATGCGCGCATCCCACGAGAGGACGTCAAACTGCGCGCGCTGGCCCACGCCGCAGGTCTCCCTCGTGTCATAGGTGTGGCGGTACCAGCCCGACGGGTTCACGAAGTTCTGCCGTTGATAGCCGGTGAAGTCGGAGTACGTGTACGGGTTCGGGCCCGTCGCGTAGGTCTGGGTTCGCCAGAGGGTCGGGTTGAAGACCGACACGTTGCTCGAGGCCTGGTTGACGGTCCAGATGCGACCCTCGAAGTCCACCCCGACGCCGATGCTCTGCTCGCCGCTCATCATGCCGTTCGGCCGGCGCATCTCGACTGCCCGCGTGCTCGTTCGTGGGATGAGATTCCCGGCCCCGCAGACGGCGTCGTCCCTCAGGTACTGGAGCGCGGACGGAGACTGGGAGTATGCGGTCCAGATGTTCCCCTCGCAGTCGGCCGCGACGCCGCGTGACGGTCCGGCTCCTCTCGAGCACGTGTTACCGGCGCCGCACTCGGCATCCTTCGTGCACGCCCGAGCGAAGTTGGGGTCGCCGTTGCTGCAGCGCCGGATCGGCTCGACGTAGCACCAGGTCTCGTCGCCCCAGCGCGCCGCGTCGCCGACGTTGTAGCGGAAAATCCCGCATTCCCACCCGCCGGTCCAGATCTGGCCCCAGCGGTCGACCGCGATGCCGTACGTGTTGTCCGACCCGCAGCTTGGGTGGTCCGATCTGCCGCGGTGGATGACGTTTCCGGTGGACCCTTCCACGGCGATCAGGTGGTCCGTCGTGCCCCAGGCCGTGAACCAAACCCAGCCCCGGCGGTCGCCGGTCGCCCCGTAGGGGTACATCCCGAGATCGACGTAGTCCCGAATGCAGTTGCCGTTGCCGGCGCGCTGGAAGCAGTAGTAGCTGCCATCGCGCGGGTTGATGCGATAGGCCCTGCGCGCGTTGTACGTGCCGACCCAGACGTAGCCCTCCGGGACGTTGGCATCGCCCGCGTCGATGGCGAGGGCGCGGGGAACAGCGTCGTTGCCGCCCACGTTGAGGGTCCACAGGACGCACTCGTCGGTGCCCCAGGCCATCGGGACGCTGTTCGTGGAGGTGTCGATCACGCCGTTCCGGTTCCGGTCGATGCAGTAGTAGGGGTCGGCGCCGATCTTGACGACGGTTCCCTGCCCGCCGAAGGCGCGGTTCGCCACGTAGGCGTTGCCGTACCCATCCACCGCGGTCCGCGACGGGTTGTTGCACCCGTTGCACCAGCAGCTACACCGCTTGTTCGGCAGGCCCACGTAATAGCGGCCCACCTCGGCGCCCGTCGTGAGGTTCAGCTTGGAGACCGTGCTATCGGGCGAGTTCGCGATCCAGGCGTAGCGCGCGGTGACCGTGCTTCCGCCGATGGTGAGGGCCCCGCACTCCCCGGCGTCGTTGGTGTCGCCGTCGCCGTTCTCGTCCCAGCAGGCGTTGGGGTTGAACTCCAGGCCGTTCGAGTTCTCGGGGGTGAGATCGTCGTCATCGAAGACGTCCTCCGCCCCCCAGCAGCCCGGGTCGCAGTTTCCGCAGGTCACGGGGTCGCCCTGGATGATGGAGTACTCGTGCGCTCCCTCGGGAAGATCCGCCTGGTCGAGCTCGCACTCCCCGAAGACGCCGTCGTCTCCACACGTCAGCCGACCGCTGACGCACTGCCGCGCTCCATCCGGCAGGATGTGGCAGTCCACGGCCGCTCCCGGATCGCAGCCACCGCACCCCGCGTGCGGGAAAGCGCAGGTCATGGCGCACCCGTCGTGCACCACCCCGTCGCCCTCGTCGCAGTCGGCACCCGGTTCGCAGCCGAGGCCGTAGCCGTCACCGTCGTGGTCGACGCAGCCGAGCGGGCTGCCCCCCGTGTCCGTCACGTCGGGTGGGGGCGTGGGCATCTGGGTGTCGTCGTCACAGGCCGCGAAACCCATGACGAGCAGGCAAAGGATCACCGCGCGCTTCATGGCACTCCTCCGTGAAGGTCTCATCGGGCGCACACTCCCAGTCCGTCGCCGTCCCAGTCCTCGCAAACGCTGCCCTCGGGGCACGCGCTGTCCGGTTCGTCCATGTCGCAGCCACAGACCCCCAGACCGTCCCCATCGTCATCGTGGCAGGCGCCGGAGCCGGGGCAATCCTCCAGCGCGGTCTCGAGGCTGCAGCCGCAGATCCCCCTGCCATCGCTGTCCTCGTCGACGCAGTCTGCCGTCTCGGGGCAGTCCGCCTCGGCCCGCTCCGGGATGCACCAGTCGGGGAATACCTCGCAGATCCCCTCGAGGCAGAAGAACAGCGCCGGGCAGTCGCCGTCCTCGTGGCAGGGATCGCACTCCCCACGACCGTCGCCGTCGTCGTCGATGCACGACCGGCCATCGCAGTCCATCGGACGGCTCGCCAGGCACTGCTCCTGATCGACCGTGCACTGCGCGCCCTCGCAGAAGCCGTGAAGCGGGCATTCCTCATCGGAGACGCAGCCGCCCGCGACGCAGTCGGCGAAGCCGTCGCCATCGAAGTCGAAGCAGAGCTCGCCGTCGTCGCAGTCGTCGACGGAGCCGCACTCCGTCGTGTCCTCGACGCACTCGGTCACGCCGTCTCCGTTCGTGTCGCGGCAGACATACTCGCCGTCGCAGTCGTCGTCGACGATGCAAGCGCCGGAGAGGCGCGCCACGCATTCGCCGTCACGGCACACGGCGCCCAAGGCCTCGGAGCATGGGGGGCATTCCAGCTCCGGGAAGCACTCGGAGACGTTGCACTGCTCGGGCGGATCCCCATCGACCGGGAAATCGACCCAGCAGGGGTTCTTCGCGAGGAAGCCGTCGCTCGCGCTCGCGGGGCAGTCGCAGCAGTACATCCCGAGGTCCTCCGAGTTGACCGCGAGCCGGCACTGCGCGTCGCAGGTGCAGCCGGTCGAGCCCCCGTCGACCTCGACGCACACCTGGGGACCAGCGTCGACGCCCGCGTCGCCGTCGGAGTCCGCGTCGCCGTCGCCATCCGAGTCCGAGTCGCCGTCCGTGTCCGCATCGGTGTCGCCATCGGAATCGGCGTCACCGTCCCCGCCGCCACCGTCGGTAGACCCAGGCGGCGAATCGTCGTCGCACGCCGCGAGGGAAATCAGGTGCACCACGAGCACGAGTCGCCTCATGGGTTGTCGCAGAGCCATCGCATCGTCATGCTCCTCAGGAGCGGCGACTCGTTGCTGCCCGCCCTCAGGTGCGCCGTGACCCGGAGCCATCGTCGCTGCGCGCGCCCCGCGTTGGCGAAGGCGGTCCCGACGTCCACCGGCCCGTAGTCGCTCGGCTGCGTCGCCAGGATGACCACGGGAGCTCCCGCGAGGTTCTGCTGCGTGTCGGCGGTGCGACCCTCGAACGTGATCGAGGTCGTTCCGAACGTGTCGGCGTCCCACGAGAGCGCGCCGAAGTCGCCCGGGAGCCCGTTGCCGCACGCCGTCGTGGTGTCGTAGTCGCGCCAGTAGAACCCCTCGGGTGAGGTGAACCAAGCACGCTGCGAGCCCGTGAAGTCGCTGTAGGTGTACGGGCTCGGGCCGGTGGTGAAGCGATCGATCGCGCCGGTCGCCAGGTTGAGCCGGTTCGCCCTCGAGCCCGACTGGGAGATCGTCCAGACCCTGTTGTCGAAGTCCAGACCGACGCCCACCGGGATCTGGTCCGGAAGCTGCCACGTCGTGATGACGCCGTTGCCCGGGTTGATCCGGTGGACCCATCCGTTCGACCAGTTGAGGTGGCTCGAGGACCAGATGTTGCCGGCCGAGTCGACCGCGACGCCGCGGCCGCCGGGCTGCGAGCAGACCCAGCGACCCCACCGGTCACGGTAGCAGTTGACCTGCAGGACCCACCTCTGCCATCCGCCCGTGTTCGGGTCGAACCGCTTGATGCTCCCGGCGCTCCACCCGCCCATGATCACGCGACCCAGCGGCGCCGTGCCGTCGACGGCGATGCCGTACGAACCGCTGGACCAGGGATCCCACTGACGGGCGCCGAGCGCACCGGTGCCGACGTTGAAGCTCCGGATCCACGTCCCGCCGCAGCAGCCGTTCGGGAACCAGAGGTTGCCGGCGCGATCGATCGTTGCGCCATAGGGGGACCCGCCGACGTCGATGTAGTTTCGCCCGCCGCCCCAGGCCGGTGCCGAGGCCGCGCCGGTCGTGGGGTCCAGCCGGTAGAAGCGGTTCTCGTTGTACAGGCCGACCCACGGATAGCCCTCGGGCCGGTTGTTGTCGCCGGCCGCGATTGTGATCGCGCGGGGCACGCCGTTGTTCCCGCCGACCCTGACCGTCCAGATGACGCACTCGTCGGTACCGCGGGCCATCGCGACGTTGTTCGACGACGTGTCGATGCGGCCGTTGGCGTTCCGGTCGATGCAGAACGAACGATCGCCTGCCATCTTCGTCACGGATCCCTGGGCGCCGAACGCACGGCACGCCACGTACGCGTTCCCGTAGCCGTCGACCGCCGTGCGCGAAGCGCTGTTATCGACGTTGGCCAGGCCGACGACGTAGCGGGAGACTTCCACGCCCGTCGACAGATCGAGCTTGGACACGGTGTTGTCGGAGTTCGCGATCCACGCGTACTGGGCGTTCGTCTCGTTGGAGTTGATGACGATGCCCCCGCGGTTCCCGTCGTAGCTGATCCCGTTCGAGTTGCTCTGGCTGAGGTCCGCCTGCACCGGGACATCGTTGGCCTCGCGGCAGTCCGGATCGCACCCGCAGGTCCGGACGGGGTTGACCACACGCCAGGGACCGCCTCCCGACGGGCGCAGGTCGAGGCACGAGGACCACGCCCCCTCGACGCACTGCTGCTCGCCGACGAGGCAGTCGCCTCCGGCTCCGGGCTCGGTGCAGCGAAAGGACAGCCCACCCTCGCATGGGCAGCCCTCGTGGGGCATGCCGTCCGCGCAGATTCCGAGGTCCGGCTCGAGATCGAACCACGATCCCGGGGCGGCTCGCGCGGCGAGCGGCGCCGCGCTGACGGGGTCCGTCCCGGTCGTCTCGTCCTCGTCGAGAGGGACCTGTCCTACGCAGGTGGGGAGGGCCAGAATCACGGCGAGTACGAGCGAGCGAGACGCCATCGTTGCCTTCCTCGGGTTAGGGTCGGCCAGGAGCCCGGCGAAACCTTGGCGAGCCGTGCAAGGTGCGTTCCCCCGACCGCCCGCGCCGAGAGGCGCGAGATCGCTATCGAAATCGGACGGTTGGCCGGCGCCAGTGACACTTTTTTGCCTGGCTCGAACGTTTTTTCCGCCCACACGGATGCCGACGTGGGTCGACGTGTGCTGATCAACAGCCTGGCGGGTCGTAGCATCGATACTCGCCGTCTCCGCAGTCGCGGCACACCTGCAAGTCATCGCACGGAGGGTCGCAGGTGTCGGAGATCGAGCACTCGAGGAACGGGTCGCCGTCGTACTGACCACAGGAGGCGCCTTCGGGGCAGTCGTCCTCGTCCTCGCAGTCGTCCCCTCCCGGCACGCACTCGGCGTCACCGTCGCCGTCCGAGTCGATGCACACCTCACCGTCGTCGCATTCGTCCGAGACGCTGCACTCGCCCGGCAAGACGGCGATGCACTGCCCGAGGTCGCAGGCGACGCCTGTCACCTCCGCGCACTCGCCGCAGAGGACCGCGTCGCAGCCGTTCGGGAGGCAATCGGGCTGCGGCGGGTCGTCGCCGTGCGGTTCCTCTTCCCAGCACGCCTGAGCGCTCAGCTCGTCGAGCGAGACGGCGCGAGGGCAGGGGCAGCACTCGTTCCACTCCCAGATCAGCGCGCAGTCCTCGTCGCCGTCGCACTCGTCGTCCCCGTCGCCGTCGGCGTCCGAATCGGAGTCCGAATCACCGTCCCCGTCCGTGTCGGAGTCCCCGTCGGCGTCGGAGTCCCCATCGGTGTCGGAGTCCGAGTCCGAGTCGCCATCGGCGCCGCCGTCCAGGTGCCCAGAGATCGGTCGGTCGTCGTCGTCGCAGCCCGCCGCCAGCGCGGCGATCATCATCGCAAGGCAGATCCGCATGGGGTCAGATCGTACCAGAACCGACGTGGCCGATCGAATCGGTGCGGCAGGAGGCGTTCATGTACAATCGAGCAGTCCATCACATGCGAACGACACTTCTTGCCCTCTTCTGCTTCGGCGCTCTCCTCTTCTCGTGCGGCGACGATGACGATGGTGGCTTCTGCACCATCGGCTACGTCGAGGTGAACGGCGAGTGCGTTCCTGCGGACCCCGAGCCCGACGCCGGTGGAGACGCCGACGCCGACGGGGATGGCGACGCCGACGCCGACGGGGATGGCGACGCCGACGGCGATGGCGACGCCGACGCCGACGGGGATGGCGACGGCGACGCCGATGGCGACGCGGACGGCGACTCCGACTGCGAGGTCCCCGACCTCGACCTGGACGGCCAGGACTCACTCGCCTGTGGCGGCATCGACTGCAACGACGACGACGACACCATCTACGTAGGGGCGGTCGATACCGGCGGCGACTGCATCGATCAGAACTGCGACGTCATGGGCGGCCCCGACGAGGATGAGGACGGGTTCCTCTCCATGGAGTGCGGCGGCGACGACTGCGGCGACCGGAACGCTGCGATCAACCCCGACTCGAGCGACGAGGTAGGCGACGCGGCCGACCAGAACTGCGATGGGGTGGACGGCGTCGACGCCGACGGCGATGGCTCCGCGTCCGAAGCCTCCGGCGGTGATGACTGCGACGACGCGGACGAGGACGTCAACCCGGGCGCCGAGGACGACGTTGGTGACGATGTCGACCAGAACTGCGACGGGGTGGACGGCCTTGCCTGCCAGACCGCCGACGACTGCGAGACGCCCGAGGACGCGTGCTTCGTCGCCGAGTGCGACGATGGCTCGTGCACCGCCTCGCCGCTGTCGTGCGACGATGACGTCGACTGCACCGACGACGCCTGCGACGACGGTGAGTGCTCGAGCAGTCCCAACGCGGCGAACTGCACCCAGGACCCCGACACCTACTGCGACGCGACTCTGGGCTGCATTCCCCAGCCCGAGTGCTTCCTCGACGGCGACTGTCCGGGCTCGACCAGCTTCTGCATGCCCGAGGTCTGCACCGACTTCGAGTGCGTCCAGGGCTCGAGTCCCTGCGCCGACACCGACGGCGCGACCTGCACGGGAGTCACGTGCAACGAGAACGACGACTCGTGTCGCGAGCCGCCTGACGACCTCGCCTGCGCGGACGCGAGCGTGTGCACCGTCGACACCTGCGATCCATCGGACCCCGACGCCGAGCCCGGCACCGGCTGCGTCATCGAGCAGATCGAGTGCGAGGACGACGGCGCGAGCTGCACCGTCGAGAGCTGCGCCGACCCGGACGGCTGCTCGAGCGCACCCGACGACTCCGCCTGCGCGGACGCGAACCCCAACACGTTCGACGCCTGCGATCCGCTGGCTCCCGGCGCCGGCGACGACGGCTGTGTCAGCGGCCTCACCTGCGCGCTCCTGTGCGAGGGGCAGTCCGCGGACGACTGCGGCCCGGTCCATTGCGACCTCTTCGATAACCAGGCCGACTGCATGACGGCCTGCGAGTCCTGGACCGCGCCGCAAGCGACTTGCGTCGACGAGCAGAGCCGCGACGACGCCACCTGCGCCGATTTCGCAGCAGTCTGCGGCCTGACCGACCCGGGCACCGGCCCCGCCGGATGCCCCTGACCGGGGACACGCACCCACCCCGCATCCGGATGAGGAGGGGGACACGCACCCACCCCGCAACCAGTCGGAATCACAAGTGTTTTAGGGCTAACCGCGCGATCTCTCCGGCGGCGGGGAGCCGCGCTTGGCGTTCTAGAGCACGGCGCCGCCGTCGACGTCGATCGTGCGGCCGTTGAAGTAGTCGCACTCGATCACGAACTTGACCGCCAGCCAGAGGTCCTCGGGTAGACCGATTCGTCGGACCGGAATGGCGGCGACCAGGGCGTCACGGGCCTTCTGGTTCATACCCTGGGTCATCGGCGTCTCGACCATCCCCGGGGCGATTGCCCCGACGCGGATGCCGAAGGGCGCGAACTCGAGCGACCAGGTCTTCGTGTTCGCGGCCAGCGCGGCCTTCGCGGCGGAGTAGTTCGACTGCCCGCGATTCCCGTAGCGCGCGATGGAGCTCATGTTGACGAGGACACCCTTCGACCCCGTCGCGACCATCTTCGCCACGACCTCGCGCGCCATCATGGTCGCGCCCGTGAGGTTGACGTCGATGACCGCCTGCCACTGCTCGCGCGTGAGCTTCTTGACCGCTCCCGTCTCGCGGTCCTTCTTCACCAGGAGCCCGTCCCGCAGGATCCCCGCGTTGTTGATGAGGGCATTGAGCCCGCCCATCGCGTCGTGCGCCCACGCCACGAACGCCTCGCAGTCCGCCTCGCTGGCGACGTCGAGCTTCCTCGGGTGGACCGAGCCCGGCAGACCCTTGCACTCGGTCGCGAGGCTCTCGAGGCCTTCCACGTTGACGTCGCCCGCGGCGACCTGCGCGCCCGCCTCGGCGAGACGACGCGAGAAATGACGCCCCATGCCGCTGGCGGCGCCGGTGACGATGACCTTCAGGTCCCGTAGCTGCATGTGCCGATCTCCTTTTGGAGCGTGGGCTTACCACGGGATTGCGGCGCCGAGCGCGCACATTTTTCGGAGGATCCCTTATCCTCGGACCGGATGCGAGTCGCGGCCTCGATCGCCCTGTTCCTGGCTTCCGCCGGCTGCGCGGACGATACAGCGGCGCCATGCGCCGATCCCGAGCCCACGCTCGCCGGCTTGCGGGCGGATCTCTTCGAGCGGAGCTGCACGGTGTCGAGCAGCTGCCACCGCGGATCCAGTCCCGAGCCCACCTTCGGCGGGCCGGACGACGGCATCGACCTCGAGGATCCCGAGGGTCCATGCGATCTGATCGATCGGCCGGCGATCACCGACGAGCGCGGCCGGCCGCTGATCACCTGCGGGAGCTGCGCCGACAGCTACGTCGCCGTCAAGGTCGACCCCGCGCTCGCTGCCGAGATCACGACGAGCAGCGAGTACGCGGCGCGCTACCCGGGCATCGACGCGACCGCCATGCCCCAGCGGAAGCGCGGCGAGGCGGCGGCGCCGCTCTGCGAGTCCGAGATCCAGGCGCTCTGCGCGTGGATCGACGACGGCTGCCAGGGTTGTCCCTGACGCGCAGCCTCCCGTTCAGATCCGCGCGAGCACCGCTTGTAGCTCCTCCTGCGCCACGACGCGCTCCTGCGCCAGGATCGCCTCCTCCTTCGATCCGACGTTCATCTGCAGCGTCTCGAGCGCCGCGAGGTGGGTCCGGAACGCCTCCTCCACGCGCGCGCGGTTTCGATCGGCTTCGAGCGTGGCGATCCGCGCCGCGATCTCCGCGGCGGCCCAGTCGCGGACTGCGTCCCGCGCCTTCTTGAACCCGTCGTACGCGACGTCGCGGAACCGGCCCAGGTGCTGATCCTCGCGCTTCTCGATCTTGGGGTTCGACCAGTAGTAGCCGTCCTCCTTCTTGACGATGATCCCGAACATCGCCGCCAGCGTGAAGCCGCGCACCTCGGTCCGCTCCGCGACCTCGACATCGCGAGCACGCTCCGCCGCGAGCTTGCGCCGGCCCTCGACCCACGCCTTCTTGGCGCGCCCCTCGCGGACCGCGCGCATCGTGATCGGGAAGAGCACGGCGGCCTCGTCGGGGGCGCCCTCCCACCACTTGTCGATGTGGAGCGGGATGTCGGGGCACTTTCGTCCCTCGCAATGCGCGGCGTGCTCGTCGAAGCGAGGATGGCTCGAGACGTATGGCACCTCGGACCGGCGGTACTCGCGGCCCCGGCGAAGCTCCGAGTCCTTCACGAACTCGTAGCGGTTTCCGTACTCGTCGATCGACCGGATCGTGTAGACGGTCACCCCCATCTCGTTCCAGTAGAACACCAGCTTCTTCGGGTCGGCCGACTTCAAGAGCGAGCTCTCCGCGACCTGGAAAGCCGAGATCGACGTCAGCATCGATCTGAAGCGCGCATCGTCCAGGTAGACCGCGGACACCGTCACGTACTTCTTGGCCGGGATCTCGGTCGCGCCTTCGCCGAGCTGCAAGAAGGGCTGGCACTTCTTCGCCGCCTCCGCGAGCTTCTGCGAGACGTAGTCCTCGACCTCGTTCTCGGTGACGGATTCCAGAGCGCGCTCCCACGACTCCCGGTCGGCGCCCTCGAAGCGGTCCGGCCGGCCTTCGGGGAAGTGGCGCTTGACCCGCGACCACGCGATCGCCTTGTGCGCCTCGTCCCTGAGCCCCGCGACGATGGAGAGGCCGAGGTCGTCGATTCCCTTGACCGACTCGCGGCCGACGATTCGGCTCTGCCACGTGTCGCGGCCGAGCGCGACGAGCTTTTCGAAGACCGCGTCGGCCATGTGTCGCTTCGACTCGGAGCCCCTCTGCGCCTCCTGGATCGAGGCGAACAACTCCGCGGCGTTGTAGTCGCTCGGCCGCTCTCGCTCGCCGAAGATCCACGACCACATCCGTCCGGCCGCCGGGTCGAGGAAGTCCTGGTAGACCTCGACGTCGAGGACGTGCTGCGACGCGAGCCCCCCCTGCTCTCGGCGGACGCCGTGGACCAGGATGTCCCGGGCGCGCTCGTCGAGCCGGCCCCGGACCGCCCCGAGATCGGCGAACAGCCGCGCGAGCCTGTCCTTCCTCTCCTCGATCTGCTCGAGCAGCGCGTCACACACCCGGAGGATCCCCTCGTTGACCACGAGAGACTGCTGGGGCTCCTCGAGGTCCTTGCGGTACCAGGTCATGAACGACGGGACGCGCTCCTTGCCGTAGTCGTTGCCGCGGAACTTCTCGAGCAGGCTCTCGGGCGCCGAAGCGACGAGCTCCTCGGTCCACCGCCTGTAACGATCGGGGACCGCGGCCAGACGCGCCTCCGCGGCCTTGAACGCCTCGTTTGCCTGCGCCTGTCTGCGCCGGATCGCCTCGGCCGCGCGCACGAGGAACAGGCGCTCGTGGATCGGGCCACCTGCACGGTCGAGGAAGCGATCGATGCTCCACTCGTAGTCTCGCGACACGAGCTCCTTGGCGAGCGCGACCGCCATCTCGCCGACCTGCTCGCGAGCCTTCTGGGCCGCGGTTCGCCACACCTCCATCCGGCGAGGCAGCTCGCGGCCGACGCTCTCGGGGTCCTTCTCGAAGTCCAGGAGCCAGTCCTCGCGGATCCAGGGGATCGACCCGAGCGCCTGGGAGAACCGCTTGGCCTGGTCGTCGAAAGCGCGCCCGAAGGCCGCCAGCGCGCCCTCTCCGGCATCGGGAGAGCCATCCACCCAGTCGTGGATCGACCGGTAGAAGGCTCCGACGTCGCCAGGCAGGCGCGCGCGAGCGCCGAGGTCGGAGACGAAGGAACGATCGCGCTTCTCGCGGTCCGACGCTTCCTCCGACGCCACGCGCCCAGGGCGACCCTCGGGCAGGGCGAACGCAGCGGCCAGCGCCTTCGCCGCGAAGCGGTGCGCGCAGAACTCGAGGATGTCCTGGTCGGGCAGGACCAGCGCCGACAGGCCGAAGGACCCGTACCGTTTCGTGTACGACTGGTGGTCGGGGATCGCGATCGCCCGCTCGTCGTTGTCGGCCGTCGATCGGTCGCGCTCCACGATGTCGCTGAAGATCTGCGCGTACGCGGCGTCGGCGATGGCGGGGTAGACCTGCTTCGCATCGCTGATCACGCCCTGCAGCGCGCCCACGTCGTCGATCAGGTAGACCTGGTTGAACGGACCGTGGGTGACGAACGTGCTCTCCTTCGCCTCGGGGTCGAAGTGGAACTGGATCCTGTTGCCCTCGCGGTCCTCGGCGCCCTGCAGGTGCTCGAGCTCCATCAGGCCCGCGTAGCCGTTGGCCATGATCTTGTCGAGCTGGTTCGAGGGCAGCCCCATGCCGCGGAAGACGCCCGGCAAGACGAACGTGCCGACCACGAGGGGGTTCTTGTGCTCGCGGACGAGCTTCCAGAACAGGTACGCGATCGGCAGGAACGAGCCCGATCCAGTGCCGCCGGCCAGCGACGCGTACACGTGGACCATCGGCTGGCGGTTGAGGTCCCGCCACCGCTCGTTGACGTCGAAGGACTTGCGGACGGCGTTCCGCAGCGCCTGCAAGTACTGCGGGAAGCTCTTGAGCGTGTACCAGGTCGCGAGCCGAGCCTCGATCCGGATCTGCCCGGCGCCCGCGCCCGAGACCGCGCGCGGCATGTAGAACTCGGGCCACCACTGCGCGAAGAGCGCGTCCTCGGGCGCGCCACGCTGGCCGAAGGCGTAGGCGACGTACTCGCGCTTGTCGAACTGCGAGATCGGGATCCAGGCGTCGACCTTGTCCGCCTCCTGCAGCTCGGCCTGGTCGGTGTCCACCGCGAAGAAGTGGACGAGGTTCCGGTAGCGCTCGTACTCCTCCGAGCGCGCCTTCATCTTGCGCGCGATCTCGTTGACGATCTTCGAGCCGCAGCCCCCGAGCCCCACGAAGAAATGCGGCGCGATCTTCATCTCGTTGATCAGCATTTGAGCCGACGATCTAGTCTGGCCCAGGGCCTCGCGTCAAACGGCGCCCGACCCGCCCGGTGTCACCTCGCCGAGTCGGCCGGCAGCAGACGGAAGCGGCCGCCGTCGATGCGCCGCAGAGGCCGGAAGTGCCGCTCGTCCAGCGTCAACACGTCGCGCGTGCGGTGACGGCGCGCCAGGACCACGATCGATGCATCGGCCAGCCCCAGCTTCAGGTCGTCGAACCTGCTCAGCACGCCGCGGGCGACCTCCACGTCCGCAGCCGTGAATGCCTCGAGCTGGTACACCCCGCGGCTGACCTCCTCGAGCAGCATGCGTTGCGCCTCGGCTCCCACGCGCGTCGCGACCAGGTAGTCCAGCTCGGCGAGCACGAAGTTCTGGCGCGCAGATCGTAGGGCAGGTCGGCGGTGAGCTCCCATTCGCGCATTCCTTCGGCGAGCTCAGGGTCCGCCCGCTCCAGCGACTCGATCGAGCCCTCATCGTCCTTCTCGCGCGCTCTCAGCCAGAGCAGCTCGCGCCGCATCGCCGCGTCACCCGCGATCCGGTCCATCACATCGACCCACGCCCTGGTCCTCTTGCACGCCTCGTCCGGAATCATGCAGCGCTGACGTGCACGCATCGGGTCACAGGGTTTCCCCGCAAACCGACCGGATCAGGGCGGTGGCGCCATGGCGCCGCGCCACTCGTTCGCCACCTCAGTCGAGGCGCCCGCCACGGCGAGGCTCACGAAGGGCTTTGGTGGAAAGCCGCCGGATCAGTTCCGCCCCCACGGTCTCGTCGCCGCCGACGACCGCCACCTTGAAGCGACTCATCCGCGCGTCTATATCACGCTCATGGAGCGCTCACTCTCGTGGCTCGCCGGACAGCGGCCGGCGATGGAGACGCTGCTTGCGGAGATCGTGACGCTGCCGTCGCACACCGCCGACAAGGCCGGAGTCGACGCGGTCGGACGAGCCCTCGAGCGAGCGTTTCCGCTCCCGGTCACCCGGAACGCCAGCAAGGTCTTTGGCGACCACCTGCTCTTCTCCGGCCGCCGGCCCGCCCGCGACGGAGGACTGATCCTGGTCGGTCACCACGACACGGTGTTCCCGGCGGCGACGTTCTCCGGCTACCGCGTCGCCGACGGGCTGGCCCGCGGGCCCGGGGTCGTGGACATGAAGGGCGGGCTCGTCCTGATGGCCTTCGCCTTGCGCGCGCTCGAGGACGAAGGGCTCCTCCACGAGCTCCCGTTGACCGTGGCCGTCGTGGCGGACGAGGAGGTTGGCTCGCCCGAGAGCGCTCCGATGGTCCGGGCCGCCGCCGCCGGCGCACGCGCGGCGCTCGTCTTCGAGTCGGGTCGCTCGGGAGACGCCATCATCACGATGCGCAAGGGCACCGGATCTGTCCACGTCGTCGCCCGGGGCCGCGCTGCCCACGCGGGCGCCTCCCATCGTCAGGGGCGAAACGCCGTCTGGGCCATGGCCCGGTTCGTCGACGCCGCGCAGAAGCTGACCGACTACGATCGCGGTATCACCGTGAACGTCGGCAAGGTCTGGGGCGGCATCGGAAAGAACACGGTGCCCGACCTGGCCGAGGCGGAGCTCGACTTCCGGTTCGTCAGCCGCCCCGACGGCGCCTGGGTCATGGCGCGCCTCGAGGAAGCGGCGCTGGCGGCCGCGGGCGGAATTTCCGGCACCGCGATCGACCTGACCGGGGGGCCTGCGCGGACGCCGCTCGAGCGGACGGCGGCTAGCGCTGCGCTCTCGGCCCGCTACGCCGAGAGCCAGCGCGCGGTGGGTCTCGACGCCCGCGAGGCGCCGCTGGTGGGCGGCGGCAGCGACGCCTCCACCTGCGCCGACGCGGGCGTCCCGGCGATCGACGGCCTCGGCCCGCGAGGCGACGGCTTCCACACGCTCGACGAGCACCTGGACCTGGAGTCCCTCGTCCCGAAGACGCAAGCGCTGGCCCACTTCCTCGTTCGCTTCGCCCGAAGCTGACGTCGCCCCGCGCCGGGTGCATGCTACAGTGATCGTCGATGCGCGCCCCGTCTCCCAGGGTCCCGACCTTCGAGGAGCTGTACAAGGCCATCGTGGCGCTTCCCGAGGGCGTGACCGGCGAGATCCTCGAGCCCGGTGTCATCAGGACGATGGCACGCCCTGGCCGGATGCATCGCCTGGTGGCGAAGAGCCTGTCGAACGAGCTGGCGCGCTTCGATCGCGACCGCGGCGGGGCGGGATGGTGGCTCGAGGTCGAAGCCGAGGTGCGGTTTCCGAACGAACGGCTCGCGGTCCCGGACCTCGCGGGGTGGCGTGCGGTCGACGAGTCGGCCGCGTTCCTCGATCAGAACCCGATCGTTCGCGTGCCCGACTGGTGCTGCGAAGTGCTCTCGCCGACGACCGAGCGTGACGACCGCCGGCTCAAGCTGCCGCTCTACGCGGACCAGGGTGTGACGTGGACGTGGCTCGTCGATCCAGAAGCGCGCATCGTCGAGGTTCACGAGAGCCGCGATCGCGTCGCCGTGCCGGTCACGGAGGCGAAGGGCGATTCCGTGGCCGAGCTGCCGCCTTTCGGACCGTTCGATCTCCGGCGTCTCTGGGAACCCGCCCGGTAGACGGGCCACTCGATCAGGCACGCGATCGCCACGCCCAGCGAACGAAGCCGACTGCGGCCGCTACCGCGCAGCCGGCGTGCATCCAGACGAACGAGCCTTCGACCAAGAGCGGGTTTGCGACCGACCACGGAGCGAGCGGCTGCAGGTCCCCGTGGATGACCGCGTCGAGGACGAGGTGAGTCAGCCCACCAAGGAGCGCACCGATCCAGGCGCCGGCGGTGCTCGGCGGGTCCAGCTCCGCGAGGAAGCGCTTCGTCGCAGCGTCAGGGCTCGCCAGCCATCGACGCATCCGCGGGTACAGCCACGCGCACGCGGGCTTCCCGAGCAGCGCGCCCACGACCGAGAGCGCTCCAAGGAGCGTGTGGCTGGGGCCGTGCACCGGCCAGCGGTTCGTGGCCATGTTCCACCCCGGCTCGATGTCGACGAGGATCTGCACGATCAGGAACACGCCCACGCTCAGGCGCCGGCCCAGCGCGGGCTTCACCAACAGTGCGGCGCCCAGATGGAAGGGCGTCAGCGGCATGCCAGGCGCCGGCGCCTCACTCCCGGCTGACCCAGAAGACGAAGTCGCCGGTGCGATAGCGCGTCTCGAGGCGGCCGTCGAAGGGCTGCCTGCGCTCCTCTTCGCCGCCGGCCTCCAGCTTCTCCACCACGTGGCTCTCGTCGGGGACGATCCGGAAGCCACGCCGCGTCGCGACGAGGACGCAATGGCGCCGCGCCGAGCGAGGCTTGCCGTCGCCGCCGATCGGATGCCGCGCCGACCGGAAGGGAAGGAAGCTCTTCGAGCGGGCGAGCCGCACGCTCGACGCGGCCGCCTCGGTCTCGTCGGGCCGGTGGTAGTAGAGCTTGTGCTTGGCTCCGAACGCCGCTGCGGCCAGGCGGCCGACGATCCACAGGACGGCGAGGAGGATGCCCAGACCCACGAGGATCCGGGTCCGGTACAGCTCCCAGTAGTCCCACAACGTCCAGGCGTCGAGGTGTCCTTCGACGGGAACGCTCCAGGCCGCTTCTCCCGCGTACAGCCTCGGCTCGAGCGGCGTGATCTGCACCTGTCCCCGGTAGTCTCGCGACACGTCCCGCAGGCTCTCGTGGTCGCGGAGCCTCGCCGACAAGAGGAACGAGCCCTTCGTCGGCTCGAGCGCCACCTCCGAGGGCCCGACCTCGAGATCCGCGACGTTCGAGATGCCCGTCCAGTCGACGCGGAAGCGCTGCTGGATCGGCAGCGCGCCCGAGCGGACGGCAGCCGTGGTCTGGGCGTGGAAGCCGGGCACGGCCTTCGTCCGGAACGCGAGCGGCGCCCCGCCGATCGAGATGGCGATCTGCCGAACGACCTCGACGTCGCGCGCCACCTCGTCCACGGACAGGAACCCGGCGGCGTGCCGCGCCCGCGCCGCGATGCGGTGAACGCCTGGCGCGAGGACGCCGCACTCGAGAGAGACGCGCTCCGCGCCGACGAGCGTCCGAGCCTCCTTCCGTCCGTCGCACTCGACCTCGATCGTGACGTTCCGGAGGAACTCGGGCGAGAGCGGCACGGTCTCGCCGCTCGCGGACACCAGGCCGGCGCTCGGTGCGAAGGCCGTTCCCTCGGGCACGACGCCCTCGGGCGCGACGAGGCCCAGGCGCAGGCCGAGGTCCTGGATCACCCACGCGCTCAGCGGCGCGTCGTCCCCGCTCGCGCGTCGCAGGGTCACGGTTCCCGGCGACGGGCGGTCGACCTGCAGGAAGCGGTATCCCTCGGGCGGCTTTCCGGCCGGCTCGTGGTAGTCGTCTCGCGCGCGCGTCACGCGTGCTCCGTCGAGCTCGAGCCGCAGCTCCCGGTCGGAGGTCGGCACCACCACCGACACCGACCTGGCTCCGCGGTGGATCCGGATCGCGCCCGCGTCGCCGAACCGCACGGGCGGCTCTACCGGCGCGCCCACGAGCGCCGCGAAGATCGAGGCGAAAAAGGCCGGCAGGTCGGCGCCGCTCCGGGCGACCAGCGCCCCACCGCCCGTGCTCCGCGCGATCTCGGCCAGGAGCTCGCGCGACCGACGCGCGGCCTCGGACTCGCGGCCGAGGTCCGTCCCGAACCCGACCGTGTAGATGGAGACTCCCCGCTCACGGGCCGGACCCGCCAGGATGCGGCGAATGCGCCCGACGAATGCCCCTTCCACCTGGGACGCCAGCGCGCTCGTGGCCTGCGAGCACGGGTGCGCCGCGAAGTCGCGGACGCGCTCGGTCGCGCGCTCGAAGGCCGCGCGCCCGCCGTCGGACGTGTAGTAGCTGGCCTCGCTGCGGTCGGGGTCGTACAGGCCGTCGGTGAGCAGCAGCATCAACCGGCGCTCGCCCTGCGGCCGAGGGCCGTCGAAATGGGCCAGCGCCGCGTCGAGTCCCTCTGCCCAGTCGGTGCACCACTCGTCCCGCGACACCGCGTCGATCGCCGAGAACAGGCGCTCCTTTTCGGCGCCCGTCGCGGACCCGTGCGAGCGCGCGTTCGCTCCGAACTCGTAGATTCCGATGACGTCGTCCGGCCCCGCCAGGTCGACGAAGAGCTTCGCAGCGACGCGTGCCAGGTAACCCGGATCCTGCGTGCGCATCGACTGCGACCCATCGAGGACGAGCGCGACCCGCAGCCGCGCGGCCTCGGCTGGCCGCGGCGCGAGCACCAGGGCGGCGGCGATCATGACGACGTGCCTCAAGCGGCCCGAGTCTAGATCAGGCCCGAGTCTAGATCATTCCCCGATGGCATCGATCCTCCTACACTCTCGCCATGGTGGCTCGCCTGTCCTCACTCGTGCTCGTGCTCCTTTCATCCGCCTTCGCCGCCGGCTGCGGAGGCGACGATGACGCCGCGGACGGCGACGCCGACGCCGATTCCGACAGCGACGCGGACTCCGACGCCGACTCCGACACGGATGCCGACTCCGACGCGGACTCCGACGGCGACGCCGACGGCGATGCCGACGGCGACGCAGATCGCGAGCCGTTCATGCCGCCGCTCGATGAGATCGATCCCGACTGGTGGACCGAGCTCCGTCCGGCCGGCGACACGAACTGCTCGCGAGGCAGCGAGTTCGCGTTCTTCGTCCGCCCCGGCGCCGTGAACCGCTTGGTCCTCGATTTCATCGGGGGAGGCGCCTGCTGGAACGCGGCCACCTGCAGCGTGGCCGACGCCATCTTCAACCCCGACGTCGAGAACGTTCGTGATGCAGTGCGGACCGGCAACCCGCACGGGATCTACGACCGCGACGACGAGCGCAATCCGGTCCGCGACTGGACCCACGTCGTCATCCCCTACTGCACCGGCGACGTCCACTGGGGTGACGCCGTCGTGACCTACGGAGAAGGCGCCGACGAGGTGACGATCAACCACAAGGGTGCGGTCAACGTGCGGGCCGTGCTCGGCTGGGTCTACGAGAACATCCAGGCGCCCGAGCACGTCCTGGTGACGGGCTGCAGCGCAGGCTCCTACGGCTCCGTCCTCTGGTCCGCGCAGGTGATGCAGCATTACCCCGACGCGCTCGTCACTCAGCTCGGCGACTCCGGCGCGGGGATCATCACCGAGACCTTCTTCGAGGAGAGCTTTCCGTCATGGAACGCCGAGCAGGCGTTCCCGGCGTTCATCCCCGAGCTCGATCCCGCCCAGGTCGATCTGACCGGAAAGACGCTGGCCGACCTGTACTCCGGCATCGGCAACTACTTCCCCGACCAGCGGATCTCCCAGTACAACACCGCCTTCGACGAGAACCAGGTCTTCTACTTCCAGGCGATGGGCGGCGGCGACGCGGCCGACTGGTCGGAGAGGATGTTCGCCTCCATAGCCCAGATCCACGACACCACCGCCAGCTTCGCCTCGTTCATCCCGAGCGGCGAACAGCACTGCATCTTGTTGTTCGACAACTTCTACACGGTGAACGTCGGCGGGCGCCTCCTGACCGACTGGCTCGCCGCCCTGATAGACCGCCAGCCCGTGGAGCGCCTCGCCTGCACCGAATGCTCGGAACCGACCCCCGGATCCGAGTAATCACTCCTCTTCCGGCTCGTCCTCGCGGCTCTCGGCGCAAAGCGCCGGCGTTCCCGGCTTGCACGTCGCGATCCCGTGCTCGCGGCAGTCGATCGTCTGCATGGTGCCGTCGACGCAGACGAAGAGGCTCGTTCCGTCGCACGAGCCCTGGTCCAGCGCTGGATCGCACTCGTCGGTGGTGACGGCGCACGATCCGCCTCCCGACGCGGGGTCGATGAAGCACAGCCTGTGGATCGCGCCGGCGGCGCAGTCCCAGCGCGCCATGTTGCCGCTTCCGTCGAAGTTCGCGATGCAGGCCGTCAGGGTCAGGCCCTCGCAACCTGCCGCCGTGGCTGCGGGGTCGCAGAGCTCCTCTCGCCCGGTGCAGATGGCCTGCTCGTCGCCCGGATCCTCCGTGCCGAGGTCCACCGCGCAGCCCATCCCGATCGCCCCGCACGCGTACTGATAGACCATGTTTCCGCCGCCGCCATCGATCGAGCCGCACATGTTCAGGTTGCCGCTCTCCTCGTCGCAGTTCATGTCGTAGGTTCCCGGGTTGCACGTCTCGGCGACGCACGAGTTCTTGCCCTCGGAGTCGAAGGCGCAGGTCAGCCCCAGCTTGGTGCAGTCGGTCTCGATCACGGCGCCGTTGACGCAGTGCCGCAGGAGCGAGACGCCCATTCTCGTGGCGCAGCTCGCGCCGAACGTGGCGGGGTCGCAGTCCCGCGGCTCCTCGTCATCGGTGGGCACTCCCGCGCAGTCGAGGACCTCCTGGCAGGTCGTCGCCCGGTTGTAGCAGGCCCTGAGCTCGACGAGCTCCTCGAGGTCGCGCCGAGTGGGAAGGCTCGACGGCAAGGCCTGCAGGTCGACGGTCGTCTCCACGCACTCGGCGATTGGCGTCCTGTCCTCGGTGCAGGCGGCATTCTTCAGGCAGAAGTCGATCGCTCGATCGAGCAGAGATTCGTCCGACCAGTCCCTGGCGCGCGGCGCGTTTCCTCCACCGCATGAGAGCAAGAGCCCGAAGAGAACGAGCGGTCCCGCCTGACGCATGAACGCAGGGTATCCGGCCCCCCGACCGGTGTACAGTCGTCCTCAGGTGCGCTCCCGCCTCCTCGTCTCCGGCTTCGACCGCTTCGGCGGCATCTCCTCGAACCCCTCCGAGCTCATCGCGGGCCGACTCGCGTCGGACCCGCCGAAGGGCGTCCTCGCCGAAGGCGTCGTGCTGCCCACCGTGTTCGGCGAGGCCGCGCGGATCCTCTTGGGGAGGATCGAGACCTTCCGTCCGACTCACGTCCTCGCCCTGGGCCTGGGCCGCCAGCTCCGCGAGGTCCACGTCGAGCGTTTCGCGCTGAACTTCGCGGACACCGAGCACGGCGACAACGCAGGCAACGCGCCGCGCGAGTCGCAGGTCGTCCAGGGCGGCCCCGCCGGGTACTTCGCGAGCCTGCCGGTCCGAAAGCTCGTCGAGCGGCTCGTCGAGGAGGGCGTCGCCGCCCGGTCGTCGACCACGGCCGGCACCTTCGTGTGCAACGACCTCTTCTTCCGGATGATGCACGCGCTCGCGGCCCGGCCCGATCCGCCGTTCGCCGGGTTCGTGCACGTGCCCGCGGTCCGCGGGATGCCCGAGGCGGCGCCGGACGCACCGCCGATCGAGACGCTCGAGCGGGCGCTCCGAAGAGCGCTGGAGGCGATCCTTTGAGCGCGGGCAGCAACATCTACGCGGAGTCGCTGCGCGCGTTCCTCAAGCCCGTCCTCGCGTACCTCGACGACCCCAAGGTCACCGAGATCATGATCAACGGCCCCGAGGACGTCTGGATCGAGCGGAAGGGGCGCCTGCACAAGACCGATGCACGCTTCACCGAGCAGGGCCTCCTCGCCGCCGCGCGGAACATGGCGCAGTTCGTGGGACGTACGCTGACCGAGGAGCGCGCGCGCCTCGACGCGAGGCTCCCCGACGGATCGCGCATCCACATCGTCCTCGCGCCGGTCGCGCGCAGGGGCACGACGATATCGATCCGGAAGTTCTCCACGAGCTTCCTGACCGCCGAGCAGCTCATCGAGAGCGGCTCGTGGACGCCGGAGTGCGCCAGGTTCGTCGCGGCCTGCGTGATCTGCAAGAAGAACCTCATCGTCGCGGGCGGCACCGGCAGCGGCAAGACGACGCTCCTCAACGTGCTGTCGACGTTCATCCCGGACGACGAGCGCATCCTCACGATCGAGGACAGCGCCGAGCTGCAGCTCGCGCAGGCGCACCTCGTGCCCTTCGAGGCGAGGCCGGCCGACCAGTACGGCAAGGGCGCCGTCACCATCCAGGACCTCCTTCACTCCGCGCTTCGCTTGCGGCCCGACCGGATCATCGTCGGCGAGGTCCGCGGCGGCGAGTGCTTCGACATGCTGCAGGCGCTCAACACGGGCCACGGCGGCTCAATGTCCACCGTCCACGCCAACTCGCCCGTCGAGTCGCTCTCGCGCCTCGAGAGCCTGACGCTCCTGTCCGGCGTCGATCTTCCGCTGCGCGCCGTCCGTGCCCAGGTCGCCGCCGCGATCCACGTGGTCGTCTGCTGCGCGCGCTACGCGGACGGCGGACGCCGCATCTCGCACGTCTCCGAGGTCCTGCCGCTCGACGACCGGGGCGACTACCGCGTGCGCGACCTCTTCGTCTTCACCGAGACGGGCCGCGACGCCGAGGGCAACGTCCTGGGGACGCTCTCGCCCACGGGGCTACAGCCCACCTTCCTGCCCAAGCTCCTCACCGGGGGCTTCGAGGACTTCACGCAGGCCTACTTCCAGCCGGCGACGTACGGCTACCCTCCCCCGCCTTTCTTCTCGGGTCGCTGATCACCCTTCGTTGGCGGTGAAGACGACCGGCACCTCGACGTTCGACGGCCCGGCCGCGGCCGGGAAGCGCCAGCGCCGCACCGCGCCTTCGATGCAGACCTGCATTCCCGCGTCGCCCGCGCCGCGTGCGCTCACTCTGGTCACCGATCCGCTCGGGCCGACGCTCGCGGTGACCGTTACGCGGATGTCCCGCGCCTGCGTGGCGCCGCGCATCGCGCGCTCGTAGCACTGCTGGACGCTGCGCTTCTCGCGCCGCACGACCGTGCGGATCTGGTCCGCCGTCAGGGAGCTGCCGCCCCCGTTGGCCCCGGGCCCGCTCTTGCGCAGGCCATCCACGTTGATCTGCCGGTCCGTGGGCAGCCCTTCGCGCTGCATCCGGGCGAGGAGCTCCGCATCTGCGGCACTGAGCGCCTTGCCTGGCGGCGCCTTGGCGGCGCCGGGCCGCGGCCCGGGCCTGTGCCCGTTCGCCGGGTCGGTCTGCCCCGGCTCGGGGGCCACCTGCGCGGTCTGGCCCGGCGTCGGCGGAAGGTCCGGCGGCGGTGTCTCGCCCGGGATGGTGATGATGCGCACGTTCTCGGTCCCCTGGCGCGGCGCGTTCAGGCGGGGGCCGAGGTACGTGAGGAGGCCCAGCGCGAGCGTGATCCCGAACGCGACGCCGCCGAAGATCCCGACCCACGCGACAGGCTTGAGCTTCTTGACTGGCTTCGCCGGAACGATCGACGCGTACTGGTCGACCGCCGTGCTTTCCAGGATCCCGGACGGCGGCGGCGGCAGACCGGGCGCCCCGGGGAAGGCGGCGGCGTCGATGGCCTTGCCGGCTGCCGCGACGGCCGAGGGCCGGACGTCCTCGATCGGGATCTGCAGGCTTCCGCTCCCGCCCGTTGCGGGAGCGGGCTTGCCTCGCGGGAACAGACCGCCTCCCGCGGCGGGCACCGCGACCGCGCCTCTTGCGGCGATCGGCGTTGCGACCGATCCGACGGACCGGTCCGGAGCGACGGGCAAGGGCGTCAGGCTCTGGCGAAGCGGCTGCCTGCCGGGCGGCGTGGCGGGTAGCGACGCCCGTCCCGTGCCTCGCAGGAGGTCGCCCAGCTCGTGCACCTCGCGCAGGGGGCGCCAGTCGTCCATGCCCTCGCGCCAGACCAGCGAGCTCGCGTTGACCTCGCCCTTGTCGATCCTCGCGTGGATCTCGGCCTTGGTAATGGGCCCGACGGGCTCGTCGCGGATGGCGGCGAACCATTCGGTCTCGGCGGGCTGACGGTCGGCGCTCAGCTCCTCGAGGAGGCTCCGAGGAGAGACGACCGTCGCCTGAGGCGGCATCTCGTCCTCGGGAGGAGCGACCGATGCTTCGAGCGCCTCCGCCAGCGAGCCGGCGAGCCCCGAGCCGGATCCCGAAGCCGCGCCGAGGAAGCTCGCCGGCCGTACGGCCGGTCGGACGCCGCTCGAGCTGGGGCCCGAGACCGGTCGCGGCGAGGCCGCGGGCGTTGGAGCGGGCTGGCCGCCCTTCACCGCTCCGGTGCCGGGGCGAGCTCCTGGGCGGTAGGCGAGCGCCTCCGGAGGCGGCGGCGGCGGAATCGACAAGGTCCTGGGACGACCGGAAGATTGAGACGTCGGCGGAGCCTGCCTCGTGGGCCGCTCCTCGAGCGACTGCCCGACGGCTTCCGGAGCCCCCTTGCTCGAGACGACGGGCGCGACCGCCTCGATCTCGCCACCGGCTTCGCGCACCTCGACGACGGCCTCGCACTTCTTGCACTTGACCTTGAGTACCTTGCCCCGGACCTTCTCGTCCGAGATCGTGTACTTCGTCTTGCACTCGCCGCAGATGAACTTCACGGTCTAGCGTCTCGCCTCTTAGTCCTCGTCGACTCTCGTCTCACGCCCGCCCTTGGCCTCAAAGCAGCGAGACGAGGTGCTCCTTGATCCCTTTTCGGGTCTGCTCGTCGGGTGCCTCCGGGATCGCGCGCTCCCACATCTCCACCGCCTTCAGCTTGAACCCCGCCTTTTGATAGAGCACGGCGAGGTTCTTCAGCGACTGAAAGTGGTGGGGCTGCAGGTCGACCGCGGTCTCCAGCTCCTGGACCGCCTGGTAGATCAGGCCCTTCTTTCCGAACAAGAGCGCAAGGTGGTAGTGAAGCTTGTGTGACAGCGGATCGATCGACACGCCCTTCTTGAGGTGAGCGATGGCTCCGTCTATGTCGCCTGTCTTGTACCGCTCGACGCCGAGGTCGAGCTCCTTCTCGGCGTCCTCGGACAGCTTCTTGTTGGCACTGGGGTCGGGTGGGGCCGCGCTCTGGCGGCCGTTCTTCATCGCGCGTTCCACGGTGTCGAGCAGATCGCTGATCCGGAAAGGCTTCTCGATGAAGTAGTCGACGCCGTACGAGTTCTTGAGGTCCTGCGCGAAGCGCCAGCCCCGATACACCGCGCTGATCATGATCACGGGGATGTGACCGTACTTCGCGCTTCCCTTCAGGCGCCTGCAGATGTCGAAGCCGTGCACCTCGGGCAGCATCGCGTCGAGGACCAGGAGGTCGGGGCTGTGCTCCTTGACGATCCTCAGGGCCTCGAGGCCGCGATCCGCCGAGACGACCCTGAAGCCGCGCTCCTCGAGGACCCGGATCACCAGCTTGCGGATCTCCTCCTCGTCGTCGACCACGAGGATGGTCCCCTGAGAGCCCGCGGGCCGCGGCGCCGCGGCCGTGGGAACCGGAATCTCCTGCGTGTCGTCGAAGACGGCCGGCGCGGCCTGGGGCGCGGCGTCGATGCGCATCTCGCCCGAAAGATCGTCGTCCGCGGTGGACTCGCTGAACCGGTCCTCGACCACCACGGGTCCCGGAGCCTCCGGCGCCGGCGGGCTGGGCTCGGGTGCGATTCCGAGCGACGCCAGGTAGTCGGCCGGCACGTTCGGACCCTGCCAGTACTGGCCGCCTCGCGCGCGCGCCCCGTACGCGGCCTCGATCACCTGCCTGAGCGTCGAATGGATCGCCACGTACGGGAAGACCTTCTTTCCGGTCACGAACTCGAGCTCGTCGACTATGCGCTTGTCCTCCGGGTCGGCCATGGCGAGGAAGATCCGATCGTCACGCACCAGCACCGGGATTATCAGATGCTTCTCGGCGATCTCCTTCGGGACCAGGTCGAGGTTGCCCAGGGCGATCACGACCTGCTGCAGGTCGATTCCCGGGACGCCGCTCTGCTCCGACAGCGCCTTCAGCAGGCCGACCTCGTTCGTGTAACCGGCGTCCAGCGCCTTCGACGCAAGGCGCCCGGGCTCCGCCTGTTGCTTCTTGAGCAGCTCGTCGAGCTGCTTCTGGCTCACCAGCTTTTGCTGCAGCAGGATCTTGCCGAGCGGCTTCTTCTCGGATGACGGCATCGGGATGCGCTTACGAAACGGCGATTATATCAACCCGACGCCGGCCCGGACAGGGCGATGTGGGGCTGACGCCACGCCGGCAGTGAAGGTTCAGCTCCTACAGCGCACTACGCGGAACCCAGCGTGACGCCACGGCTGAGCTGGTCCTCGAGACCGGACACGATCCGGTCGATCTCGATACGGGCGTCGCGAGACCGGAAGAGGAACTGAATCCCCATCCCGGTGATGCCCTGCATGTGCCCGATCCAGGCGACGCGGCCCACGGCCTGCGCCGGCGACAGTGGGTTCGGCGGGAAGAGCGTCATGTGCAGCGACGACCCGTAGCGTGCGAGGGCCCCCGTGTGCAGGAAGAGCCCGCCCCGCCCGATGTCGCGCGTCTCGGCCTGCGCATGTGCGATTGGTCGATCGATGGGCGAGTAGTCCACCTTCAGCCGGATGGGGATCCTGCGGGATCGCTTGCGCATGCTGGCGAGCGAGCCTCTCGCGAAGTCGAGGAGGAAGTCGCGCTTGGGGCGCTCGCTCGAGTCGAACTCGATGCCGACGCCGCAGGGCAGGGCCGACTTCCACCGCGTGGCCAGCCTGCGCCAGACGGTCCGGCCCGATACGAAGACGCCCTCGGGGATCTCGGGGAAGACGATCTCGAGGAGGACGGGCTCTCCGAGCTCCAGCGGGTCGCCGCCCGGGACGAATAGTCCGCCGGTGGCGAAGTCCTCGAGGTAGTCGCCGAGGAACTGGTGGCGGTCCGAATAGACGAGTCTTCTTAGTTGCAACGTCAACCCTTACCCCCCGGGTGCTCCCTAGAGTGGCCGAAGGCTCCTCCGCAGTCAAGCGTGAGGCTTCTCACATTCCCGAGAGGATCCGGAAGCCGTCGCCCTGGCGGATGGGCTCGAGGACGAGGCGATTGTCCTCCACCTTGCGGTACCAGCGCTCGCCCAGCGGCGTCTCGAGCTGGAAGCTCGCGGAATAGGTGAAGTCGACGTTGACCTTCCCCTCCTCCGCCGAGACGCTTCGGTAGCGGATGTCGTAGCGGACCTGCTTGACGTTGCGGAAGCGCTCCTGCAGGACCTGCCGCAGACCCGCGTAATCGTAGTCGTCGGACGCGGTCGGCGTGCCGCCGTCCTCGTAGTAGCGAGACGAGGCCAGCGCCAGGAGCTCGCGACCGTTCTTGGCCTCCATGGCGTGGCGGTACCGCTCGCAGAACTCGATGACCTGCCGGTTCGCCGAGGTGTCCTCGACGGTCGTGTTGCGGATGTACGTCGTCCCGCACCCCAGGGTCGAGACCACGACGACGACAGCTAGACCTCTCGGAATCATCCTCACCGCTCCGAACGTTCGCGACCCGGCCATCTATTCCGAGCCGTCACCCGCACTTCAAGCACAGGACGGCGGTGCCGCGCAAGTTGCGAGCTCGGCGGTTCAGCCGGCGTGGCCGGAGCCTTCTAGGTCGAGGAAGCCGCGCACGGCGTCGAGCTGACGCGAGAAGGCCCGCCAGTCCACGGGCTGTCGATCGGCGAACTCCCCTTCGCGGCCCACCAGATCGAGGTACCTCTCGAAGGGCAGCAACCGCTCCTCCCCCCGAGCGTCCACGATCACCACCTCGCCGACCGGCAGATTCTCGCGGCTCGGAGACCCTCCGGGCGGCTCGCAAACGCCCGGGTGGTCGGCCGCGTGCCGGGCCCCGGCGCGCAGCGACGCGGAGAGGACCCGGAACGTTCGGAACGAGTCCGTCTCTCGCTGATCTTCCACGACCGCCTCCAGGTGCCCGGCATCGACTCGCACCTCGACGGCGGGACGAAACGCCACGCGGTACACCGGGAGCGCGCCGGCCTGGAAGGCGAGCCCGATCATCTCCTCGACCATCCGAAGCCTCTCGGCCGGCGTGGACGCCGCGGTCGCCCTGAGCTGCGCATCGCGCACGCCGTCCCACGTCCATTCGGACGCGGAGCCCTCGGATGTGGCCCTATCCGCCACTTCGCGCTCCGCGAGCCTGCTGGATACAGCGCAAGGCAGCGCGGGGTCGCATGCCCACGCGCGTCAGGCAGGCCATCGCCCGGGATGCCTCATCGGGGCTCAGGTCCACGATGATGTCGAGATCCGCCGTCAGTCGCGCGTGCCCGTGCAAGACCACCGCGAGGCCGCCGACGGCCACGTAGCGAACGCGATCCTCGTTCAGGGCGCGGACCACGGGCTCGAAGATCATCCCCCCAAGACTAGCGCGGTTCGAGCCGTGCGTCGCGAAGCGGCTCACTCCGCCGAGCATCCCTGCTCGACCCGCGTCTCGACGTTCAACTTGGCGGTTGCCGTGGTCACCGAGCCATCGGCCCGCGCGGTCGCGACCCGTACGTCATGGCGGCCCAGCCGGAGGAATTGGTGGCGCACCCTCGGGCCGGCCGCGATTGACTCGTCGCCGAGGCTCCAGCCGACCGCGCCGCGTTCGCCCGGTGTCGCGAGCGTCACCCGCTCGCCGACCGTCGCCACCTGCGGCGCCTCGATTGCGACCGGTGTGCCGCGGACCGACTGCCGGACCAGACCGATCCGCGCGTGCGAGCGAGGCGGGAGCCGGATCTCGTACGTCCTGAGGACGCCTGGAGCTTCGAGATCGCCGGTGAGGGCCACCGCGGTCGGCCGGGCCTCACGCCCATCGACGACGAGCGCGGAGGGCTCGCGCGTGGCGACATGCACCGTGGCCTTCGCGGGTCTGTCCCCGTCGTTCTCGATCGCGCCGTCGCGATGGAGCACGTCCGCGATCCGCACCTGACGGAACGCCTCCGCGGGCGTGTCGTCGGCCCAGCGGATCGGCCCGATACGTCTGCGGAAGCTCGCGCCGTCTCGAGCGAGGTCGTCCGGCGATGGACGCACGGCCGTCGCGAGCCCGACCCCGTCGAGCGCCCGCGCGAACGCCGCGTGCGCCTCCGCCGGCGGCCCGCCCCTCGCGATGCCGGCCCGGATGAAGGCGACGGCAGCGCCCGACAGGACCGCCCGGCGCGCCGTGGCGCCGAACGCGGTCCAATCGGCCACGGGTGCCTCCAGCTCGAACGCCCCGACCGAGCCCCGCCGCACGACCAGCGCGCGCTCCTGCCGCTCGGAGAACGCTCGTCCGACGACCTCGATGTCGTACACGCCCGGCGCCATCCAGGGCGGAAGCTCCAGCGTCGCGCGGTACGAGGTTCCTGGCCCGCCAGGTCGGATCATCGTCACCTGCAGGGGGTAGGTCGGCCGTTCGCCGAGGTCCGCGTAGCCGGTCGCGGTCCCTCGAAAGCCATTGAGGGCCCGCTCCTGCTGCACGCCGGGCGGCGGCGTCAGCGGCAGGCGCAGCACGAGATCGGCGACGATGCGATCGCCGGGGGCCGCGACGAGCGGTGCTCCTCGCGTGGGCGCAGCGATCGCGGTCTCGGGCGGGCGCAAGAGCGGGGCCACGGAGTCCTCGAAGGCGACGCGCAGCCGGGCCGGCTCTTCGGGAGCGTCGTCGAGGCGGAATGCCCAGAGAGGCGCGAGGAAGAGGAGCGCCGCTCGAGGCCCGATCGACGGACCTCGGGCGCTCACTACTCCAGCTCCACCAGGATCTGCCCGCTCTCGACCGTCTTGCCCGGCTCCGCGTGAACGGAGCGCACGGTCCCCGACATCGGCGCGGCGAGCTCGTTCTCCATCTTCATCGCCTCGACGACGACGAGCCCCTGACCGCGCTCGACGGCGTCGCCCGGCGCGGCCAGCACCTTGACCACGCGGCCGGGCATCGGAGAGCGCACGGTGCGCTCTGCGCCCGAGCCCGTGGACTTGCCCGCCGCCCGCGCGGCTGCCTGGCGGTCGTCGAGAACCTCGACCTCGAGCTCGCCCTCCGCCGTCCACAGGGCGAGCCGCGGGGGCTTCCCGCCGCTCACGATCTCGAGCGTCCGTCCCTGAGCGCACAGGAGGATCGCCCCGTCGACCGTCCGGATCTCGGCCTCGACCTCCAGCCCGTCGATCCGCGCCCGCACGATCCCATCTCTAACGTCGTCGACATCGACGACGACGCTGCGGTCGCCCTGGCGCACGTGGTATCGCACGCGCGGAGGATATCCCGAGTCGCCCGCTCAGGCGATCCCGTAGTCCTTGATCTTGTAGAGGAGCGCCCGGTGGCTGAGCTCCAGGATCTCGGCCGCGCGGGTGCGGTTTCCGCCCGTGCGCTGCAGGGCCCGGCGGATCAGCACCTCCTCGATGACGCGGGTCGTCTTCTTTATCGACAGCTCGCCCGACTGGAGCGTCATCCGGATCGGATCGCTCGCCTCCGACAGCTTCTCGGGCAGGTCCGCCACGCGGATCGTATCGCCCTCGCACAGGACCATCGCGCGCTCGATCGTGTTCTCGAGCTCGCGGACGTTGCCGGGCCAGGCGTACTCGTACAGGACCTTCATCGCGTCGGCGTCGATGCCGGCGATGGACGTGCCGAGCCGCTTGTTCGTTCGAGCGACGAAGTGGTCCACGAGCGGCGGGATGTCCTCGCGGCGCGTCCGCAGCGCCGGCAGGTGCACGGGCAGGACGTTCAGGCGATAGAAGAGGTCCTCGCGGAACCGGCCCTCGCCGACCTCCCGGTGCAGGTCGCGAACCGTCGCGGCGACGATCCGCACGTCGGTCTTCGTGTCGCGCGTGTCGCCGAGCTTGCGGATCGTGTCCTCCTGCAGCACCCGCAGGAGCTTGACCTGCAGCGCCGCCGGGAGCTCTCCGACCTCGTCGAGGAAGAGCGTGCCCCCGTTCGCCTCCTCGAACAGGCCGCGCTTGTCGCTGGTCGCGTCCGTGAACGCGCCCTTCTTGTGGCCGAACAGCTCCGACTCGAGCAGCGTGTCCGGGATCGCCCCGCAGTTCACCGCGACGAACGTGCCGGTCTTGCGGGGCGACAACCGGTGCAGGGCG
>JACPQR010000245.1 GCA_016190375.1 Deltaproteobacteria bacterium
AAGCCGGGCAGGGGCACGGGCACGGGCACGTTCACGGGCGGAGAAAACCCCTGGTCGGATCTGCGCCGAGCGGTACTAGGTCGTGCCCGGTCCAGGCGGCCCCGGTCCTTCACTCCGGATCGCAGGGGCCTTCGCAGGTCGCCTCGATGCGCCCGTCCGGTCGCAGGAAGGCGTCGACCTGCCGCATGCTCGCGTCGAGGCGGCGGACGGCCTCGTGCACAGGGTTCGTCTCCTCGGGGGGCACCGCCTCGATCCCGGGCAGCGGATCGACTCCGAAGTCGAACTCGACCATCGCGGAGCCGTCGAGCGGGGCCGGCACCTCCTCGAGCGCGGCGACCTGGCGAGGCGCGGGCGCCAGGAGCGGGATCCCGAGCGCCCTCGCGTGAAGGTGCGAGGCGAGGTTCGGGACCTCCGAGTCACCGACTCCGATCTGAATGAGCACGCGGCGCCCGGCCGGCGAGCCCGCGTAGGTGTCCCCCAGCACGTGCGGCGCGTACGTGATCGGGTCGATCCGGTCGAAGGTCGCCTGCGAGAGGGCGGCGAACTTCTGGATGTCGAGCGGATCCGGAACGAACATCTCGATGACGAACAGGAACGCCGCGAAGGGGTGCGCGCGGAACATCATGAACGAGTAGTCGGCTCCGCCCGACCCAAGGACGCCGCGCTCGATCCTCGGCGAGAGCGCCAGGTACGTGCCGCCGAGGATGTGGCCGTTCGAGATCCCGTAGTAGTAGACCGCGTCGTCGTAGTCCGCCGCGCGGCCGATCTGCATCTCGTCGAGATCGCGCAGCGGGCCGGCCGCCGCCTCGGCCAGCGCGATGAAGTTCGCCATCCCCTGGTGGACGCGATCGGTGAAGTCGAGGGCGTGCGAGGGATCGGTGGCGATCGCGTCGAGGAGGCCGGTCATGTCCGCGCGGCTCATGCCCCACCAGTCGGCGGCGACGACGACGAACCCGAATCGATCGGCGAATTCCGGCACGAAGCTCGAGTCGATCTCGCCCCGCCCGCCGAAGAAGCCGTGGCCGAACTGCAGGAGCCTCGGAGCGGTCGCTCCCTCGTCGGCCAGCGCCACGCTGCGCGGGACCAGGACGGTGACCGGGACCTGGGCCGTCCCGTTCGCGACCACGCGCCCCGCCTCGTCGCGATTCAAGAGCGCGCCGGGCTCCGCGGACTCCATGTAGAGGGGGACCTCGATCTCGGCGGCGATCCGGCGAGCGATGAAGTCATCCACGTCGTCGGCGACCTCCACGACTGTCACCTCCGGCGGCGCTCGTCCGAGTCGGTCGACGAGGTCGTCGCGGACGGCGAGCATGTCACCGGTCACGCTCTGTTCGCTCTGGGTCGTGAAGTCCCACGCCAACAGGAGGCCGGCGCGGTCGACGCCGGCGAGCTCGAGGACGGGGAAGACCTCGCGCTCGTAGCGCTCCGCGAGCGGCGACAGGATCTCGTCGTCCTCGGCCTGCCCGTCGCGAATGCGGCGAAAGCCCTCGGGCGCCGTGATGGGCGCGCCGTCCGGCGCGGCCAGGCCGCGGATCGCCACGACGTAGCGGGTCTGGTCGCGAAGACGGACGAGCGGCCTGAGAGCCAGCGCCCGCTTCGCGTCGTCCTCGGCGCGCGGGTCGATCTCGGCGAAGTGCAGCACGCGCTCGCCCGTTGCGGCGTCCAGGATCACCGTAGGGCTCTCGTCACCGAGCGAGGCTGCGACGTCGCCGGTGTGAAAGACGAGCGGCGCGGGATCGACGGCCGTGCCGAAGAGAGCGAGGATCTGCGTCCCCGGCGAGAAGCCGTCCGAGGGGTAGCGCCCCGGCGGCCGGACGGGCGCGCCGCTCGGGCTCTTCAACAGCGCCGCGTCACCGAGCTCCACTCGCCGGCCGTTCTGCCCTGCGGCGTCCTCGACGAGGAAGAAGTCGGACGGGAAGGGAAGCAAGCAGTCGGCGTCGGACGCGAGGGGATTGCACCCGGCGGGAATGGTCAGCTCCGGCAACGGTCTCGAGGTTCCGTCGCCGCACCCGACGGCGACGATCGAGAAGGCGAGGGCAGCCAGCCTCACGTCCGCATCGTACGCGAATCGAGGGACGACGGTTCGATCAAGGATCGCAGCCGTCGACCGGGACGCACTGCTCCGTGACGACGTTGCCGGAGTAGTCGTGGATCGGGCTGCACTCGAAGCCGTCGGGGCAGCCGTCGTCCGGGTCGCAAGCGGCACCGCAGAACGTGCCGCCGTGGCCGTCTAACAGGCAGAGGTCGTCCTGCCCGCCGCAGTCGTCGTTTCTGTTGCAGTAGCCGCACAGGCCCCCGTCCGTCGGGCAAACCTCCGGCACGTGGTCCTCCGGGATCACGCAGTCCGGGCGCTCGCAACACTCGGGGGTGAAGTAGAAGTGGCGGCACGCGCAGTCGTTGTTCGGGCGATCGTCGTCGCAGTCGGCACCGCACGGGCCCCACTGCTCGTCCACCCCGCAGGCCTGCTTGCACCAATTGTCGTAATCGTACTGGTTGCACCATCGGACGGTCCCCGGCTCGCATGCGGGTGTCGGGTCGTCCAGCTCCGCGGTCGTGCAAGTCAGGCCGCCGAGCTCGTCGAAGTAACAATCCCAGCTCGAGTCGCCTCCGGCGTCCGGGTAGGGCGGATCGTCGTCGCGGCACCTCGCGACCCCCTGGTCGACGCACTCGAAGTCGCCGTGCCCCGGCCGCTCGCCTGGTGGACCGTCACAGAGGATCGAGTCGTCGTCGCCTCCGCCATCGCCGTTGTCGAAGAAGCAACGCCAGCCTTCCCCGCCGGGCGTCGCCTCCGGGGCGAGCACGCACTCGATCGAGCCGTCGGCCAGGTCCTGGCACTGCCAGCTCGGAGCGACTGTGGCGTCGGGGCCGACGACGCAGGCCCCTCCGCACCAATCCTCGATCGACGCATCGGGTGCCGAGCCGACCGGCGAGCTCTCATAGCAGGACGCGAGCGCGACCAGCGCAAGCGCGACCTTCGCGGCCGCCGGCGTGGGTTTGCGCGCGAACACCGTTGCAATCGTACCTCATTCGAATCCGCGGGTCGTCTTGACCGCCAGGTGGAAGCAGCGCGGGCAGAGCACCGTGTTCGAGGCGCGCCCCGTTGCGACGCCGTTGATTGTGATTCCGCCCCGGCTGCGGCGGTCCGCGAGGACGAGGTACAGGCCGGACTCGAGCCACATCTCCACCCGCTCGCCGTGGACCAGGAGGCACATCGGGCAGAGGACTCCCGCTCCGGTCCCGGTCCGGGTCGTCACGTGTTGCCGGTTGTGCTCCGTCAGCGTAGGCGTTCCGGTTGCGGGCTCGCCCAGCGTGCCCTTCAGGGTCGCCACCCTGCTCTCGGCCTCGTGGGCACGGCGCCGGGCATCGTCGAGCTCGGCCTCCTGCACCTCGACGCGACGTTCGAGGTCGGCGACGCGCGCGAGGAGGCTCGACCGCTCGGCGTTCAAGCGGGCGAGCTCCGAGGCGTCGGACCCGCCGCCCGCGGCGAGAGCCGCTTCGAGCGCGGCGATCCGCGCCCGAGCCGCCCCGAGGTCGTCGCGGAAGCCCATCAGCCCCCTGCGCCCTGACCGAGGTAGAGCTTGAGCGTCTCGGCCGCGTCCTTGCGGTCGAACGTGACGCCGTGCAGCTCCTCGCGCTGGCCGATCTTCTCGAAGGTGTCCATGAGGTACGCGAAGAACTCCTCGCACTCGCGGACCGCGCGGCCGAGCCGGGCGGGGTCGAGGATGTCCGTGTCGGTGAGCTCCTCGACCAGCGCCATGAACCCGTCGAAGCGCTCGTAGTCCGAGAAACGGAGGAGCTGGTAGCCCATGTTGCGGAAGTAGACGATGAAGTCACGAATGAACCGGAAGGTGGTGAAGCCGGCCCATCGATCCGCCGCCGTGCTGGCCGCGGCCGCCTTCGCGATGAAGCCGCGGAGGATCTGGGCGAACATCCAGATGTCGCGCCGCAGCCTCTCGGACTGGGCGGCGCGCGAGATGAAGTCGTCGAAGATCCGCTCGCCGTCCAGCTCGGGCCGGAACTCGCGCGCGATCGCGACGGTCGCCTGCTGCAGGAACGCCGTCAGAGACGCGGTGGCCGTGAGCACCGCCTCCTGCAGATCTCCCGGGGGAAGCTCGTCGCGCGGGGCGGGGAGCAGCCGCCCGAACGCTCGCCGCAGCTCCAGCCGGAGCTGGCTGCCGACGGACTCGAGGGTCGCCTTCAGCCGGCGCAGGGTCTCGTGCTCGATGGCGAAGTCACCCAGGCGCGTCGAGATCTCGGCCGCCGGCACCCGGAGCACTTCCCTCTCGAAGCCCTCCGCGAGCGTCCCCGCGACCTCTCGCCGCAGGAAGCTGGACAGGGCTCGAGCGTCCGATCGCATGACGGCGAAGACGAGGTGCGACCTCGCCACGTCGTCCCGGCTCGCGGCGAGCGCGCGCGCCGTGCGCATGTACCTGAGCAGGCGAAACAGCGAGAGGAAAGCCAGCGCGACCACCTTGTGGCCTGCCTCGCTCTCGATCGACTGGATGACCTCGAGGACCTCGAACGAGCGGATCCTGTCGAACTCCGGCCGGAACTCCAGCTTCATGAGCGGGTTGAAGTAGACGTTCCGCCCGATCTCCCGCATCGCCATCGACCCGACCGCGGCGAACAGCCGGTAGTGGATTCGCCCGAGGCGCCCGAGCCCGTCGAGGATCTCGGCGAGGTTCGTGAAGGCGCTGCGCAGGGCCGCGAGGCTCTCCTCCGGCGCGTTCTGCGTGGTGCCCTCCTTTGCGAGGAGACTCCGGGCATGATCCTGCGCGAGCACCGACTCCAGGTAGCGGTTGAACGAGTACGCGCGCTCGTGCTTTCCGAGGAGCTGGCGGGAGACGACCGTGATCCGATGCACGCCCTCGCGCATGATCGCGAGCTCCTGGCGGAAGTCGTGCGCGAGCGGGGTCGGCGCCCGCAGTCCTGGGTGGTTGCGCGGGTTCGCGAAGCACACGAGGCCCTTGAGGAGCAGCTCCAGCTCGAAGAGGGTCTCCTCCTTGCGCTCCCACGGGAGCGAGTTGAACCAGCGCTCGCGGGCGGCCGCGTGCTCGCGACGAAGCCCGCGCGTGTCGCGCATCAGCTCGGTGTAGAAGTCGCGACGCCCCTTCCGTGCGATGTCAACCGCCAAGACGGGACCGAGGATACACCGCGCGGCCGGCGCCTTCCTGTATGATCACCCGGATGCGCCGGTTCCTCGGGCCGCTGTTGGTCCTGGCGGTGGGGACATGCCAGCTCGACGAGGGGCCCCTTTTCCCCCCGGGTGGGGACGACCAAGCGTGCGCCGAGGCCGCCGATTGCGACGACGGCGTCGACTGCACCGTCGACCGCTGCGCAGAGATCGGAGGCGGCGCCCGGCGGTGCATGAGCACTCCGGACAATCAGGCCTGCGGCGCGGGCCAGGACTGCCTCGTGGACGAGGGCGGCTGCATCGCCCGGAGCTGCACCGCGGACGAGGACTGTGGCGGACCGGCGTGCGTCCGGTGCGCAAGTGGGCTCTGCACGGCGGTGGACCAGGACGTGGACGCCGACGGCGACGGCGCGACCGACGCCGCATGTGGCGGGACCGACTGCGACGACTCCGACGGAGCGGTCCGCCCGGGAGCCGACGACCCGGTGGACGACGGCGCGGCGGACTCGAACTGCGACGGCATCGACGGAGATCTCGCGGGCGCCGTCTTCGTCGACGCCGCCCTTGGGGACGACACCGATCCCGGCACCGCGGACGCGCCGAAGCGAGACCTTCAGGCCGGCGTGGACGCCGCGGCCGAGGCGGACGCCGTCGTCGTCGTGGCCGGGGGCGACTACGGCCCCGTCGAGATCGACGGCGCGGTGACGATCCAGGGCGGCATGCGGCACGACGCGGACGGCTGGCGGCCCGACCCGGCGGCCGAGACGCGTATCACGGGGGCGGGGACGGGCATCTACGTCCACGACGTCGAGGACGGTCGTGTCGTACTGCGCGACCTCTTCGTCTCGAGCGGCCCGACCACCGCGAGCGCCTATGGGCTCCGGATCTTCCGGTCGGCCGACGTCCTGCTCGACGGCGTCGAGGTCGTTGCAGGCGCCGGCGCCGGCGGCGCTGCGGGCGCACCTGGCGAGCCCGGCGATCCGGGCGAAGAAGGCGAGCGAGGCGAGCGGGGCGTCGGCAGCGACGACTGCGACGAGCCTGCGGAGGGCGGCTCCGGCGGCGAAGACGGGTGCGCCGAAGGCGGAGGAGGAGGCGACGGCGGCGGCAGCGAGTGCGACTCCGACGGCGATCCCGGCGATCCCGGGGAGCCGAACGCGATCGGCACGGCGTCGGGCGCCGGTGGCGGTGGCGGCGGGCTGAAGCGCAGCGAAGAGCCCGACGGGGACGACGGCCTTCCGGGAGATCCTGGCGGTCCCGGCCCAAGCGGCCCGGCAGCCGCCGCCTGGGGCGCGCTCGACGGCGACCTGTGGGCGCCCGATCCCGGTGGCGACGGGCTGGCGGGCGATGCCGGCGGCGGAGGCGGGGGCGGAGGCGCCGGCGGCGGGAACAACGATGGCGGCGACACGAGCGGCGGGGGCGGCGGCGGCGGCGGGCAGGGTGGTTGCCCGGGAGGCGGAGGTCACGGCGGCGGCGGGGGCGGCTGGTCGGTTGCGCTGTTCGTGATCGAGGCCCACGTCACCGTGGCGCCGGGGACGAACCTCAGAGCGGGCGACGGCGGTCCCGGCGGCGCAGGTGGTGACGGCGGCCAGGGCGGCGCGGGTGGCGAAGGAGGAACGCGAGGGGCGGCGGGACCCGACGGGGCCGGCGCCGGTGGTCGCGGCGGCGACGGGGGCGCTGGCGGCCGCGGCGGCGCCGGCGCGGGCGGCGGGGGCGGCTGGTCCTGCGGCGTCTATCGCGATAGGCCAGAAGCGGCCGACGGTCTCGAGGAAGCCACGATCGCGGTCGGGCTGCCTGGCGCCGGAGGAGCGGGCGGCCTGGGCGCGACCGAGGGCGACGCAGGCGGCTCAGGCCGCGCGATGGAGACGTGCGGACCGTAGAACGCGGCGTGATGTTGGGACCGAGGGTGTATCCTGCCCGTCAGTGAGCGCCGACGTCGCGAAGACCAGGCCGAAGAAGCGACCGCTCCTGACGGGGATCGGATGCGGCACCCTCGCGATCGGAGCGCTGGTCGCGTGGACATGGGTGATGTGCGAGCGTGACGCGGGCGTCGTCCGAGCGGGCGAGGCGTTCCTCGCCGACATCCGGCGAGGCGACGTCGCGGCGGCCTACTCGCGGCTGTCCGCGCGGCGAAGGGCCGTGATGTCGGCCGAGGCCTTCGACGAGCTCACCCGCCATCCCGCATTCCGGGCTCATGACAGCGCCACGATCGGGCAAGTCGAGCAGAAGCACCCCGGTTTTTGCACCCGTGCCAACGTCGAGGTAGCGGGTCGAGAATGGGCGGCACAGCTCTTCTACGTCGAGGAGGAGGGCGGCTATCGGGTGCACTCGTTCGCGATCCAGGCGCCGGCGATCATGCAGCTCGGCACGCTGTTGCCGGAGTGCGGGCTCTGGGAGGGCACGTTCGCCGGCTACAGCGGTCCGCCGATCGAGCGTGCGACGACGCCGATGGACCTCTGAGCGCGAACGCCCGCGCCTAGAAGAGCGCGCCCTGCGATCCCGTCGGCGGGCGGACGCCCAGGTGCTCGTAGGCGCGGCGCGTGGCCACGCGGCCTCGCGGCGTGCGCTGCAGCCACCCTCCTTGCAAGAGGAACGGCTCGTAGACGTCCTCGATCGTGTCCCTCGGTTCGCCGATCGCGGCCGCGATGGTCTCGACGCCGACCGGTCCGCCGTCGAACTTGTCGACGATCGTCCGGAGGATCCTCCGGTCCATCTCGTCGAAGCCGACGCTGTCGACGTCGAGCCGGGCCAGCCCGGAGCGCGCCGCGTCGATGTCGACCTTGCCCGATCCGAGGACCTCGGCGAAGTCCCGCACGCGCCTGAGCAGCCTGTTCGCGATTCGCGGAGTGCCCCGGGAGCGCTGCGCGATCTCGAGGGCGCCGTCCTCGGTCACGTCCGTCCCGAGGATCCTCGCCGACCGCAGCACGATCGTCCTCAGATCCTCGGGCGGGTAGTAGTCGAGCCGGATCGTCACTCCGAAGCGCGAGAGGAGCGGCGAGGTCAGAAGGCCCGTGCGAGTGGTGGCACCGACGAGGGTGAAGGGCTTGAGCGGAAGCTTCATCGAGAGGGCGTGCGGCCCTTCGCCCGTCAAGAAGTCGATCTGGAAGTCCTCCATCGCCGGGTACAGGTTCTCCTCGACGACCGGCGAGAGGCGATGGATCTCGTCGATGAACAGGACGTCTTTCGCGCCGAGCTTCGAGAGCATCCCAGCGAGCGCCCCCTTGTGCTCGATCGCGGGGCCGCTCGTCGCGTGCAGCTCCACTCCGAGCTCGTTCGCCAGGATGTGGGCGAGCGTCGTCTTGCCGAGCCCGGGAGGCCCGCAGAACAGCACGTGATCGAGCGCCTCGCCGCGCCGGCGCGCCGCCTCGATGAACACGCCGAGGTTCTCGCAGTGGTGGCGCTGTCCGACGTACTCCGCCAGCCGCCTGGGCCGGAGCGACGCATCGAAGGCCACGTCTTCGTCCGCCGCTCCCGCGTCGATGGGCCCCTTGGCTCGAGGATCCGTCATCTCGCTCTACCCGACCAGCGCCACGAGGCTATCGCGAAGGAGCGCCTCGATCGAGGCGTCGTCGCCGAGGTTCTCGCGGGCGTGCCTGGCCGCCCGCTCGGCCTCGCCCTGACGGTACCCCATGTGCACGAGCGCCGAGATCACCTGGCTGACGGCGCCGGCGGGCGCGGCCGCCGCAGGGGGCGGCACGGCGCCGGTCCCGAGCGCGCCGACCTTGTCGCGCAGCTCGAGGCACATCCGGCTCGCGGTCTTGGGCCCGACTCCCGGCACGGCCTTGAAGCGCGCGAGGTCCTCGCGAGCGATCGCCGCCACGAGATCCTCGACGCTCATCCCCGACAGGATCGCGAGCGCCAGGCGGGGACCGACGCCCGACACCGTCTGCAGGAGCCGGAAGGCGTCGCGCTCGGCGGGCCTGGCGAAACCGAACAGCGTGATCCCGTCCTCGCGCAGGTGCGTGTGGACGACGAGCGTGCATCGCTCGCCCACCGCGGGCAGGCTCGCGAGCGTCGTCGCCGGCACGGACACGTCGTAGCCGACTCCGCCCACGTCGAGGAGCACGCCGCCGGCGAGGGTCTTGTCCGTCAGGATTCCCGTGAGGCGACCGATCACTCGATCCCCTCTATCGCGTTACAGTGACAGATCGCAATCGCCAGCGCGTCCGCGGCGTCGACGGGTGGGATCTCGTCGAGCCCGAGGAGCGCGGTGACCATGCGCTGCACCTGCGTCTTGTCGGCGCGGCCGTAGCCCGCGATCGTCCGCTTCACCAGAGCCGGCGGATACGCGCGAACTGACAGCCCGGCGCGCGCGGCGCACAGGAGCGAGACACCGCGCGCATGCCCGAGCTTGAGCGCGGCCTGGGCGAAGCGGGCGTGGAAGACGTCCTCGACCGCCACGTACGCTGGGGCGTGCTCTGCCAGCACCTGGCCGAGGCCATCGAAGATCGCCAGCAGCCGGTCGGCCAGATCGAGCCCGGGAGCCGGCTGGATCACTCCGTGCCCCAGGTGCAGCATCCGGGTGCCTCGTCGTTCGACCACTCCCCATCCCGTCCGGAGCGTCCCGGGATCGACGCCGAGGACGCGCTTCACGCCGTGGCGGCCAGCCGCGTCATCTCCTCGTCGGCGATGTCGAAGTTGGCGTAGACGTTCTGAACGTCGTCGTGGTCCTCGAGCGCCTCTACGAGCTTGAGGTTCGTCTCCGCGTCCTTGCCGCTGACGCGCACGGTCGTGTCCGGGACCTTGGTGAGCTCCGATCGCGCGATCGCGATCTTCGCCTTCTCGAGCGTCTCCTTGACCGCGAAGTACGCGTTCGCCGGCACCGAGACGACCCACTCGTCGCCACCGTCGACGATGTCCTCGGCGCCCGCGTCGAGCGCGACCTCCATGAGCTGGTCCTCGGACACCGCCGTCTTGTCGCAGGCCACGAGGCCCTTCTCCTTGAAGAGCCAGCTCACCGAGCCCGCGGCGGCCATCGAGCCGTTGTACTTGGAGAAGATGTGGCGGATCTCCGCGACCGTCCGGTTCTTGTTGTCGGTCATGACCTCAGCGAGGATCGCGACTCCACCGGGGCCGTAGCCCTCGTAGCGGATCTCCTCGTACTGCACGCCCCCGAGCTCGCCCGTGCCCTTCTTGACGGCGCGGTCGATGTTGTCGTTGGGCATGTTCTGCGCCTTGGCGGAGTCGATCGCCTTGCGGAGTCGCGGGTTGCCCCCAGGATCGCCCCCGCCGATGCGCGCGGCCGTCGTGATCTCGCGGATGATCTTCGTGAAGATCTTGCCCCGCTTGGCGTCCGCCGCGCCCTTGGTGTGCTTGATCTTGCTCCATTTGCTGTGGCCGCTCATCTGGGTACCTCGCTCAGATGGGCACTTATAGCGGCCGCTCCTGGGAGGGTCAACGTGGCCCGGGGGCTTTCGGCGGGGCTTGGGGGATTCCGCGGCCGCCGGCCCCGAGGCCCCCCAAGCCCCGCCGAAAAGCCGTGATCCAACCGCCTCTCTGTGGAAGCATTCGCATGCGATGAGGCGACGGCCCCGGCGCGTGACCCCGTGGGTCGCGCTGATCCTCGTGGCGTGCGCGGTGCCCGCGGTACATCGCGCCCCGAGGAGGCCGGCGAGGGAGCGCCATCGGCCGGACCTGGCGCGCGCGGAGGTATTCCGCATTGCCTCCGCAGACGACCGGATCGCGGGGCCCGCCGCCACCGGGCAGATCGGCGACTACCGGATCGACAATGGACGGGTCGCGTTCGTGGTCGACGCCCTCGGGCGTGGCACCGGTTTCGCCCTGGGTGGCGGCAACGTCATCGACGCCGGCGTGGTCCCGAGCGGCCGGGACGCGCTCGGGCACGTCTTCACGTACTTCGGCGAGTTCCCGCGGCAGGCCATCTACGATCGAGTGGCGCTGCGCCAGGAGCCCGACGGCAGCGCGGTGATCCGGGTCGAAGGACGGGACAGCAAGGATCCGCGCCTCAGGGTGTCCACCGAGTATCTTCTGGCCCCTCTGGTCGATTTCCTCGAGATCACCACGATCATCGAGAACGACGGTCCAGAAGAGGTCGAGCTCTCGCTCGGCGACGCCATCCACTGGGGCGGCCTCGAGCACTTCGCTCCTGGGCAGGGCTTCCACCTCTCGCGGGAGATGGACGTACCCTTCGTCGCCGGAGTCGGCGGGAACGTCAGCGTCGGATACGGATCGTTCGACGACCGGATCGGCGGTCCGTCGGGATCGAGCTGGACTGACACCGTGCTGCGCGTGGCTCGTATCCCCCCAGGGCGCAGCGTCGAGTACGACCGCGTCCTCGTGGTGTCCGACAGCGCGGACGTGACTCGAGTGGGCGCGAGGATCCGGACGCTCAGGGGCGAGCGCCTGGGCTCGATGGAGGGCCGGACGGTCGACCAGGGGGGGCAGCCGGTCGCAGGCGCGCGCGTCGAGCTGTTCGACGAGGCTGGCAACGCGCTCCAGAACCTCGCGGAGTCGGGCGACGAGGGTCAGTACCTCTTGCAGGCGCCCGCGGGCCGATACCGGCTGCGCGCCTCCGCGCCGGGCCGCAGGGGAGCCGCGGAGTCGGTGGTCGAGCTCGTCCGTGGCCGGACCCGTCGGTCGCGGCTGCGGCTGTCCGCCACGAGCTTCCTTCGCTACTCGCTCCTCGAGCAGGGGCGGCCCGGCGGACGCGTCCCTGGAAAGATCACCATCGAGGGGATCGAGGGAAACGCCACACCCGACTTCGGCCCGCCCTTTCGCACTCTGGCACGCAACGTCCTGTACACGGTGACAGGACACGGCAGCGTCCCGCTGGCGCCGGGTCGATACCGGGCGACCGTGTCTCGCGGTCCCGAGTACGCCGTCTGGGTCAGGGAGATCGACGTGCCCGAGGGAGGGGAGGGGCTCGTCGAGGCGACGCTCGAGCGCGTCGTGGACTCGACCGGCTACCTCTGCGGCGACTTCCACCAGCACACGGTCGGTTCGACCGACGCCGCCACCACGGTGCGGGACCGGATGATCGCGAACGCCGGCGAGGGAGTGGAGATCGTCCTCGCTAGCGACCACAACTACGTCAACGACTTCTCGGCAGCGATCCAGAACCTCGGGCTCGAAGGCGAGATCTTCTCGATCTCGGGCAACGAGATCACGACCGACACCTCGCCGAAGCCGGTCGGGCACTTCAACGTATTCCCGCTCGATCGCGTGGACGGCGCCCCGGACGGCGGGGCCTGGGACGTCTTCGGCCGCACCGCCGCGGAGATCTTCGCCATGGCCACGATGGACGGCCAGGACCGCGTCATCCAGGTCAACCATCCGCGCTCGCCGGACAACGGCTACTTCGCGCTCGCGGGATACGACCCGCTGACGAACGCGGGACGGCCCGGCGAGTTCTCCGCCGCGTTCGACACCATCGAGGTGTTCAACGGGGGTCGGATCGACGCCGTGCCGGGCGTCCTGACCGACGTGTACTCCATGTGGAACCGAGGGCTGACGCCCAGCCTGACGGGATCGTCGGACACGCACGCGATCGTCGGAGAGGAGCCGGGTTTCCCGCGCACGTGTCTGGCCCTCGGGGACGACGTGTCGGCGCTGACCGCCCGGGCCGTGGTCGACGCGCTCAAGGTCTCGAGGAACGGGTTCGTCACCAACGGGCCGTTCGTTCGAATGAAGGTCGCCGGGGTCGACATCGGCGGGCTCGTTCAGGCCTCGCCCGGCCGCATTCCCGTCGAGGTCGAGGTGCAGGCCGCGCCGTGGGTGGACGTGACCACGATCCAGCTCGTCGTCAACGGTGAGCCGGACGACCCGGTCGACCTCGAGCACGAACCGGAGTCTCGACCGCGCCCAGTGGTTCGATACCGAGGCACACTCCGACCGAGGCTCTGGCGGGACTCGTGGCTGCAGCTCATCGTCCGCGGTGAGGGGACCCTGGAGCCGGTCGTGCGTCACGATCCGCCCGACGGCCCGCTGGCCCTGACGAACCCCATCTGGGTCGACGTCGACGGCAACGGCAGGTTCGATCCTCCCCTCGAGGTCGAGGCGGCTGCGCCGCCCGCCGCGCGGCCCGCCGCGCGCGGCGCCTCACGACCGCGTCCCGTTCGCCGCCCGCCCGCCGCGCCGCTGCCACGGGTCAATCCCGCTGATCGCTGAGGTCGCGAGGCCTAGCAGCTCGCCTCGTCCGAGCCGTCGTCGCAGTCGACGATGAAGTCGCACTCCCAAGCTCCGGGAATGCAGGAGCCGTCGTCGCACTGGAAATCGCCCGGCAGACACGTGTCGCAGCCCGCCTCGTCCGAGCCGTCGTCGCAGTCCGTGAAGTCGTCGCAGACCCAGGAGTCGGAGATGCAGGCGCCATCGCCGCACTCGAACTGGCCTGAAGGCGGCCACTCCGGAACCGGGGGCGGACCAGGCCTTCCGCGCCGCGCACGAGGAGCGGGCGGCCCGATGGCAGCCGTGGTCGACGCCGTCGGCACCGGCGCGCTCGGCGAGCGCGGGCTGCGGACGCCCGGCCGAGCGGCGAACGTTCAGCTTCGCGTGGAACGCATCCCTAGGTTGCGTCCTCGACGGTCAGGCCTTCCACGCGGCCGAAGTGGCCGACGTTGCGGGTGAGGAGGGGGAGACCGCGCGAGAGGCAGATGCCGGCAATGAGGCAGTCCGCGATCCCGATCGGCTCGCCTTTCGCCTGGAGCTCGCGCCGCAAGCGTCCGGCCTCTCGAGCCGCCTGGTGGTCGAGCGCCAGGACCTCGATTGACGCAAGGAGCGCGTCTACTCGTTCGGCCTCGTTCGTCGAGCGCGCTCCGGTCCAAAGCTCGAACGCAGTGACGGTGGTCGTCGCCAGGGTTCCGCGCGCGATCTCGCCATCGATTCGCGTAAGGGCCGGCTCCTTGCCACGGCGCGCGTCGATCAGGACATCCGTGTCGGCGACGATCATCGCCATCTCCTGTCGTCGCGCGTCGCCCTCATGACGTCACGGTAGTGCTCGGCATCTTCCTCCGACAGGGTCCCGAGCGTAGCGCGGCCCTTCGCGGCGCGTTCGAGCCGATCGGATTCCTCGGACAGGTAGCGGTCGATCGCCGCCTGGATGATGCGCGAAAACCCCTTTTCGCCACGCTCGGCTGCGAGTCGGACCAGCCGAGCGCGCTGGGTCCTGGTCAGCTCGATCGTCGTCCTCATGGAGAAAGGAATCCCATGCATGCACGTGCATGTCAAACCGCGGACACGCACGCGATCGTCGGAGAGGAGCCGGGTTTCCCGCGCACGTGTCTGGCCCTCGGGGACGACGTGTCGGCGCTGACCGCCCGGGCCGTGGTCGACGCGCTCGAGGTCTCGAGGAACGGGTTCGTCACCAATGGGCCGTTCGTTCGAATCATGCCCATCCGGTTGCTTGCCAGACGCGGGCCCAACAGGCGACAGGCGACAGGCAACTGGCAACTGGCAGCCGCCGGACGCACGCGCTGCTCGTCCGGGTCCGGAATTGCCCGTCGCCGGCTGCCTGTCGCCTGTTGCCT
>JACPQR010000001.1 GCA_016190375.1 Deltaproteobacteria bacterium
CGTGAGCGGTGCGTGCAATCCGCTTTCCGGAATTGCCAGTTGCCAGTTGCCTGTTGCCAGTCGCCTGTTGCCTGTTCCGGATTCAAGCCTGCGATGGTCTGGGGCGGCGGCGCAAAACCCGGGACCGTGCAACGCACCCGACGCCGATCGGAGTGCTTGCCGGTGCGGCCGTACCCGTGTTAGCAGGCCGACATGCTTGCTCGACCGATCTTCGCATTCGCGCTGGCGCTCGCGAGCACGCCCCTCGCGGCGTTGGCTGATGATCCCATCTTCTCGACGCCCGTTGCACCCGGAGTTCGCGACGGCAGCGGTCTCCCTGATCCGGAGCGGAGGTAACAGGATGCGATCCCTACTCATCTCGTGTCTGTTCGTCTTTGGGCTCGTGGCCGTGGCGTCGTCCTGCATCATCGTCGCCGACGAGTGCGACTCGGGGGACTGGAGATGTGACGACGAGGTCATCCAGGAGTGCGTCGACGGCGAGTGGGAGGTCACCGCCGACTGCCTGTACGACTGCGGCGGGTACTGCGACATGGACGTCTACGGCGACCCGGTCTGCGTCTGCCCCCGCTAGCAGCGACGGAGCGGAGATCTCAATCGCCGCAGGCGTGACTCGACGGGTGCTCGGGGTAGGCGCCGGCTTCCCACGCCTCGCACGTCCCGGAGGCGTAGACGTTGGCGCCGAGCGGCGGCTCGTAGGGATCGTAGAGGCTCCCGCAGTCGCAGTCGCTGCCGAGGTAGTAGCCGAAGCCTTCGACGTTCCGACCGTTCTGGCAGTACTCGGCGTGGCAGTCCCGGATGCACTGGCCATCGGCCACCGGGTTGTAGAGTCGCTCGTAGAGATCGCCCGGCTCGCCCGCTTCGCGATCGAACCGGCCATCGTAGTACTGGTGACCGGCCGCCGTCGCGGACGCGCGCACGAGGACGGGCATCAGACGGACGTACTCGGTCTCCGAGGCCCAGTACTTCTGCGCGAGCGCCCCGCCGGGGGAGTCGGGAAGTGGAGGCTCTCGACCCAGTCGACGGTGATCCACTCGGCGTCCTCCCAGCCGAAGTCCTCGTGGTCGGGCAGGTACTGCTGGAAGAGCTCGTCGTAGATCTCCTTGGCGGTGCGGGGGTCGTCGACCGACGGGATCGTGCCGTCCGGTCCCTGCCCAGGCTCGACCTCGCAGAGGTCGGTCGATCCCCCATCGGGAGCCGGCTCTCCCCCGTCGGCCGCCGCGTCTCCCCCGTCGCGCCGCGGCCCTCCCGCGTCGGCGAGGGGTTCGTCGTCATCGACCGCCCCATCGGCCCCGGCCGCGTCGCGAGCGGGATCGAGGCCGGCGTCGGAACCTCGCGCCGACAGCGAGGCATCGCAGCCGGTCGAATGGAAGATGGCGAACGCGGCCAGAAGGGCGAGCAACGAGCGACCCACGAGGGACACGACCTTCCACCGGCTTGCAGCTCGCATCGCGCTCTCCCTTCCCGTCACGAAGTTGCAGCCGGCGTGCCACGCCGTCGGCGTCGCCGCGCCCGCGTTCTAGCGGCGCTCGCGGCTCTCCTTGCCGCCGTGTGCACCATCGCGTGCACGCTCGTCGCCGGGGGCAATCTGCGACGAGCTCGGGGTCGAGCGGCATGGCGCGACGGCCATGGCGGAGGATCGGCCCGAGCGGAAGGGGTTCTCGCCTCGGCACCGACGGATCGTCGGCGAAACCCGGGACGGGTCTCTACCGATAACGCGGCCGTGATGCCGCTCGGGCTCGCCTTTCGACTACAGTACCGGCATGGCCGAGCGCACCGAGCCGGCGAGCCAGAAGCGGAAGCGCGAGGCCAGGGAGAAGGGCCAGGTCGCCAAGAGCGAGGAGCTCACGGCGGGGCTCTTGCTGCTCGTTGCAGCGGGCGTGCTGGCGTGGCTCGGGCCGGCGGCGTTCACCCGGCTGGCGTCGCTCACGGCGCGCGTGCTCGCCGGCGCCCCGGCGCGGCCGATGGCGCCCGCGCTGGCGCTCAGGGCGGGGCTCGTCGAGGGCGCCGCGGCGGCGCTACCGGGGCTGGTGGCGCTCGCAGCGATTGGCGGGGCCGTCACGCTCGCCCAGGTCGGGCCGTTCTTCGACCTCAAGCCCCTGACTCCCCGGCTCGAGCGGCTCGACCCGATAGCGGGATTGAAGCGCTGGTTCTCGGGCCGCGCGCTCTACGGCCTGGCGAAGGGCCTGGTGAAGCTGGCGATCATGGGCTGGATCCTCTACGCCTTCCTCCGGTCGCTGGTCCCCGCGATCGCGGGGATGGTCGGCGCTCCGCCCGGGGTCCTGGCGAGCACGCTCGGCGACGCGATCGTGACGCTTCTGGTCCGCGGAGGCGCGGTCCTGGTCGCGATGGGCCTCGGCGACCTCGTGTACCAGCGCTGGCAGCTCGGAAAAGAGCTGCGGATGACCAAGGAGGAGGTCAAGCGTGAGCACAAGGAGAGCGAGGGCGATCCGCACCACAAGGCTGAGAGGTCGCGCCTCCACCGCGAGATCCTGGCGCACTCCCGGATCGAGGACGTCCGCCGCGCGGACTGCGTCATCGTGAACCCCGACCACATCGCGGTCGCCATCCGCTACGACGAGGAGGAGATGGAGGCTCCCCAGGTGATCGCCAAGGGCGAGCGCGCCATCGCGCGGCAGATCATCGACGTCGCCCGCGCCCACGGCGTCCCCATAGTTCGCGACGTCCCGCTGGCGCGAGCCCTGAACGACCTCGAGATCGACGACGTGATCCCCGAGGAGCTCTACGAGGCGGTCGCCGAGGTGCTGAGGTTCGCGTTCGCCGAGCGCGACGCGGAGCAGGAGAAGTGACGGCGTCCGGTCCCGTGGACCCCGGCGAGCGAAGCTCGGAGCTGGAATCGAGGACGAGCGATCCCGTCGAGACCTGGGCCGACGTCGCGCTCGCGCTCCCGCTGCGCCAGGCCTTCACCTACCGGGTGCCTCGCGATCTGGCCCGCGATCTCGAGGTCGGCGCGCGAGTCCAGGTGCCGTTCGGGCGGCGCCGTCTGGCCGGCTTCGTCGTCGCGCTCGGCCCGGCGCGGGGCACCGCGCCCGCCGGCCTGCGAAACGTCGCGGCCATCGTCGATCCTTCGCCGGTCCTGCCGGCGGAGCTGCTCGCCGTCCTCCGAAAGGCGGCCGACTACTACTTCCATCCGCTGGGAGAGGTGCTCGAGGCGGCCCTGCCGCCCGGCGCCCACGCGGGCTCGACCGCGCACCTGGCTCTCCTGCCGGATGGCGCCCGTGCGCTCGAGGCAGGCGGGCTGGACGCTCGCTCCGCGGCTCTGATGTCGCTCCTGGCCGCGGGACCGAGACCGGAGGCGGCCGTGCTTCGCCAGACGTCGCAAGGGCCCGCGCTCGTCCGCCGCCTCCGCGAGAGAGGCTGGCTCGAGCGACTCGACGTCGTCTCCGAGCCGGACCTCGGGCCGCGGACGGAGGCATGGGTCGTGGCGACCGAGGCGCAGGCCGACTCGACCGACGGCCGGCTCGGGGCGCGCCAGAGGCAGATCCTCGACCGGATCCGGCAACGCCGGCAGCTCACGCTGGAGGAGCTCAGGCAGGTCCACCCCGAGGCCCGAGCGATCGTCGCGTCCCTCGTGGGTCGAGGTCTCGCGCGGCTCGAGGAGCGTGAGGCCGCGCCCGACCCGCTCGTCGGCGGTCAGCCCTGGCCCGACTCGGTCCCCGAGCCGAACGATGCCCAGCGGGCCGCAGTCGCCGCGATCGGCTCCGCGCTCGAGGCGGGCGCCTACCAGGGCTTCCTCCTTCACGGCGTCACCGGCAGCGGCAAGACCGAGGTCTACCTGCGGGTCATCGACCAGGTGCTGCGCTCCGGCGGCGGCGCGATCGTCCTCGTCCCCGAGATCGCGCTCACGCCGCAGCTCGTCGGTCGCTTCCGCGCGCGCTTCGGCGACGCCCTCGCGGTCATGCACAGCGGCCTCGCCGATCGCCACCGGCTCGGCGCGTGGAAGGCTCTACGCGACGGCAGGGTCCGCCTCGCGGTCGGCACGCGCTCGGCGATCTTCGCGCCCGTGGCGGGGCTGCGCCTGCTCGTCGTGGACGAGGAGCACGACCCTTCGTTCAAGCAGGAGGACGCCTTCCGCTACCACGCGCGCGACCTCGCGCTGCTCAGGGCCAGCCAGATCGGCGCGGTCGCGGTCCTCGGCTCCGCGACCCCCTCGCTCGAGAGCTACCACAACGCCGGCTCGGGCAAGCTCCACCTCCTCGAGCTGCCCGAGCGCGCGACCACGCACAGCCTGCCCGCGGTCGAGGTGGTCGACCTGTCGCGCCATCGCCGCGGCCCGACCGGCTCGCCGCTCCTGAGCGGCCCGCTGCACGAGGCGCTGCAGAAGACGCTCGCCTCGGGCGAGCAGGCGATCCTCTTCCTGAACCGCCGCGGCTTCGCCCCGACCGTCCTCTGCGAGGCCTGCGGCGAGGCGGTCCGCTGCGCCGAGTGCTCGGTGGGGCTCGTGCATCACCGTGCCTCCTCGACGGTGCGCTGTCACCTGTGCGACTTCGCCGCGACCCTGCCGACCCGCTGCGCCCGGTGCGGCCAGGAGGCGCTCGCGTCATTCGGCATCGGCACCGAGCAGGTCGAGTCGATCGTGCGCCAGGCCTTCCCCGCGGCCCGCATCGCGCGGCTCGACCGCGACACGGCGACGGCGCGCGGCATCGAGGAGGTCCTGGACCGACTGCGCTCCCGCGAGATCGACGTGCTCGTCGGCACCCAGATGGTCGCCAAGGGCCACGACTTTCCCGGCGTGACGCTCGTGGGGGTGATCCTCGCCGACCACACGCTGTCCCTGCCCGACTTCCGCGCGGCCGAGCGCACGTTCCAGCTCCTCGCGCAGGTCGCGGGCCGCGCCGGTCGCGGCGGAGCGCCGGGAAGCGTCGTGATCCAGACCTACGATCCCGACCACTTCGCCGTGCGCGCCGCCGCGGCCCACTCCTCGGCTGCCTTCTACCCACACGAGCTCGAGGGTCGCGCGGAGCTCGGCTATCCGCCCTTCGGACGCCTGGTCGCGATCCGCGTGGACGCCGCCAGCGAGGACCGCGCGCGTGCGGCGGCCGACGCCCTGGCGCAGGTCGCGCGGCGCGCCGCCCGGGGCTCGACCGTCCGCGTCACCGGCCCGGCGCCCGCCCCGATCGCCCGGATCCGCGGCCGCCACCGCTTCCGCGTCTTCCTGAGGAGCCCCGAGCTGCGCGCGCTTCGCGCCGCCGTGCAGGCCGTCGCCCGCGCCTCGACCGACGCCGCCTCCGGCATCCGCGTCGCGATCGACGTGGACCCCGTCGGCATGCTCTGAAGAGCGCGCGGGCTCGCTCGGCGAGCTCATCGCCGTGCCCCACGCGCCGTGCTCCCCCAGAGCGACGCGATGGGGCTCGCGGTCAGCCTGTCACCGAACGGAACGGCCTGCTCGCCGCCGTAGAGGACGATTCCCTGGACGAATGAGCGGCCCGCCGCCTCGGCCAAGGCACGCAGGCCGGCGAGATCCGTCGCACGGACGGTGGATCTCGCCTTCACCTCGATCCCGACCACGCGCCCGCGTGCATCCTCGAGAACGAGATCGACCTCCTGGCCACCGTGCGTGCGGAAGTGGTGGATCGTGGGGCGAGCCTCGCTCCAGGATGCTTGCTTCGCCAGCTCGGCGGCGACGAAGCTCTCCAGGATCGGGCCAACGAGCGTGGGCTCCGACGACAGGGCAGCCTCATCGAGGCCGGCGAGCGCGCACGACAGACCCGTGTCCACCATGTGCAGCTTCGGCGAACGGACGAGCCGCTTGGACCGATTCCCAGACCAGGCTGGCACGAGATGGACGAGGAACATCATCTCCAGCAGAGCCAGGTAACGCTTCGCGGTCGAGACCGGCAACCCGAGCGAGCGCGCCACCTCCGAGTGGTTGAGGAGCGAGCCGGTGCGTGCAGCGGCGAGCCGCAGGAGCTGCCGCAGGCCACCGAGCATCTCGATCGCGGCCAGGTCGCGCACGTCCCTCTGAAGGAGCGTCACGACGTACGACTCGAAGAACGCCCGTCGGCGAGCGGGGCGCTCGCGAACGACCGCCTCCGGGTAACCACCCCGCAGCAGCAGTCGAACCAGCTCGACGAGCCGGAGACCTCCGTCCGCGGAGGGCGCGCGGCCGGCGAGCACATCATCGACGAAGGTCTCTCGCTTGCCGAGAACCTCGCCCATGGAGAAGGGCCACAGCGTCGCCACCTCCAATCGGCCGGCGAGCGACTCGGAGACACGAGGCAAGAGCAGCACGTTCGCGGAGCCGGTCAGCAGGAATCGACCGGGCCGGCGATCGCGATCCACGGCGACCTTGATCGCCGAAAGGAGCGCCGGCGCCCTCTGGACCTCATCGAGCACCGCGGCATCGATGCCCGAGACGAAGCCGGCGGGATCCGCGGTGGCCGCCTCCTGCGTCGTGACGTCATCGAAGGTCAGGTACCGCATGCCGGGCCGGCCGGCCGCGAGGTCCCTGGCGAGCGTCGTTTTTCCCGTTTGGCGTGCGCCGACCAGCATGACGACCGGCGTGTCCGCGAGAGCTTCCTCCAAACGGGCCCGCAGGTTGCGAGGCTTCACGGGTTCGATTCTGTGATCCTAGCGGCTGAAAATCAACCAGCAAATGGTTGTTTTTACCGCCGCTGCGCGGCCCTCCGTCGAGACGCAGATTCTCTCAGCCCGACAACGTCGCCTCGCCCTTGCGCCAGTTGGCCGGGCAGAGCTCGCCCGTCTGGAGCGCGTCGAGGACCCGGAGCACCTCGTCCACGTTGCGTCCGACGGACAGGTCGTTGACGCCCGCGTGACGGATGACGCCCTCGGGATCGACGATGAAGGTGGCGCGCAGCGCGACACCCTTCTGCTTGTGCAGGATGCCCAGCGCCGACGAGAGCTCGCGCTTGGTGTCGGCGAGCATCGGGTAGGGCAGATCCTTCAGGTCGGGGTGGCTCTGGCGCCATGCGAGGTGGACGTAGTGGGTGTCGGTCGAGGCTCCCAGGACCTGGGCGCCGCGCGCCGCGAAGTCGCGGCTGCGCAGACCGAACTCCGCGATCTCGGTGGGGCAGACGAACGTGAAGTCCATCGGCCACAGGAACACCACCTTCCACTTTCCGGGGTAGCTGTCGGTCTTGATCGACTTGAACTCGCGGCCCTTCTCGAGGCTCACGACGGCCTGCAGATCGAACTCGGGGAATCGGTCGCCAACGGTCAGCATCGTCTCGTCTCCTTGCTGGCGGCCTTCCGCCGCCGTTCGTGACTAGCAAGATGCCGCCACGGCGCTGATTCGTCCAAGACAACTTTCGAATCTGTGTGATAGTAAACGCCTATCATGAAGCTCGGCCCGCTTCCGATCTCGCTAAGGCAGCTCCAGTACGCGGTCGCGATCGACGAGGTCAAGAGCTTCCGGCGGGCCGCCGAGCTCTGCCGTGTCTCGCAGCCGTCGCTCAGCTCGCAGCTCGCCGAGCTCGAGTCCGCCCTCGGGGTTCGCCTGTTCGAGCGAGACAGGCGGCGCGTCCTGCCGACCGGGCCCGGAAAGGAGCTCCTCGATCGCGCGCGCCGCGTGCTGCTCGAGGCCGAGGACCTCGCCCTGGCCGCGAGGCGCCTGGGCGATCCGCTCGCGGGCACGTTGAGGGTCGGCGTGATCCCGACGATCTCGCCCTACCTCTTGCCCGACGTCGTCCCCGCGCTCCGCGCGAGCCTCCCGAGCCTCGAGGTGATCTGGATCGAGGACAAGACCGAGGTGCTCGTCAGGCGCCTCGGGGCTGGGGAGCTCGACGCCGCGCTCCTCGCGCTCGAGGCGCCGATTGGCCAGGTCGACAGCGAGGTCGTGGTGAAGGATCCCTTCGTCCTCGCGGCGCCTCCCGGCCATCCGCTGTTGCGGCGCCGCTCGCCCGCGAAGCTCGCCGAGCTGAGAGGGACGAAGGTTCTCCTCCTCGACGACGGCCACTGCCTACGCGATCAGGCCCTCTCGATCTGCTCGGCCGCCGAGGCCCAGGAGCTCGGCTTCCGCGCGACGAGCCTGTCCACCCTCACCCAGATGGTCGCGGGCGGAGCCGGCATCACGCTCCTGCCGCGGCTGGCGGTCCGCACCGAGACCCGTCGCGCCGACCTGGTCGTACGACCCTTCGCCCAGCCGGCGCCCCACCGGACGGTCGCGCTCGTATGGCGCCCCCGCTCGCCGCTGGGCCCCCCGCTTCGCCAGGTCGCCTCGATCCTCCGCAAGGCCTGCGGGGGCGTTCACTCGTCTCGCCGACGGGACCGGTAGCCCGGTCGACGGCTCGTGTGCGCGAGCGCGAGAACCACGATCTCGGCCACGGCCAGGCGATGGATGCGGAGATTCATCGAGGCGTGCGGTCACTCCGGCGCCTTCGAACGTGCGCTCGGAACTCGTCGAGCGTCATCGTCTCGGCCCTGCCGGCGTCGACTTCTCCGCCACGACGCTCGATCTCCTCGTCCCAGGCCTGTGCGACCGCCGTCTCCGGCTCTCCGTCGAGGCTACGGAGGATCTCCAGCGCCAGACGCGCGCGTTCTTGGGCTGGCAGGCGCAGGATCTCGGCGAGCACGTCGGTCGAGAGCATCGAGGAAGTCTAGCAGCTTCGTCAGGCCAAGGTAGCCATGGCAGCGGAAGAGCCTGAGAGCGGCCGAGTCGTTGCATCGAGACGAGGTCAGCACGGCTGAAGAGCACGCCGGCAATCGAGCAATGGCGCCGTGGGGCGCGACACGGTAGCATCCGGGTGCCTTGTCGGGTCCCGTGCTGATCCTCGACGCGACGCCCGAAGGGCCGGCGCTGTCGTCGGCGATTCGCGCGGCCGGCTATCTCGTCCTGCACGCCCGACCCGAGGACGGCGCCGCGCTCGCCGCGCTGCGCCGGCCGGCGCTCGTGGTCCTCGACGCGGACCAGCCCGAAGCGCTCTCGCTATGCGGGACGCTGCGTGGCTCGCCAACCAGCGCCAGCCTCCCGATCCTCCTCGTCGGCCGGGCAGGCGTCACGCTCCAGTCGACCGCCGACGCGATCGTTCGTGGGGGAGACGCGTTCTTCCCGAGACCGGTCGATTCGAGTCGCCTCATACAGAAGCTGAGGACGTATCTCGGCGAGCCACCCGAGCCGCTGTCGCCGATGACGACCTCCGCCGGATCGATCGTGAGCTCGTCGATCGCCGTTGGTCCGACGCTGGCGCCGCGTGAGAAGACCTTCGTCTTGCCCGAGGGCGGACCCGCTGCACCCGCGCCCCCGGCCACCGAGGCGGTGCCGGCAGGGCCCGAGCGCTCCGACGCGCCGGCGGCGCCGCCTGCCAGGCCCTCCGAGCCCGCGCCCGCGCCGGCCGCCGACCTGCCCCTGTCCACCGAGCTGCGTCGCGTCCTGTCCGACGTGGAGCAGCGTCTCTTCCCCGAATCTCCGCCGCTGTCGTTCCAGAGCCTCCCGTCCGAGGAGGACCTGGAGGCGTTCCTGCCGCCCGAGCTCGTGGACGAGCTCGCGCCGGGGCTCGGCGGCGACGACGATCCGAGCGTCGACACGTTTGCGGGAGCATTCGAGACGGAGAGCTTCCAGCTCGGCCGCGCGGATCACTCGGTCGTCGTCTCGCGCGTGCAAGCGGCGGTCGAGGCTCCCGCTGCGCCGCCCGTCTCGGTGACGGAATTGCCTCCGCGTCCCGTACGGACCGAGCCCGTACCGCCGCCTTCTGCCGATCCGCCGTCCCCTGTTGCTGCGCCCGCCGGGGACTCCGCGACCCCCGACGCGCCGACGCCGTCGTCGGACGCGTTCGCCATGGGAGAAGCTCCGACTGGCCTGATGGTCACGCAGGCGCCCGCCTTCTGCGCGCCGCCACGCGTCTCCAGCATCCCACCGCCCGAGCCGGGCGCCCCCGCGCGGGTCACCATCCAGCCGCCGCGCGCCTCGAGCGTTCCGCCTCCCGAGATCGCCGGTGCCGCGCGGGCGACCATCCCTTCGCCGCCGCCCCGCGTCTCGAGCATGCCGCCGCCCGAGGTCGATCCGACGAGCGCGGCCGAAGGGACCCCGCGCCCGGTCCTGCGGCTGCGCGGGGCTGCCGCGACCGAGGGCGAGCTGCACGAGACGGACCTGCCCACGCTCCTCGCGGCCGCCTGGGCGGGGCGGCTGAGCGGTCGGTTGCAGCTCCAGCAGGGCGACGCCGAGAAGGTCGTGCACCTCTGGGGCGGCCAGGTCGCGCTGGTCACCTCGAACCTGCTCGAGGACCGGCTCGTCGAGGTCCTCTGGCGCGAGGGCCGCATCGCGCGACCGCAGTACGAGCAGGTACGGGCGATGATCGCGGCTAGCGGCCGCCGAGCCGGCGCGATCCTGGTCGAGCGGGGCGTCCTGCGGCACGAGGAGCTCTTCCCGATCGTCCGCCACCACTTCGAGGGGATCCTCTTCAGCATCTTCGCGTGGGAGCGTGGTCACTGGTCCGTCGAGGGCGGAGCCCTCCCTCGCTCCGAACGGATCGTCATCGACCTGCCGACGCCCGCGTTGATCGTCGAAGGCCTGCGGCGAAAGCTTCGCCCGGAAGCGATGGCCCCGAAGCTCGGCGGCCCCTCGACCGTGCTCCGCCGGCGGGAGGTCGGCCTCTGCGAGCTCGAGGCGATCGGGCTCGTGCCGGAGGAGCTCGAGGCGCTCGCCCGCTGCGACGGCATGCGGCCTCTGTCGGAGGTGCTCGCGCCCGGCGCCGAGCTCGACCTCGGAGCGGCGCTCTACGGCCTCGTCGTCCTCGGCCACCTCGAGGTCGCCGCTCTGGACGAGGCACGTCCCGACGCCAGGGTCGCGCTGGAGCGCCAGGCCGGCCCGAGCGAGGTCGACCGCTCGCGGATCCTCGAGCGGCTTCGCCTCGCCCGCGTGGCCGACTACTTCTCCGTCCTCGGCCTCCCGCGTGGCGCGAGCGGATGGGAGATCCGCCGCGCGTATCTGGACCTGCGCCGCGAGCTGGCGGCCGGGCGAGCCGTCGATCCGTCCATGGCCGACCTCTCGGACGGACTCGCCGAGCTGCGCGAGATGGTCGACGAGGCATACGAGATTCTTCGAGACCCCGAGCTCCGCGGCGCCTACGCCGCCCACTTGCCGTGACCGGAGCCAGATGTTAGGAAACTCGGGCGTGCTCCAATGGCGCTCCGAACGATCCTGAAGTACCCGGACAAGCGGCTTCGCGTGCCCGGAAAGCCCGTCGCCTCCGTCGAACCGGCTCTGGGAGCCTTGCTCGATGACATGGCGGAGACGATGTACGCGGCTCCGGGCGTGGGCCTGGCGGCGACCCAGATCGGCCTGGCGCTGCGGGTCTTCGTCCTGGATCTGCAGCAGAACGACGAGGCGGAGCGCGCAACCGGGCTGCAAGTGTTCATCAACCCGGAGATCCTCGAGCGCCGTGGCGAGGTCGTCTGGGAGGAGGGGTGCCTGTCGTTTCCCGGCATCCACGAGGACATCCACCGCGACGGGTGGATCCGCGCGCGCGCCCTGGACCGGAGCGGGCAACCGTTCGAGGTCGAGGCGGAGGGGCTGTACGCCGTCGCGATCCAGCACGAGATCGACCACCTGGACGGCGTTCTCTTGGTCGATCGAGTGAGCCTGCTCAAGAGGCGCTTCATCCATCGCAAGATGCTGAAGTGGCACCAGGCCGCTCAGCACAGGGAGTCTCACGAGGAGCCCGAGCCCCCCGGTCGGCCGGCTCTGTAGGGATGCCCTTGCGAGTCGTCTTCTTCGGCACGCCGGAGATCGCCGTGCCGACGCTCGCGAGGCTCGTCGAGATCGCGGACGTGAAGGCGGTGGTGGCACAGCCCGATCGCCCGAAGGGCCGCGGCCAGAAGCTCGCCGCGCCGCCCACGAAGGTACTGGCGAGCTTGACCGGCATTCCCGTCCTTCAGCCGCTGAAGATGAAGGACCCGGAGCTGTGGGCGCGCCTGGCCGCCTTCGATGCGGATCTGTTCGTGGTCGTCGCGTACGGACGGATCCTCCCGCCGCAGATCCTGTCGATCCCCGGGCTGGGTTGCGTCAACGTGCACGCGTCGCTCCTGCCCCGCTATCGAGGTGCCGCGCCGATCCAGTGGGCGATCCTTCGCGGCGAGAAGGAGACCGGCGTCACCCTGATGCTCATGGACGAGGGCCTCGACACCGGTCCGATGCTGGCGCGCCGCAGTACGCCGATCGGTCCCGACGAGACCTCAGGCGAGCTCGGCGTGCGCCTGGGGCTTCTCGGCGCCCAGCTCGTGGCGGACAGCCTGCCGGACATCGAGCACGGAAGGGCTCGGCCCGAGCCGCAGGACTCGTCGCTGGCGACCATGGCGCCGCTGCTCGAGAAGGCTCAGGGCAGGATACGCTTCGAGGACACCGCGCAGCGGATCCACGATCACGTTCGGGCCCTGAACCCCTGGCCTGGAGCGTTCACGACCCTCGACGACCGCACCCTCAAGGTCCATCGAACGCGGCCGGCGCCGGGTACGCCGGCGGACCTTCCGGGACGCGTCGTCGCGGCCGGCGGCGACGGCATCTGGGTGGCTTGCACAGACGGCGCCATCGTCCTTCGCGAGGTCCAGCTCGAGGGAAAGAAGCGGATGTCGGCCGCCGAATTCGCCTCCGGCGCGAGGCTGAAGCAGGGACGGGCTCTTTACTGAGGATCCCCCGCGCAGCGGAAGCCCGAGTAGCGGATGCGGAACGTGGGCGGGTGGTGGACGCGGTTCGTCGTCCTCAGGCCGGGGCCGCCGTAGTTCCAGGCTCCCCCTCTGAGGACGCGCTCGCAGGTCGTGGGGAGGGGGTTCGTGCCCGTGAGCCCTTCGAGGCCCTGGGCGCGCAGGCGAGCGTAGACCCGCACCGCCTCGTCGCACGTCGGTCCCGTCGGGTTCGCCGCAGGGGCGTCGCGGTAATACGTGGGGCCGTACACGTCGCTCACCCACTCCCATACGTTTCCGGCCTGGTCGAGCGCTCCGTAGGGACCGGCGCCCGCGGGCTTCGTCCCGACGTCGGTCGGGCCGCGATGCCGCGAGCCGAAGGTCGCGTGCGCATCGTCGGGGACAGGCTCGTCGCCCCAGGGGAACCGCCTCGCGTCCCCGCCCCGCGCGGCCTTCTCCCACTCGGCCTCCGTGGGCAGCCGGCCAGCCGCCCAGGCGCAGTAAGCGCCGGCGTCGAACCACGAGACGCCCACGACCGGCTTGCGCGCGCCCAGGGGCTCGGGGCCGAACCGCCGCGGCGAGCGGCACCGCTCGGCGGCCACGCACGAGGCGTAGTCCTCGTTCGAGACCTCGAGCCGGTCGATCGCGAACGCGCGCACCTCGACGCGGTGGGCCGGCCGCTCGTCGGCCTCGCCTCCCTCGTCGGCTCCCATCGTGAAGGCGCCCGCGGGAACCAGCACCCGATCGATCCGGGGCCGTGGCGCGGGGTCATCCGCCTGCGCGACGGCGAGCAGCGCCGCGAGCGAGCAGATCAGCGCCAGAGCCACGATCCGGATGCCGAGCCTCATCGGATGAGCTGAGCCAGGAGGGCGACCACGACTCCGCCGATCGACGCGCCGAGGGCGATCCAGACCCAGACCGGCGTCTGGCTCGCGCGGCCTGGCGGTGTGTCCTGCGAAGTCGCCATCGACGGCGACTTCGCGTGAACGGCCTGCGCCCAGGGAGCCGTATCCGCCATGCCGACGCCCGATGTCGCCGCAGCCTCCATCGACGGCGCGGTGTCGGCGAGCTCCACCGTGGCAGGCGCCGGCCGCGGCTCCCCGACGAGCTCCGCGGTCACGTCCTTGCGAGCATGACGCGTCGTCGAGGCGGCGGGCTCGGCGAGGGAAGTCTCCGGGACGATGTCCTCGAGGAAGTAGACCTGCACCGTCTGGTCCGCCCGCGGCGGGGGCGGCGGCTTCTTGCGCGTCACGAGCGGGATCGGCCGTTGCTGCGTGTCGGTCAGCTCGCGGACCTTCTGGGCTCTGTCGATGACCTTAGCCAGCGCGACCTGCACGACCCGCAGGAACTGGCCCGTCTCGTCGGCCACCGGCTCCTCGCGGGTTGCCTCGAAGAGCGGCCGAGCGGTGACCTCGAACTCTCCGCTCGTCCACGCCCACGCCTCTTCCAGATCCGCGTCGGTCTTGCCGTCGACCTTGATCGTCGTCATCTGACCCGACTCGTAGAGGACCTCGACTCGTCGCTTTCCGCTCGAGAGCCTCACCTCGCCGGACAGACCGGCCGCCTCGCAGAAGCGCAGCACGTCGGCCGGCCCGTGGTCGGCGATGAAGCCGCGGACGATCGGATCGTTCGACAGTCCGCCGTCGAGGTTGGGCATCTGCTGCCGGAGCGTGTAGCGGCCCGCGGTCAGCGCGAGGAACGCATCGAGCGGATCTGCCGCCGCGCCCTCGAGCGCGATGGTCTCGATCTCGCCGCCACGGAGCTGGAGGCTCCCGCCGAGCTTTCCGGCCGCGATCTCGATGAGGCCGGTGAACCGCTTCTCCTCGCACAGCTTGAGAAGATCGATCGGTCCCCGCTCGGCCAGCTCGCCATGCACGAGGGGGAACACGACCCGCATCATAGTGGAAAAGGCGGGAAGAGGGCCCCTTGGGTCGTGCTATCACTTCGCCCGTGGAGCGAGGCATCCCGTGCGGGACGTGCGGCGTCATGAACGAGCTGCACGAGCGCCTCTGCCGGGCATGCGGAGCGCCGGTCGGCGGCGGCATCAGCCTGCCGCCCGCCTCCTCGTCGATGGTCCGCGCGGGCCTGGTGATCCGGCACGGCGGCCTGCAGTGGCGCTGGGTCCTGCTCGGGACCCTGGTGACGCTCGGGATCTGCGGCATCGCCGCGGCCGCCACGGTCGCGGTCGCGGCGTCGGCCACGCTCCGCGGCGTCGCCGAGGACGAAGGCGCGGCAGAGAGCCTCCTCGTCACGGCGGGATGCGGCTTCCTCCTCGGCTTCTTCCTGGGAGGAGTGCTCGTGGGCCGGATGTCGAAGGGCCGCACGATCGTCGAGCCCGGCCTGTCGGCCGTCCTCGCGGCCCTCGTGCTCCTCGGGCTCGCCGGCGTCCTCGACAGGGGCCTCACGCCACTTCTCTGCGCGACACCGGTCCTGGCGCTTCTCTCGCTCGTCGGCGCCTGGCTGGGAGAGAAGTGGCAGGGAGCTCAGGATCCCAGCGGGTCCTGAATCCGGGCGAGGGCCGCCCGCACGAACCGCGAGCGAACCTGCTCGCTCGCCAGCGCCCGCTCCGCCACCGGAAGCCTCTCGAGCGTCCGGAGGACCGCGTTCAGGAATCGCATGCCGCGGTTCGCTCCCTCGTCGAACAGGAGCTGCGCGAGCCGGCCGCGCTCGATCGACATCCGCACGCTTCGCTCGATGGCGTTGACCGGAACGTGCGGCCGCTCGCTCCGCCGCACCATTCCCATCGCGTCCTTCTTGCATGCGCCCACGCAGACGCCGCAGCCGATGCAGCGCTCCTCGTCCACCACGGGGACGAGGGTGTTCTTGCGCTTCGCGGTGACGCGCTGAGCCGTCATCGTGATCGCGGTGATGGGGCACGCGCGCGAGCATCGCGAGCACCCGCTGCACTTGGCCGTGTCCGAGCGCGCGAGGAAGGCGGAGGGGTTGACGGCCTTCAGGCCCAGCTCGTTGATCGCCTGGAGCTGCCCGCAGCAGCAGCCGCAGCAGTTGCAGATCCAGGTGGGGTGGCCCTGGACGTTGTCGGCGAGCTGCACGAGACCGCTGCCGCGGGCCCTTGTCATGATGTCCATGGCCTCCGACCTCTCGATCGCGCGGCCGAACTTCCGGCGGATCACGAAATCCGCGCCCCCGTTGAGCGAAAGGCAGACCTCCATCGGCGCGTCGCAGGCCTCCTCGAGGTGCTCGGCCTTGTGGCGGCAGTAGCAGAGCGCGACGGACCACGCACGGGCGTCGCGGATGATGGCGGTGGCTCGCTCCCAGTCGAGGACCTCCGGCTGATCGCCGTCGAGCGCGGTCTCGGCGACAAGCGTCCGGCCGATCACGGTGTCGCCGCCGAACACCTCGCGCGCGAACGTGTCGTCGCCGTGCGTGTACGCTTCGAGCGCCTCGGCCATCCTCTTCTTCGGGATGCTGTCCTTCGCCCTCATCAGCGAGAACTCGAAGAACCCCACGACCGGCGGCGAGAGGAGGTAGCGTGTCTCGCCCGAGCGCGGGTGCACCAGGTCGAGGACGAGCCCCTTGTCGCACATCGCTTCGAGGCGAGGTACGAGCTCCGCCTGGCGTACGCCGAGCCGCCGGGCCAGGCGTTTCAGATCCGTCGGCGCTACCGGGAATCGCGCGGCCAGCGCGGCCTCCTCGGGCGAGTACAGGATCTCCAGGATCTCGCGGAAGCCCTCCCACGCACGCGGCTCGCGCGGACGGGGCATCGCGACCGGACCACCCTCGAGGCGGCGCAGCAGATCCCGGTACTCCTGCTTCAGATGTCCGAGGTGACCCATGGCTGGCACTGTAGCGAAACCACCTCGCGGGGTCACGCCGGACCTTGTCGCCCCTCGCTCGCGTGATTCGTTTGTCGGCATGACCTCCCACCCGGCCGAGCCGCGAATGAAGGCAACCCGAATCGACGAGATCTCGCCGGGCCTGGTCCACTGGACCGTCCGGGACGAGCGGACCGGTGTCCGCTGCGACTCGTACGGGCTGATGGCGCGAGAGGGCTCCGTGCTCGTCGATCCGCTCTCCGCAGCCGACGGCGTCCTGGGAGCTCTGGGGAACGTCGGAGCGATCTGCCTCACGACGGCTTCCCATCAACGGGCCGCGTGGAGGTACCGCCGGCTCTTCGACGCGCCCGTCTGGGCGCCGAAGCACGCGACCGGCCTGGACGAGCCCGCCGATGGCTGGTTCGGACACGGCGACCACCTGCCGGGCGGGCTCCGCGCCCTGCACGCGCCCGGGCCGACCGAGGAGAGCTACGTGCTCCTGCGCGAGAGGTCCGACGCCGCGGGAATCCTCTTCCTCGGCGATCTACTCGTGAGAGGCGACGACGGGCCGTTCGAGCTCCCCACGACGGACGGGAACGGGTCGGCCGATCCCCAGCGCGCCCTCGCGAGCCTGCGCGCCCTCCTCGACGTCGAGGTCGAGACGCTCTGCCCGAGCCACGGGGCTCCGCTCGCGACCGGAGGCTCGGAGGCGCTCCGCCGCGCGCTCGCGGACGAGGAAGCGCGCGCGCACCGGCGGTACTAGCCCCGGGTCAGCGCGAGGATCCGGGCGTTCTCCGGCACCCTGTCGATTGCGGGTCAGCCCGCACCTACGGCGTCGACCGCCGGATACGCAGCCGAACCGGTTCGACGACCACGATCGTGGCGCGCAGTTCTTCGTGCGACAGGGACGCGAGGATCTCGCACACGCGATCGATGCGCAGATCAGGGTCGACTTCCTCGGGGATTCGGACGAGCACGACGCCTGCGTGCTTCTCGGGCTGGTACGTGAGCACGTTTCCGAACTCCTTGTCGGCGGTCACGAGAGTCCTGCCGTGCGCGACGGCGGCGGCGAGCACGTCTGCATCCACCGCCCCGCGGAGCCCCGCATCGAGCACGTGGACGGCGTCGACGCCCAGCCGGACCGCGCGCTCCGCGAGGCTCCGCGGAAGATCCTCGTCGACCAGGAACGACGCCACCTATCCGACCGCCCGCACTTCCTCTTGCTCCAGAATCCGAGCAGCGTACTGGAGCGCGGCCATCACGTCCTCGCGTGTGATGGCGAACTCCTCGACGACGCGGTCGACGTTCCAGCCGGCGCCCAGGTGCGAAACGACCGTCGCGACCGGCACGCGCGTACCCGCGATGACCGGCCTTCCGTGCCTGACAGCCGGATCGACGACAATCCGGGGTGCGATCTCGATCACGAGGGGATGATGCCACGAGCGCCGAGCTCGCGCCAACGACGGCATGGGCAGGCCGCGGTCACCGACTACCGAGCCGGTCTGATGGGGTAGGAGCGGGGCGCGAGGCTGGCTCGAGGTGCGCCTGGCGGGTGCGAAGCGACGGCCGCGCGCTCGCGGACGAGGAAGCGCGCGCGCACCGGCGGTACTAGCCCGACTTTCGCAGTTTCCGCGGGCGCGCGGCAGCTCAGATGAGCTCGATTCGTGCCCGATGTCCGGGGGAGTGGGCGAGCGGGGCGTCGCACGTGACCAGCGGCGCACGGAGAACCTCAGCCAGCGCAACGTAGCAGCCGTCGTACGTGGTCAGGTTCCCTCGCAACTGCCAGATCCGCGGCATGAGCAGCTCGTGCGGGTAGCGGGTGATGTCCAGGGCGAGGAAGTCGACGAGCGCCGCGGCCGACTCCCGCGCCGCGATCGATCCGGACGATTCGAGGCGGCGGAGCACACTCCCGACCTCGAGATCGACGAGGTGCGGCGCATGCAGGGAGTCGCCGCCGGCGAGACGGGCGGCGACGCGGGCGCCGGTCGGCGTTCGAAGCACCAGCTCCGCGGCGGCCGACGCATCGAGGACGATCACCGCGCGGCCCGCTCGGCTCGCAGGATCGCGGCGGGGCGCGGTCGCACGTCGTCGCGGGTCACCTCGGCCAGTCGCGCCAGGAGCTCCTGGCGGGTGGGACGCTCCGACACGCGCTCGAGCTCTCCGAGCAGGTAGTCCGACAGCGTGCGGCCCTCCATCGCCGCGCGCGACTTGAGTCGGCGGTGCAGGGCATCGGGCACGTTGCGGATCTGGATCATCTTCGACATGTTGTCAGCATGTCTGCATGCGTTACGCATGTCAAGCTCGAGTGTACTAGCCCCGGGTCAGCGCGAGGATCCGAGCGTTCTCCGGCACCCTGCCGAGGAAGCTCTCGCGCAGAGTCGGGTCGCGGATCCTGTCGGCGACCGTCAGGAGGCGCACGCGCGCCTCGGCGAGAGCGGCTCGTGACGCCTCGTGCTCACCCACGGCCTCGAGCGACCGGGCGAACGCGAGCCGGATGAACATCTCGCCCTCCTCGACCGCACCGAGCGAGGTCAGGATGGCCATCGCTCGCCGCGCCGGCTCGATCGCGAGTGACCCCTCGCTGCGGGCGAGGTGCACCTCGGCGAGGATGGAGAGCCCTCTGGCCAGGAGCGACGGCGCCTCCGCGAGCAGCTCGACGCCGGCTCGAGCGCAGTCCACGGCCGCATCGAGGTCGCCGCGCCACAGGTGCGTCCTCGCCAGCTCCGATTGCGTGCCGCCCTCCATCCGTCGGTACTGGTGAGCCGCAAAGCCCCGCAAGGCCTCCTCCTGGAGCGGCAGCGCTTCCTCGAGCCGGCCCTGCAACGCCAGCACGAGACCGAGGTTCTCGCGTGCGCCCAGCTCGACCTGCGGGATCCCCAGGCGCCGGCCGGCCGCGAGGGTCTCGCGCAGCACCGATTCCGCCCGCTCGTAGGCGCCCAGGAGTACGCATGCCCAGCCGAGCGACGTGCGCTCTTCGAGCGCGGACCTCACGTTCCCGCTCGCCTCGTACGCGTTCGCCGCTGCCTCCTCCTCGGCTGCGAGGGCTCCGAGGTCGCCGGCGAACTGGGCGCGTGTCGCCCTCACGACGTGGATCCAGGCGCGAACCGTGGGCTCCCGCTCGGCGACGGCGGGGTCGAGCTGCTCGATCTGACGCAGCAGCGCCTCCGCGACGGCGTACCTTCCGGCAAACAAGAGCGAGATCGCGGCACGCGCCGCGGCCGACACGTGCTCGACGGCGGCTTCGGCGGGCGCTGGCTCGAGCAGCTCTTCGGCCAGCGCGACCAGCGCATCATGGCGGCCGAGCCGGCCGAGCGCCGTGGCCAGCGCTCCGGCCGCGGAATACCTCCTCCGGCTCTCGGGCGGGAGGTGACGGAGCGCTTCGAGGCCGGCCTTCCGCCCAAGCTCGTTCTGGTCGAGGGATCGGTACGCCTCGGCCTCGAGCGCGCGGACCGCTCCGAGGGTCTCGCCCGCGGCGCCGAGGGACACAGCGCGCTCTGCGCGGTCGATCACGGCCCCGAGGTCGCTCGCGCGCAGGGCATCGTCGGCCGCCGTCACGTACCAGCGCAGGGCCCGGGCCGCGTTTCCTCCGCGCTCGAAGTGCTCGGCGAGCGTCACCGCGTCGCGCTCTCCCAGGCGCTCGAGCCAGTCCCCCGCGAGTCCGTGACCCACCGCGCGGTCGGCCTCTGTGAGCATCCCGTAGGCCGCCTCGCGCGCGAGATCGTGCCTGAAGGTCCACTCCGACTGGCCGGGGAAGCGCTCGCTGCGGCGTCGCGCGACGACCTCTCGCTCGGCGAGGTCGGAGAGGACGGCGTCGAGATCGGCCTCGCCGTCGCCACCGATGATCGCGGCCACGCCGCCTCGCCAGAAGGTCCGGCCGAAGATGCTGGCGGCCCTGAGCGCCCGGCGCGCGCCGGCATCGAGGGCGTCGAGTCGGCCGCGGATCATCGCGAGCACCGTGGCGGGAGCCGTCCGTACCGCTCCGGTGGCCTGGGCGCGGATCAGCTCCTCGAGGAAGAAGGCGTTCCCAGCGGAGTGCTCGACGACCTCGTTCACCACCTCGGTCGCGACTGCCGAGCCCAGCATGCACTGCGCCAGCGCCTCGGCCGCTCGACGATTCAGCCCCGCCAGACGAAGGTGGTCCAGCGGGCGCTCGGACCACGCTCGCGACACCTGCTCCTCGCTCTCCGGGCGCCCGAAGGCAAGGACGAGGAGCGGGCGATCGGCGAGAGCGCGAAGCGTCGCGCCAACGGCCCGCAGGCTCGGCGGGTCCGCCCAGTGAACGTCCTCCAGCGCGAGGACGAGGGGGCCCGCGGCACACTGCGCCGACACGAACGTCTCCCAGGCGCGCTGGATCTGCGAGCCCATCAGCGCGGCGTCGTGCCTCGCCGCCCGGAGCTGGACGCTGGCCTGGTCCGGGAACGGCACGCCGACCATCTCGCCCAGAAACTCGGCGACGCGCGGCGCTTCCCCGGCCGGCACGACCCGCGCGACGCGCGCCTCGAGCGCCCGGCGCTGCACGAGGAGCGGGTCGCCCTGCCGCACCCCGCACGCTCGCCGTACGACATCGGCGAGGAGCGCAAGGGGCGAGCCGGCGCGGATCGGGTCGCCACGCCCGAGCCAGGCCACGAGGTCCCCGCTCGTGGCCCTCAGGCGCGAGAGCGCCTCCAGCCTCAGGCGCGACTTGCCCACGCCGGCGGCGCCCGTGACCAGGACCGCGTGCGCCTGCGGCTCGTTCACCGTGGACTCGAAGAGCCCGACCAGCGTGGCGATCTCGCGATCGCGGCCGACGCACGGCGTGCTCTTGCCCATCAGCGTCCGCGGGGACTCCGTCTCGGGAAGCTCGCCCACGAGAAGGCGGTCCGGTCCGACCTCGAAGCGCGCGTCCAGGAGCCCAGAAGTGACCTCGTCGAGCAGGACCGGCGGCGGGCCAAGCTCCGAGGGCTCGACCGACCTGACGAGCCGAGCGCCCCGATCGATGGCCTCCCCGACCAGGCGCTGGCCCTGTAGCTCCCCGAGACCCGTCACGAGGGCCATCGCCGCGCGAGGGATCAGAGCCCGCAACGTGAGCGCGCAGCGCGCCGCCTGCGCCGCGGCGTCCGTGGCCGTTCCCCTGCCTCGCAGCGCGACGACCAGACATCCGTCGGCGAGCGTCTCGAGCCGGCCACCGTAGGGAGCCAGGGCGGTCCGGATCTCCTCGACCTCCGGCGCTCCCTCGGCGAGCAGCATCCTCGCCGTCTGGTCGGGATCGATCGGCTCGGAAGACCGCGGGTCGTCCCGGGCGAGGACGAGAGACAACAGGCAGAGCTCCCGGCCCGTGATCGAACGCTCGCCGGTTGGCTGAGGGGTGGGGGCCTCGTCGATCGTGCCGGCCGGGTCGAGTCGGCGGAGCGCGGTCTCGAGCGCCGAACCGTCGGCGGGCCTGTCGGCCGGCTGCTTCGCCAGCATCCGCGCGACCAGCGAGTCCAGGGCCGCCGGCACGCCACCTCGGAGCTCCGAGACCCGGAGCGTGTCCTCGAAGAGGATCTTGGTCAGGATCGCCATCAGGTGCTCGCCGGCGAAGGCAGCCTGGCCCGTGATGCACTCGAAGAGCACGCTGCCGAGCGCGAAGACGTCCGCCCTGGCGTCGAGCGAGCGTTCACCGCGCGCCTGCTCCGGCGCCATGTATCCCGGCGTTCCCAGGATCACACCGCTCTTCGTCCGCGCCGCGAGCGGACCACCGGCCCGCGCGATGCCGAAGTCGAGGACCTTGACCTCTTCGATCGCGCCCGAAGGGAGGAAGAGGTTCGAGGGCTTGATGTCGCGGTGGACGATGCCCGCTGCGTGCGCGACGGCCAGCGCCGCGGCGACTCGCCCTCCGAGCTCGACGCACTCGCCGATCGGCAGCCGGCCCCGGGCGAGCCGCTCTTCGAGATCCTCTCCCTCGAGCCACTCCATGGCGAGCCAGAGCTCGCCCTGGGGGGAAGTCCCGTGCGCGATGTACCGCACGATGGCCGGGTGGCGCAGCTCGGAGAGCGTCCGGGCCTCGCGCTCGAAGCGCTCGAGGCCTTGCTGGCTCCGACCATGAACGACCTTGAGCGCCACCGAGCCGCTCGCTCCGGGCTCTGCCTCGCGGTCGCGCGCGCGGTAGACGACCCCCATCCCGCCGGTGCCGGCGACGGCCTCTACCTCGAATCGACCGGCGATGATCCGGACGGCAGCCATCTGGCGTTCGCCGAGGATAGCCGGTTTGGCGGGGACCTCAGGCAGTCTTCTTCGCGAAGACGTCCTTCGCGCGCCGCTGCACCTCGTCGGGCGCCACGTCCTCGACGTGGGTCGCGACCGACCAGGTGTGACCGAACGGATCGATGAGCTGTCCGTAGCGATCGCCCCAGAAGGCGTTCTCGAGTGGCATCTTCACCGTCGCTCCCGCCTTCAGCGCCCGCTCCCAGATCTCGTCGCAGTTCGGCACCCACAGGTGAAGGACGATGCCCGTGGGAAGCGCGCCCGCGGGGCTGAACCCGTCCGCGACGTAGATCCTCGAGTCGCCGATCTGCAGCTCGGCGTGCATGACCCTGCCATCTGGCGCCGGGATGAGCACGCGCTGTTCGGCGCCGAACGCTGCCCTGTAGAACTCGATCGCCTTGCGAGCGTCGCGCGCGACGATGTGCGGTGTGATGCTTCGCTGCCCCTCGGGTACGGGTCTGACCTGGCTCATGGGATGTCCTCCTCGCTCATGCCTTACGGCTGGTCTTCGCGTAGAAGCTCGAGATCAAGTGCTCGACGCGCCTGGCCGACCCGCAACGCGGGCAGGGAGGCCGGTGTACACGCTCCTCGAGATGCTGGAACGCCTCGAACCGCTTCCTGCACGCCTGGCAGAGAAACTCGTACATGGGCATGCTCGTCACCTCCTGCTGTCACCTCTGACATCTGCGACCGTGGGCACCTCGGCGCAAGAACGCCCGCGCGGCTCGGTGCGAATCGCGAGAAGTGCGGGCGCATTTGTCCACTCTCGTTCGCGCAAGGCCTCCCCCTTTGAAGGCCCCGTGGTCGCCTTAACTTCACGGGCGGAGGTGTCGATCGTGCGCTACGTCCCGAAGCTCCTGGTGGTGGCGGCCTTCGGATGCGTCTCCGGGCCGTACGTGTACAGGCCGACCGAGCAGGTCACCGCGAGCATCCGCGGCTATCCAGCGGCTCGGTACGAGGTTCCGCCCGAGTCGCCCCGCGGCGACGTGACGCTCGGTTCGTTCGGCCTGACCGACGTCGATGCCGAGGGCGGCAGGCTCCGCAAGAGGATGCTCCACGTTCGCCTCGTCGCCTCGAACGACAGCGACGCCGCGTGGTCAGTCGACCTCCGCGAGCTCGTGCTGGTCCTTCCTGGCGGTCGCGAGACCGGGCCCGCCTTCGTGAACACGGACTCGACGGTCGTCCCCGTGATCGGCGTTGCGACCGGCCAGAAGCGTGTCATCGACCTTTACTACCCCTTGCCCCGCGCGCTCCGTGTAGAGGAGCGCCTCGGGGGATTCGAGCTCCGCTGGCGGGTGCAGACGCCCGGACGGGTAGTCGCCCAGAGAACCCCCTTCGAGCGACTGGAGGTCGACACCCGCGCCTACCCGACCACGTCCTACTCCGTCGCGCTCGGATGGGGCCCGATCTGGTGGTACGACCCGTTCTTCTATCCAGGCGTCGCCTTCCACTACCCGATCATCATCCATCACCACCACCGCAGCTTCTCGGCGCCGCCCCCGCCGGCGATCAGACGGTAGCCATCGAGCGGCTTGTCAACGAGCGGCTCCGGCCGCATCGTAGCGGCCGTGCGCGCGCTCGTCCTCGATGCTCCCCGGCCGGTCGTGGAGCGGCCGCTTCGGCTCGCGGAGGTGCCCACGCCGGCGCCCGGGCCCGGGCAGGTGCTCGTCAGGGTGCGCGCCTGCGCGGTCTGCCGCACCGATCTGCACGTCGTGGAGGGCGAGCTGTCCCGGCGCCGCTCTCCGCTGATTCCGGGGCACCAGGTGGTCGGCGAGGTGGCCGCGCTCGGGCCGGGTGTGGCCGGTACCGCGGTCGGCGACCGCGTCGGAGTCGCGTGGCTGCAGCGCACCTGCGGCACGTGCCGCTTCTGTCGGGCCGGACGCGAGAACCTCTGCGAGGCATCGGACTTCACCGGCTGGACGGTGGACGGCGGCTTCGCCCAGTACATGCTGGCGGAAGCCGAGTTCACCTACTCGCTCCCCGCGGGCTTCGGCGACCTCGACGCGGCGCCGCTCCTCTGCGCGGGGATCATCGGCTACCGGTGCCTCGCGCGTACCGGCCTCGAGATCTGGACCGGCGCGAGGCTGGGCATCTACGGATTCGGCGCCGCGGGACACGTGGCGATCCAGATCGCCCGCGCTCGCGGCGCCGAGGTGTACGTGTGCACACGCGAGGCGCGGCATCGGGACCTGGCGCTCGAGCTCGGCGCCGCCTGGTCGGGCGACGCCACCCTGCGACCGCCCGCATTGCTCGACGCCTCCATCGTCTTCGCGCCTGTCGGCGAGCTCGTGCCGCTCGCGCTCTCGCACCTCGACAGAGGCGGGACGCTGGTCCTGGGCGGGATTCACATGACCGAGATTCCAGCGCTGCCCTACGCGCTGCTCTACTGGGAGCGGACCATCCGGAGCGTCGCGAACAACACGCGCGCGGACGGGCGGGCCTTCCTCGCGGAGGCGGCGCGCACCGGTGTCAGGACACGGATCGAGACCTTTCCGCTCGAAGCGGCCGGCGACGCGCTGATCCGCTTGAAGACCGATGCGATTCGAGGCGCCGCCGTTCTCGTGCTCTAGCGGGCTTGTCGAGGCGCTCCCGAGGGTCTAGGGGATGGATCGATGAAGCAGACGAGGATTCTCGTGGTCGACGACAACGAGGACTCGGCGGACCTGATGGCCGAGGTGCTCAGGGGTCTGGGTCACGACGTCCGCACGGCGCTGGACGGCCCGACCGCGCTCGACCTGGCCGTGGACTTCCGGCCGCAGGTGGCCTTGCTCGACATCGGGCTGCCCGGCATGGACGGCTACGAGGTCGCGCGAAGGCTCCGCGAGCTGGACGACGACGTGCGCGTCATCGCCGTCACCGGCTTCTCCCGCGACGGCGATCGCGCGCGTTCCCTGGCCGCTGGCTTCGACGCGCACCTCGTCAAGCCGGTCGACCTCGAGGCGCTGCGAACCTCGGTGATGAATCAGCCGTAAGCGCTACGCCGGGGACACGCACCCGGTCCGCAAGGCAGCGATATAATTAAGCGCTACGCCGGGGACACGCACCCGGTCCGCAAGGCAGCGATATAATTGCGGTCCTAGGCACAACCGCGCGATCTGTCTGATTCATCGTGGCCGCCGGCCACTCGTCGCCCGAGGTCAGGGCACCCAAGGCAAAACGCGCGGTTATCCCCAGAAGGTCTTTGTAATCGCCGGCTTGCGGACCGGGTGCGTGTCCCCCACCTTGAGGATTCTGCTTGCCAGGTGCTTCCTGAGCGGCAGCAGGTCGATCCGATCCAGGGCTCCTTTCAGGAACTCCTCGATCCCGTCGCCCCCGAGGCACAGCGTCTCCTCCTGAAGCCGAGCGATCGAGGCCTCTTCGGTCTCGACGTCGACCTCGAGGGAGGGCCGTGCGTCGACGCGCGCCTCGCGCGAGAGAAGGACGCCGCGGGTCTCGAGGCGCGCCTCGGCTCCGGCCGCGCCCCGGCGCACGTCGACGCGGCCACCGATGACCGACCTGGCGGCGTCGCCGGCGACCCCGACGTAGCGCAGCAGGCTCCTCGTCCGGGGACGCGCGTGAACGACCTGGAGTCGATGATCGAAGCGCTGCCGTCCGCCCGCGAGCCACAGGCCGTCGAGCACGCACTCTGCGCCGAGGCCGTCGACGAGAACGTCGAGGTCCAGCCGCGACGCGGCCGACCCGAGCGACACGACCTGTGATCGGTAGCGCGATCCTCCGGACTGGCGGACACTGACCGCCCCCACGTGATAGCCGCCGGCCCACTCGTCCTGGACGCGGAGGTGGTCGAGCGTCGCTCCCTCCCCCAGCATGACCTCGGTGACGGCGTTGGTGAGCGTCGGCGCGTCGCCCTCTCCCTTGGGCAGACCGACGAACGTCTCGACGATGGTGGCCGTGCTCGACGCTCCGGCGATGACGAGGATGCGAGGGTGCGACATGCTCGGCGTCGATGCCGCCGCCGCGACCACGATGACGTGCAGAGGCTCGTCCACGATGGCGCCCCGGGGAATCAGGATGAAGAGCCCGTCACTGAAGAGGGCCGTGTTCAGCGCCACGAATCCCTGCTGGATGTCCGCGCACCTGCCGAACTGCTCGTCGAGCTCGGCGGCGCCGGCAGCCTGGGCGAGCGAGCGAATCTCCATGTCGCCGGCCATGTAGATGAGCCCCTCGGGGATCGGGCGCCCATCGACGAGAGCCACCCGCCGCTCGCCGTCGAGAGTGGGGACGACCTCGCAGAGCCAGCTCCCGAGCCCCGCGTAGACTGCGAGCGGCGGCGCCAGCCCGAAGGGCACGCGCGTCACGGCCTCGATGGGCCAGAGGCGCCAGCTCCGTTCCGCGCGCGTCGGCAGGCCCTGCTCGAGGAAGCGGCTCGCCGCCGCGCGGCGCAACGCGGCGAACGACGCCATGCCCGGGCTCACCGGGCGCATCCAGTACCCTCCGCTCCGTCGCAGCAGGACGGCGGCCGCGTCGTACAGTCCTCCGGGAGGCTGGCCCCGGCACCGGCGGCCGGAAGCCTGCGCGCCGTTCTCGTCGACGCCTTGCACGACCTGCTCCCCTGCAGGAAGCGGGCACAAGTCGCCTTCCGCGCTCCGCGGCTCGAGGTGGACCGCCTGGCGTTCCGCGGCTCCCCTTCGGAGGGTCGGGAAGAACGGCTCGCTGCGCGCGCGGGGGGTCTCCGCGGCGCCATCTCTTCTGGGGTTGACCTGCGCTCCAGAGTGTTTCTTGCCTGCTGGAGTATCGGAGGCTCGCGCTTCCGATCCCGCCTTGACGTTGGATCCGGTCTGGATCTCGTCTCCGCGGTCTTTCTCCGGCCGCCGTCCTATCCTCTCGTGCGCTTCAGCTCCCCTCTAGAGCTTCTCGAGCCGTTTCCGTCCGGAGCTCGCCACTCCGAGCGCCTCCCTTGGGGTTCAGCCGCAGCCACCGCCAGACGGTCCACCTGGAGCCGCCGAGCGCACACAAAGACCGTTGCTATCCACGTGCCAGGGCGGGGACGAGGTTAACAAGTTCACGAACCGCCACCCTCGAAGCGTCGATCGGTTGGTTGGTGAACTTGTTAACCTCGTCCCCGCCGTGACACTGGGGCGTCTTGTCGCACGGTGCGCAGGAGCTCCCGGACGTCTTCGTCGTCGAGCTGGGGGAACTCCTCGTACCAGAGGCCCACGGCGTAGAACGGCTCGGGCGTCGCCAGGCACACGATCTCATCCACGAGCGCACCGATGTCCTCGCAGGTCGAGGCCGCCGCCACCGGGACGGCGACGATGAGGCGGGCGGGCTTGCGCCTCTTCACGGAGTCGATGGCCGCGCGCATGGTGGCTCCGGTGGCGAGGCCATCGTCGACGAGGATCACCGTTCGCCCCTCGATCTCGAGCGGTGCGCGGCCGTCGCGATAGACACGCTCGCGTCGCTCGACCTCCTTCTGCTCGCGCCGCACCACCTCGTCCACCGTCCCAGCAGGGATGCCGAGCAGCCCGATCACCTCCGGGTTCAGGAACAAGGCGCCGCCGGAGGCGACCGCCCCCATCGCGAGCTCTTCCTCACCCGGAACGCCCAGCTTGCGCACGACGGCCACGTCGAGCGGGGCGCCGAGCTCGCGCGCCACCTCGAAGCCGACTGGAACACCCCCCCGAGGCAACGCGAGCACGACGAGGTCGGGCACGGCCGCCCAGGCGAGGAGTCTCTTCGCAAGCTTCCGGCCCGCCTCCTCTCGGTTCGCGTACCGCACCTCGCCGAGCACGTCGTTCGTCGTAGCACCGGACGTGCCGCGCAGAACCGCCTCGCGCCAGCCCGGCGGCCAACTTGCCGCGGCGCTGAATGGCGTGGGACGTGCACGCCTATGCCCGAGGAACAGGAGGACACGATGAGCAGCCTGATTCGTTGGGAGCCCTTTCACGAGATCGAGGAGGTCACCGATCGACTGGGCCGCGTGCTCGACCGCACGCTCCGGCGCGCCTTCGGGCGCGAGTCGCTCATTCCCGCGGACTGGGCCCCGGCCGTGGACATCAGCGAGACGGACAAGGAGTACGTGATCAAGGCCGAGCTCCCCGAAGTCGCCAAGGACGACGTCAGGGTCGCAATCCAGGACGACATGCTCGTGATCCGGGGCGAGCGCCGCGCGGAGAAGGAGGAGAAGGGAAGGCGGTATCATCGGATCGAACGTTCGTACGGGACCTTCGCCCGGAGCTTCGGGATCCCCGAGGACGCGGACCCGGCGAAGATCACCGCGGAGTTCCGGGACGGCATCCTGGACGTACACCTCCCGAAGACCACGGAGGTGAAGAAGCGGACGATCGAAGTGAAGGTGTCCTGAGCCTCCTAGCGGCCCGCGCCGGCCCCGACCTCGCTCCTTGCAAGGGGCACGCGGATGGTCGAGTCCCTGGTGCTGACCTTCGAGATCGACTCCGGCGAGATCACTACTCTCGGCCCGGGCCACAGCCTCGAGCCTCCGGTGTCGACCACGAACGCGTGCAGCTTCCAGTCGGTGTCGTCGAAGAGGAGGTCCTCGACGTGTCCGATCGGCCCGTCGGCGCCCTCGACCCTGTACCCCGTGACCTCGGTCGAGCTGCGCAGGTGGGGATCTCCGAGCTCCTCGGCGGGTGGGGCGCCGCGCGGGTTGATGGCGGGACGCGCCGGGACGTGCGCGCCGATCACCGGGGGCTCGGCCCAGTAGACCGGCCAGCCGTAGTAGCGGCGATAGATCGCCTCGGCCTGCCTGGAGACGGGCAGGTCGAGGTCGATCTCCGGGCTGGCACCAATCTGGTCGCGCCCGAGGCCGAGCCGGATCGCGTCCTCGTGGTCGTCGATCGCGAGGACGGCCTCGGGAGAGACGAGGAGCCTCCTGCCGAACAGCCGGCTCCCGGCCCGCACCACGAGGTAGCGGATCGTCCAGAGCTCGTCGTCGAAGTACAGCTCCTCGAGCCTGCCGACCTCGCCGTCCTCGCCCCGCACCTCGTAGCCGACGAGCGCCCTCGCGCTGCGGAGCACGTCACGCCTCCGGGGGCGTCGCCTTCTCGGCGGGGGACGGCTGCCCCGGTCTGGCCAGAGGTGGCTCGACCTGCATGGCGACGGCGAGCGGGCGGCGAGGGACACCGAGCATGGCGCCGGCCACTGCTGCGCCCAGGGACAGCAGCATCGAAGCGAAGACCGCCCAGAGCAGCGCGCTCATCATGCGTGCCGGAGGTCCCATGAAGCCCGGTGCGCCGCGCCCCATCCAAGGTTGCTTGCCCCTGGCGGGCGGCGCGCCGGGGCCTTCGATGCCGCGCTGGCGCTCGAGCTTGCGGACGACTTCCTCGGCGTCCTTCTTCGCCAGCGCCGTGTGCTCCATCAGCGCCGTGACGAGCGTCTCGGTCGTTGCACGGCCCTCGTGGAAGGCGCGTCCCATCGCCTCGTCGAGCGCCGCCTCGACGTTCTCCAGGTTCGCCGGCTGCTTGCCCTTGCGCACGAGCGATTCGTTGACGGAGTCGAGCAGCTCCGCCGAGTCCACGCCGAGCACGAGGCCGTGCCAGCGCCGCTCCTCGGCGGCACGGCCCATCGCCTGGCCACCGACTTCCACGAAGGTGCCGAGCGCCGAGCTCGCGGCCATCGTCATCAGGACCATCCCGCCGACCGCCGAGAGGCCCCAGAGGACGATGCCGTGGAGCGCACCGCTACCTCGTGTCGGTGCGCCCGATGACCGGCCCGTCACCAGCCCGCCCACGAAGAGCGAGATCGCCGCGACGATCACCGCCCAGACACCCGAGCCGATCGCCGCGGCTTTGAGCTCCGCGGCGCTCGAGGGAGCCACACCCGAGAGCCCCGCCGCAAAGCACAGCGCGTGCAAAAGGACCCACGACCCGGCGGCCACCGTCGCCCCACCGAACAGCGCGCCCCAGCTCAGCCGCAAAGGTGCGCCACCATCGATCCTCACCTGTTGTGCTGCCATCGATTTCGAGCCTCCAAGCATCCGGGAGGCTGCAGCGGTCGTGCCATCCAGGAGGAATGACCCTCGGCGGCTGAGCTGCCGCCTCGGCTGCAACAGGCTTCGCAGAACGGAACTACCGTCCTTGGAGCCTGTCGCGGAGGAGCGCATCGACGCGCGCCACGTCGGCGACGCCGAGGAAGCCCGCCTCGAAGCGCTTCGTCTTCGGCGCCGACCCGAGGACCTCGGTCCGGAAGATCACGTCGCCCGAGCCGTCCGCGCGGCGGCGAGCTCATCGCGGTAGCCGGTCACGGCCGATGAATGATACATGCCGGCCATGGTCACCTGGGACACCATTCGCGCCCTCACGTTCGACTGCTACGGGACGCTCATCGACTGGGAGACGGGGATCGTCCGCGACCTCAGGACCGGGCTCGGTGAGGTCGACCTCGACGACGAGGCGCTCCTGGTTCGTTACGCCGACGCCGAGGCCGCGATCGAGGCAGGGCCCTTCGTGCCGTACCGCCAGATCCTACGCGAGGTTCTGGGCCGGATCGCCCGTGACCTCGGGATTGCGCCTCACTCGCCCGACGCCCTCTCGGTGGGGCTCGGATCCTGGCCGCCGTTCCCCGACACGATCGAGTCGCTCCGCCGGCTCGGCGAGAGGTTCCGCCTCTGCATCACCTCCAACGTCGATCGCGACCTCTTCGCGGGCACCGAGGAGCGGCTGGGGCTGCGCTTCGACGAGGTCGTGACGGCCGATCAGGTGCGCTCGTACAAGCCAGGGACCGCCCACTTCGAGGAGGCCCGCAGGCGACTCGCCCTGCCTCCGAGCGCGATCGCGCACGTCGCACAGAGCCTCTACCACGACGTCGTTCCCGCGCGGCGCCTCGGGCTGGCGACGGTCTGGGTGGATCGCCGCGCGGGTCGACCCGGCGGCGCAACGCTCGCGCCCCGCGAGGCGGCGATCCCCGACCTGCGCGTCGAGTCACTCGCCCAGCTCCTGGAGGAGATCGGATGAAGCTCAACCGGATCGAGCTCTGGATGATGAACAACCCGCTGCGCCGCGCCGGCCAGCGCTGGATCGAGCTCCCGCTGTTCGAGCGCATGCTCCGGCGCGCCGGGGTCGATCTGACCGGGAAGCGGCTCCTCGATGCGGGCTGCGGCTCGGGGTTCTCGACCGAGCTCCTCGCCCGGCGACTTCGCCCCGGCCGGCTCGTGGGCTTCGACCTGATGCCGGAACAGATCGAGCGCGCGAGGGCCCGCTGTCCCGAGGCCGAGCTGCGGGTCGGCGACATCTCGGCGATCGCCGAGCCCGACGGAGCGTTCGACGCCGTGTTCGTCTTCGGCATCCTCCACCACGTCCCCGAGTGGCGCGAGGCCCTGCGGGAGATCCACCGGGTGCTCGCGCCGGGTGGCGTGCTCCTGGTCGAGGAGCTGCACGGCCGTACGGCCGAGTGGGCGGACAGGTGGCTCGGCACCGAGCATCCCCGTGCGGCCGCCTTCGACTGGCCGACGTTCCGGGGCGGGCTCGAGGCCGCGGGTCTCGAGATCGTCGAGTGGCGGCGACTCTCCCTCGGGACGTTCGCGTCGTTCCTTTGCCGCCGGCCCGGGTAGAATTCGAAGCGATGACCGAGCCAGAGACGAGGGCGTTGCGCGAGGGCGGTGCGGCTCATCTCCAGTTGCCCGGGATCAAGCTCACCGTCGTCGAAGGGCCGGACCGTGGCCGCGAGGCCGTGGCGAGGCGCGGCGCCGTCCGGATCGGCACGGCCGGCGACAACGACCTCGTGCTCACGGACACCGCCGTCTCGCGCCGGCACCTCGAGGTCCGGCTGCGCGCCGGCGAGGTGCGCGCCGTCGATCTCGGCTCGAAGAACGGCACGACCGTCGACGGCGTCGCGATCGTGGAGGCCATCCTGTCCGCCGCGTCGCTCATCCGGATCGGGGCGACGGCGATCCGAGCCCTGCCCGTCGAGGACCCGGTCGTCGTGCCGCTCTCGAGCCGCGAGCGGTTCGGTCAGCTCCTCGGCAGGAGCGTCGCCATGCGCGAGGCCTTCGCGGTCCTCGAGCGCGCCGCGCCGACCGAGGCGACCGTGCTGATCGAGGGCGAGACCGGTACGGGCAAGGAGCTCGCCGCCGAGGCGATCCACGGCCACTCCCCGCGAGCGGAGGGACCCTTCGTCACCATCGACTGCGGCGCCATCGCGCCCACCCTCATGGAGTCGGAGATCTTCGGGCACGTGCGCGGCGCGTTCACGGGCGCCCAGAACGACCGTCGCGGGATCTTCGAGGAGGCGGACGGCGGAACGCTGTTCCTCGACGAGGTCGGCGAGCTGCCGCTCGACCTGCAGCCGAAGCTCCTTCGGGTCCTCGAGAAGCGCGAGGTCCGTCGGGTGGGCGCCTCGCAGCCACGCAAGGTCGACGTCCGCGTCGTCGCCGCGACGAACAGGAACCTCCTGGGCGAGATCGATCGCGGCGGCTTCCGCGAGGACCTCTACTTCCGGCTCGCCGTCGTCACGGTCAAGCTCCCGCCCCTGCGCGCCCGGACGGACGACGTCCCGCTATTGGTCCGTCACTTCGTCGAATGCCTGGCGCCAGGCTCGCCGCCCCCGTCGGCGGAGCTCCTCGCGGCGATGGCGGCGCGCCCCTGGCCCGGCAACGTCCGCGAGCTGCGCAACGCCGTGGAGCGGGCGCTCGCCATGGCGGGGCCGGAGAGGCCCGGCTCTTCCCCCGGGCCCGGCGACCAGGCCCCCATGGCGGAGGCGATGGAGCCCCTCTTCCAGCTCCCGATCAAGGAAGCCATCGAGCGCTGGGCCGAGCTGTTCGAGCGTGCCTACCTCGGCGACGCGCTCCGGCGGAGCGGCGGAAGCGTCAGCGGCGCCGCCCGGATGGCGGGCGTCAACCGCCGCTTCGTCCAGCGCATGATGAAGCGCCACGGGATGCGCGACGACTCGGGCGAGCCCGACGAGGAGTGACGTCTCAGCGTGGCTGGCAGTCGGTGTCCGGCTCCGTGCAGTCGGCTCCGTCGTCGCAGCCGCACAGGCCCGTGGCGCGATCGCACGTGCCGCCGCCGTCGCAGTCGTCGTCGACCTGGCAGAACGTGGCGCAGAACCTCTGCCCGTCGTCCGCCTCGCCTTCGCACGAGGAGTCGGGGGACACCTCGTCGCAGTCGGGTTGGCCCGAGCACACCGGCATGCAGAAGCGCTGCCCCTGCCAGGGATGGCACTCGAACCCCTCGATCACGCCGCCGAAGGTGCACTCGTCGTCGTTCGAGCAGCCCCCGTTCCGGCAGAACCCGGCGTCGCAGGACCAGTTCAAGGGATACTCGTCCCCCGGGCAGCCCGCGACGCCATTGCAGCAGTCCGCCGCGACCCCGCAGGTCTTCGTGCAGTAGCCACGCTCGCCCTCGCCCTCGCCCTCGCCCTCGCCCTCGCCCTCGCCCTCGCCCTCGCCCTCGCCGCCGCCGTCGGCTTGCCGGTCGTCATCGTCGTCGTCGTCATCATCGCCGCCTCTACCGCCGGACCGCCGTCGGCTGCAGCCGCCAGCCGCCAGGAGAAGCGCAAGGATCAGGGAGATCGCCCTGGAGATCGGCATCGCCACCGATGGTACCACCGGTCGCGGTACACTCGGCCTCGTGACCCGCTGGCAGCGCGGCGACCGCATCGCGGGTCGCTTCGTCGTCGAAGGGAAGCTCGCTTCGGGCGGGATGGCGGAGGTCCACGTCGCCGAGATGAGCCTGGCGCGAGGAGTCAGACGGCGAGTCGCGCTCAAGCGCATCCATCCGCACCTGGCCGAGGACCCGGACTTCGTCACGATGTTCCTCGACGAGGCCCGCCTCGCGAGCCAGCTCTCTCACCCCGGGATCGTCCCCGTCCTCGACGCGGTCGAGGCCGAAGGCGATCTGCTCCTGGTCCTCGAGTACGTTCCGGGCTGGGACCTGTCCACGGTGCTCCGCGAGGCCGGCCGGCGCGGCGCTCCGGTGCCGATCGGAGTCGCCGTCCGGATCGCCCGGGCGCTCCTCGACACGCTCGGCCATGTCCACGCGGCGCGAGGCGCGAACGACAGGCCGCTCGGCATCGTGCACCGAGACGTGACTCCCTCGAACGTTCTGGTCGCCCAGGACGGCAGCGTCCGGCTCCTCGACTTCGGCGTAGCCAAGGCGGCCGAGCGGGCCACCCGGACCGTCTCTCGCGCGCTCAAGGGCAAGTTCGCCTACATGGCTCCCGAGCAGGCGTTCGGACGGCCGGTCGACGGCCGGACGGATCTCTACGCGGTGGGGCTCGTGCTCTTCGAGATGCTCGCCGGACGGCGCGCGCTCGCCGGCGGCGACGACATCGCGCTCCTCGACCGCGCCCGCGCGCCCGAGCACCCGCGCGTCTCGACGCTGCGCCCGGAGGTCCCACGACCGCTCGACGACCTCGTGGCAGACCTTCTCGAGGTCGAGCCCGACCGGCGACCCGCGCGTGCCGTCGACGCGGCGGGAGCGCTCGAGGCCGCGGAGCGCGCCGTGACCGGAGGCGCGACTCCGCTCGAGGTCTCGACGTTCGTGACCGCGATGATGGGAACGCCCGCGCGACCGATCGAGGAGGGCCGATCCCGGATCGATCAGGCATTCGCCCGTGCAGCAGGGCTCGACCATCCGGCGACCGCGACGGCCGCGCCGGCCGGCCGCCACGAGTCGGCCACCGCCACGGCCGGGCCGCCTGACCCGCCGGACGATCCTTCACCTCGCCCCTCGAAGTCCCCCACCGTCGCCGAGCTCTCGACGCCCGCGCGGGTCCGAAGCAGGAGCACCTGGGCGATCGGCGCGGGGCTGGCCATCGTGGCGGCCGGGACGCTGGTATGGACCTCGGGGCTCGTGAGCGCTCCCGAGAGGCCCGCGCGCCGCGCCGCGACCCCGGCGAGGTCGGGGTTCCTCAAGGTCGTCACCCGCCCGCCGGGCGCGACCGTCCGGCTCGACGGAAGAGCCCTCGTCGAGCGCACGCCCGTGATCGTCGAGTCGATCGCGGGCCGCGAGCGGTCGATCGCCTGCGACCTTCCCGATCACGAATCTCGCAGGGCCACTGCCGTCGCCGCGGCCGGAAGGACCGTGGACGTCGTCCTCGATCTCCCTCGTCTTTCCGCCAGGCTCTCGGTGCGCTCTGCACCTTCGGGTGCAAGGGTCCTCGTCGCCGGAAGGTCGGCGGGCGTGACTCCACTCGAGCTCGAAGACCTGCCCCGCGCCGCCACGCCGGTGCGCCTCGAGCTGGACGGCTTCGGCCCGCACGAGGTCGTCGCGCCCCTCGACGAGCGTCAGTCGTTCGAGGTCGAGGCCACGCTCGCGCGCCGCGTCGCCTTCGGCACGCTCGACGTCTCGAGCACGCCTTGGGCCGAGGTCCGCGAGGGCGGGCGCCTGCTCGCCGAGTCGACACCGGCCGTCGGCCTGAGGCTGCCGGTCGGGGTCCACGTCATCACCCTCAGGAACCCGCGGTCGGGCTTGACGGCTCGGCGCCGCGTCACGATCCGGGAGGGAGAGCGATCGAGCCTGATCGCGCGTCTCGAGTGACCTCCGGGCCAGCCTCGCTCTGCGCGCGGGTCGGTCGCTTGACTGTCCAGGCTGCGGTCGCGGCGAGGATGACGCCGCCCCCGACGATCGCCCACGGACCAGGCTGTTCGCCCACGAGGAGAAGCGTCCAGATGGGGTTCAGGACGGGCTCGAGCAGCGCGAGGAGCGACGCCTCGACCGCCGGCGCCCGCCTCACGCCCCACGCGAACAGGAGGTTGGGCAGAGCGAGCTGAAACACGCCGAGGAACACGACGATCGACAGATCGCCAGCGGCCGGCGCGCGGCCGCGGACCGCGAAGCCGATCCCGACGGTGACGGCGATGAGGTTCCCCCACGCGATCGCGGGCGCCCCTTCGCCGAGGCTCCGGAAGCCGACGATCGACAGCGCGAAGGTGATCCCGGCCAGCGCGGCCAGCACGTTGCCGGCCATGTGGCCCGCCGAGAGGCGGTCGAGGAAGCAGAGCGCCAGCCCCGCCAGGAAGACCGGGACGCCCCAGATTTCCGCGCGCGTGGGCCTCTCGCCGAGAATCACCGCACTGAACAGGAGCACCCACACGGGCGCCGTGTCCTGGATGAAGATGGCGTTCGCCGCCGTCGTGCTCTTCGTCGCCAGCACGAACAGGAGCACAGTCGCACCGTGCGCCGCGGCCACCCACAGCGTCCGGCGATCGGGTAGCTTTCGCGCGCTCGGGAAGAGCGCGAAGAGCAAGATAGACGCGACCAGCGACCGCCCGACCGCGATCTGGATCGCGCCCAGCCCGCACAGCTTGATCGCGGCCCCGGCCGTCGACCACATGACGGCCGCAGCCAGGATCGCGAGGCGAGGGGAGCGCAAGCGAAAGCGACGCTACCACACGACGCCCCGAGCACCCCTCCACCGGCGCCGAGACCACCGCACCGGTCTCACCCCTCGCAAGCTGCGAGAGGCCTCTCTCAGCGACCTCGCAGGCGGTCGAGCTCCTGGCGCAGAGAAGCGACCTCCTCCGTGGCGGTTGGGACCAGGTCTCGTCCGCCGGCGTCACGTGCGACGCGCAGGCGGGCGACGGGTCCCTCGAGCACGACGACTAGCCACGCACCGAGCTCGTGGCTCTCGGCGGGTCCTCGACCGGAATGGGCTCTCACGAACGCGCCATCCGCCTGGCGACGATAGATCTGGAGCGCGACGCGGTCGTGGTCATCTCGGGCGCGCCCGGCGGCTGCCTCTGGATCGAAGATCACGAGCTCCGCTGCTCCGAGCTGCGCGTACTTCTCCGGCGCCTCCTCGTAGTCCTTGCGCCACCGGTCGGGGTGCTCGTCGTCACCCGAGACGACCTCGACCGCGAACCGGGGCGGGCGGTGCCCTTGCCTCCAGGTCTGCCAGGAGGCCGGCAGCGGGGGCGGCGGCGGGTCATCCAGCAGGTACACGTCGGGCGAGACGCGAACGAGGGGCTCGCCGGGCACCCACGCGAAGAACTGATCGGATCCGATGTACGTGGCGCCCCATCCGCGCTCGCGACACAACTGCTCGAGCACGGAACGAAGGACGGAGATGATCTGGCTCTGCTCGTTGCTCTCGCCCACGTCCTCCTCGTCGGTCAGGTACCAGGACGACCAGTCGATGGGTGCATCGATCTCGTCTGGCCGGGGATCACGCACGACCGCGAGCGCTCGCGGACGCCGTGGCGCCGGTGATACGGACGTCGACGCGGTACGCGAGGCCATCGAAAGGCAGAATAGCACGCAGACCGGGCGCGAGCGCGCAGGGGACGGCTGCTCGACTGCACGCAATGCTCGGCCCCGCGCGGGCACCCATGTCGGTGTCTTGGGGGGGTTGCTCCAAGAAGCTTGTACTACAAGCCCATTGTAGTACATTCCTCTCGTGGCAGACGGCGCTCTCCTCGATCGCGACGCCGAGCGGGCTCGGCTCGACGAGGCGTGGAAGGCGGCCAGACGGGGCGAGCCGCAGCTCGCGATCGTGTGGGGAAGAAGACGCGTGGGGAAGACCTTCCTCCTGGCCGACTTCGCCCGACCGCGGCGGGCCGTCTTCTTCGGGGCCACCCAGGAGTCCGAGGGCGTCGAGCTGCGTCGTCTCGGCGAAGCGGTGCGGCGCGACCTCGGCGATCGAGAGGCTGATCTGGCGGGCGGGTCGTTCGCCTCGTGGGAAGCGGCCCTGCGGTACTTCGCGGCGCTCGCACGAGAGAAGCCGCTGCTCGTGGTGCTCGACGAGGTGCCCTACCTGATGGGCTCGACCCCGGGCTTCGCCAGCATGGTCCAGGTCGTATGGGACCACGCTGCCAGGGGCTCGAAGCTGATGCTCGTGCTCACGGGCTCGTCGATCGGCGTGGTCGCGACGATGCTGGGCGAGTCGGGCGCCCTTCATGGCAGGCCGACGCTCGCGATGCGTCTCGACCCCGTCGACATCCTTGCCTCGCGGCTCTTCATGGGACGGCTGGCGCCCGACCGCTACCTCGAGGCGTATGCGGCCTGTGGGGGCTACCCGCTGCACCTGAAGGCGTGGGACGCACGGGCGGGACTGCGGGAGAACTTGAGGCGGCTAGCGGCGAGCCCTGACGGTCTTCTGCTCTCCGACGCGGCGAGCATCCTCGCCGAGGAGCTGCGCGGCGCGGGCGGTCACGCTCGGGTCCTCGCCGCGGTCGGTCGTGGGCACACCCGCTACGGCGAGATCGCAAACGAGGCGGGACAGCGCATCGAAGCGCCCCTCGAGACGTTGATCCGGGCCGGGTTTCTGCGCAAGGCACTCCCAGTCGGCGCTCCGAAGGATGCGAAGCCCGGCTACGAGATTGGCGATACCTACCTTGCCTTCTGGTTCTCGTGCCTCTTCGCGCACCAGACCGAGATCGAGGCTGGACAGGGCGACGCCGTCCTGGAGCGGATCACGCCCTCCTGGCAGAGGCACCTCGGATGGGTGTTCGAGGAGGCCGCGCGGGCACACGCGGTCAGGCTGGTCAGGCGCGGCGATCTGCCCTCGGACCTCGTCATCGGCCGGTGGTGGGCGTCCCGCGGGAGCCCATGCGAGATCGACGTCCTCGGCCTGCGCGGCGCGCGAGTGGCGCTGCTCGGCGAGGCGAAGTGGCAGCGATCGCCGCTGGATCTGGCCGATCTCGAGGACCTGCGGCGCAGAGCGGAGCGAGTACCCTCGAAGGTGGACAGCCCGATCTTCGCGCTCTGGGGCCGGGGCGGCGTCGCCGCGCGGGCGAAGCGCGCGGGCGCACTGGGATGGGGGCTGCGAGAGATGCTCGCCGAGTGAGGGCTCGGGCTCTCAGCCCCGCGCGGGGCCGAGGTCGGTGCCCGCGGGCAGGACGGCGCGGAAGCGGTCCGACCACAGGCCGACGAGGGGTCGAGTGGCGCCGAGGTCGAGGGCGCGGAGCAGCGTCGCGACCTTTCCATCGCCGGATGAGATCGTCAGCTCGATGTTCCTTGCCCGCGAGCCGTGAAGGCTGGCGAGGGTCCGGATGGTCGTTCGGATGAGCCGGCCGTCGAGCGTGGTGTAGGTCGTGAAGGGCAGGCCAATGGACGGAGCAGGCCAGACGCCGGTGGGCACCTCGAGCTCCATCTCGCCCTCGAGGCTCGCGCGGATGGAGCGGCGCTCGCGCATCCAGTCGATGCGGGCGACCCACTTCGGGTAGCCCCAGATCTCCCTGCCGGCGGCCCTGGCGACCTCGGTCGTGACGGGCAGCAGGTGCACCCAGATCCCCGTCTCCTTCAGCCCGGAGCCGCGGGGCCGCGCGACGAAGCCGACGGAGAGCTCGTTGTACTGGCCCACGGTCGAGTCGCGGTACTCGAAGACGGTGAGCGCGAGCAGGGCCTTCGACCCCGCTGCCACGGGCTCGAGGCCCGCGCCGGCGACTAGCGCGCGCACCGGCTCGAGCGGGACGCGGTACAGCACGTTCATCATCGAGGCATCGCGGTACAGGATCGGCAAGAGCACCTCGCCGGCGCTCGTCTTGCGGGGCTCCTGGTGCACGCCTTCGAAAAGATGGTCTCTCATCTCGTCCCTCCCGCGATGTCCGTCGTCCACTGCGCCTCGAGGAGCGCGAGCCGCTGGATCTCGTCGGTGCCCTCGTAGATCTGGTTCAGCCGCGCGTCGCGCAGCGCCTTCTCGACGCGGCTGGACGAGAAGATCGCGGCGTCGCCCAGGACCTCCATCGCCCGCGAGCACACCCGCCAGGCGCTCTCGGCGCAGAACGCCTTCGCGGTCGCGGCCGCGGCGGCTCGGGGAGGCAGGTGCCCGGCGGTCTGCCAGAGCAGCGACCTCGAAGCGCCGAGCTCCATCAGCATGTCGGCGAACGCGAGCGCGACGTCGTCGTGCTCCACGAGCGCGCGACCGCCGACCCGCATCGAGCGCGCGACCTCCAGCGCGGCCTCGACCGCTCCGCGCGCGATGCCGAGCGCGATCGCGCCGACGGGACCCCGGCTCATGTCCAGCGTCGCGCGGGCGAGCGCCCAGCCGCCTCGCAGCGGTCCGACGACGTGATCGTCAGGCACGAAGACGTCGTCGAGGACGAGCTCCACCGCGTTCGCGGCCCGCTGGCCCAGCTTGCGCTCGTGACGGCCGACCGCGAAGCCGCCCTGGGCTCGTTCGACGACGAAGCAGGTCCAGCTCTCGAGCCCCTCGTCCTCGAGCGCGGCGAAGAGGCTGACCCGCTCGGCGATGTCGCCGTTCGTGATGAAGCACTTGCGCCCCCGGATCCTCCATCCGTTCGGCACGCGACGCGCACGAGTCACGATCCGCGCCGTGCGCGCCCCTCTCGTGTCCTGGACGTCGCTCCCCGCGTCCGGCTCCGTGATCGCGAACGCGAAGAGGCTCGGCTCGCCTCGCCGGGTCCTCTGCAGCGCGGGCCACAGGAGCCGCCGGATCGCGGAGAAGTCCGCCGAGAGCAGGATGGGCAGCATCCCGAGCTCGTTCGCGCCGAGGAGGAGCCCGAGGCCGCCGCAGGCCGCACAGAGCTCCTCCATCCTCAGGTGCGCGGCCAGGAGCGGCGACGACGCGAGCGTCCAGGCCCCGCCCGTCCCCAGCGGCCGCGGAAGCGAGTCCGTGAGGATCCCGGCGCGCGCAGCGATCCTGACGAGGCCGATCCGGTCGAAGCGATCGGGATCCGCGTCGGCTTCGAGGCAACGCGGCAGTAGCTCCCGCCGCGCGAAGTCGCGGACCTTGCGCCGGTACGCCCCGAGAGCCGGCGGCAGGAGCGAGGTGTCGATCTCCCACAGGCTCGCCGGCGGCTGACGGGTGATGAGGCGGGCGACCGCCCCCAGCTTCTCGCGCGCGAGGATGGGATCGAGGCTCACGCGCACCTCGCGAGATCGGCGGCGAGGATCCGTCTCAGATCGTCCGGCGTGCCCTGCGAGATCCGCAACACCTCGACGTCGCGCAGGCGCTTGCAGAGCGGGAAGTCCTCCATGTACCCGGCACCGCCGAGCACCTGGAGCGATCGGGTCACCGCGCAGGCAGCGTCCGCCGTCGCGGTCAGCCTGACTCGCGCCGAGGCCACGAGCGTCTGCCGCGCAGCCCCGAGCGCCGCGACCGCCGAGTCGGCCCTCGCGCGCGCCTCGCCGAGGAGCATGCTGACCGCGGCGTGCTTCTCGATCGCGGACCCGCCCTGGAAGCGCTCGGCCGCGTAGCGAGCCGCCTCGCGAACGGCGCCCGCCGCGCAGCCCGCCGCGAGCGCGGCCATGCCGAGCCAGAGGCGTGCGACGTGCTCCTCGAGGAGCTGGCGCGCCCGTTCTCCGCTCGCGGCGACCTCGGCCCTGCCTGCCAGCTCGACGCGGAAGAGATCGCATGCGCGCAGGCCCAGCCTTCGTCCATCGTCACGCGTGACCGCGGCCCTCGCCCTCACGAGAGCCCATCCGTCGCCCCGCACGAACGCCAGCACGTCGTCGCTGCCCGACGCGTCGGGCCGGGGAAACCCCCACGCGTGCGGAAAGATCCCAGTCGCGCGATCGCCCTCGAGCCGCGGCTCGATCCACGAAGGGTCGGGTCGCTCGAGCACCTCGAGCGGCGGGCAGCGCGGCGCGATCGGCGACGCGGCGATCGCGACGTCGCCCCCGCCGAGCTCCCGCGAGAGCCGGCGGGCCAGCGCGAGCGAGTGGAGCGCCATTCCCCAGCCCGCGCAGACGCGCCCCACCTCGAAGAGGATCGCGACCGAGCCCTCAGTGTCGATGCCGGCACCCCACAGAGCCAGATCGCCCGCCTCGACGAACCCGGCCCGCTCGGCCTCGCCGAGGACGTCCGCACCGCGCCCCCCGGCCTTCCCGCTCTCGCCGTCTGGCAGCGCCGGCGCCACCGCGCGTCCTGCGAAGCTCCGTCCTGCCTCCGCCTCCGGCCGCTCGTAGATCCACACGTGCGCGGACTATACCGCGGCCGGCCGGCCGCGCATGACGGCAGTCAGTGTGCGGCCAAGCCCGAGCGCGGGACAATCCCGGCCGCGTGAAGGCCCTCGCGATCGCACGGAAATCGCTGCGCGAGCAGGTGCGCGAGCCCGCGATCCTCGTCGTAACCCTCCTCTTCCCATCGATGCTCGTCGTCATCTACTCCTCGGCCTTCGGTCAGGCGGAGGAAGGCGGCATCGCAAGCTACCTCAAGCTCCTGGTAGACGACGCCGACGAGGGTGACCTCGGCGCCGAGCTCGTGCAGGGGCTCAGGGAGTCCGAGTGGCAGGGCAAGCCCCTGTTCGGCATCGTCGAGGCGCGCGACCCCGCCGCCGCCCGCATCGCGCTCGCCGAGCACAAGGTCTCCCTGCTCCTGGAGATCCCGACAGACTTCTCGGCCGACATCGCCACGGCGCGCGCGTCCGAGCGTGCAAGTCCTCCCGAGGTCACGCTGCGTGGCGACCCTGCGTCGCTCGAGTACGTCTTCGCCCAGGGGATCCTCGACTCGGTCCTGCGGGACGCGATGGCGGAAGCGACGGGAAGGAGGGCTCCTCCGCCGGTCGAGACGGAGTACCTCCCCGGCACGGGGACGCTGTCCGACTTCCAGTTCGGCGTGCCCGGTCTGATCATCTTCGGATCGCTCTTCGCCGTCTTCTCGACCGCGATGCTCCTCGTTCGCGAGAGCACCGGTGGGACGCTCGCGCGCCTCAAGCTCACCCGCCTTTCGGCGCGCGAGCTCCTCGCGGGAGTCGCTCTGGCCTCCCTCGCCGCCTCGCTCGTCCAGATGCCCCTGACGTTCGGAGTCGCGATCGCCACCGGCTTCGAGACCCAGGGCTCGCTGTGGCTGGCGCTGCTCGTCGGCACACTGTCGAGCTTCTCCGCGATCGGGCTCGGGTTGATCGTGGCCTGCTTCGCGAAGAACGACAGCGAGACCGGGAGCCTGGGCGCCGCGGCGGTCATGCCGATGGCGTTCATCTCCGGCGCGATCTTCCCGCTTCCGTCGGTGCCGCTGGGGCGGATCGCGGGCCACGAGGTGGAGGCCTACGACCTGCTTCCCACGACCCACGCCGCGGAGGCGATGAAGCGGATCCTGGTCCATGGCGACGGAGCCGGCGATCTCGGCTACGAGCTGGTGATGCTCACGGTGCTGTCGCTCGTCCTTTTCGCCGTCGGGGTCGTCCTGTGGCGACGCCTTCGGCTCGATCGTGCCTAGGAGGAGGGGATGCCCCAGACCGTGCTCGAGACCCGGGGGTTGGTGAAGCGCTTCGGTTCGCTCACGGCGGTCCACGAGCTGAGCCTCGAGGTGTACGAGGGCGAGGTGTTCGGGTTCCTCGGGCCGAACGGCGCTGGGAAGACGACGTCGATCCACATGATGTGCGGGCTCTCCGCGCCGGATGCGGGCCAGGTCACGATCCGCGGCAAGCCCATCGTCGGGGGCGGCGCCGACGTGCGCGCCAGGGTCGGCGTCTGCCCGCAGAGCATCGTGGTCTGGCCGCGGCTGAGGTGCCTCGAGCAGCTCGAGTTCATCGGCCAGATGTACGGTGTCCCGGCCTCCGAGGCGCGCAGTCGCGGCGCGAAGCTCCTCGAGGAGCTCGGTCTCTCGGAGAAGAGCGGCGAGCAGGCTCGAAACCTGTCCGGCGGGATGCAGCGCCGGCTCAACATCGCGATGGCCCTCGTCCACGATCCCGAGATCATCGTCCTCGACGAGCCCGAGGCGGGGCTCGACCCGCAGAGCCGCGTCAAGGTCCGCGACTTCATCCTGTCCATGGCCCGGAAGAAGACGGTCATCGTCACCACGCACAACATGGACGAGGCGGACCGCGTCGCCGACCGCGTCGCGATCATCGATCACGGCAAGCTCCTCGTCCTCGACACTCCCGAGGCGCTCAGGCGCAAGGTCGGGGAGGGGGACGTGGTCGAGATCGGGCTCGCCGGTGACGGCGAGGTCGGGCTCCAGGCGAAGGAGGCCCTCGGCGATCGCGTTCGCGACGCGTCGATGGACCCGGCGCGCGGCGTCCTGACCGTCAGGGCGCTCGACGCCGTGGGGGCCCTCGCCTCGATCCTGGGCGCCCTCGCCCAGGCGGGCCTGAAGCCCGGCGAGGTCCGCGTGCGCGAGAACACGCTCGAGGACGTGTTCATCCAGCTCACGGGCAGGAGCCTGCGCGAATGAAGGCGCTCGCGGTCTGCAAGAAGACCCTGCGCGAGATGGCCCGGGAGCCCAAGTCCCTGGTCATGAGCCTCCTCCTGCCCTTCGTCTTCCTGGGCATCTTCGGCTCGGCCTTCGGGACGCCGCGGCTGCAGACGCATCAGGTGCACATCGTCCTCGAGGACCCCCGGGGCGCGCCGCTCCTTCGCGCGATCCAGGCGGAGCGGTACGCGGATGGCAGGCCTGCCTTCCAGGTGCGCCGGGTTCCGAGCGCCGCCGGCTCGGAGGAGCCGCTCGAGGCGGGGACGATCTCGGCGGTCGCGTTCATCGGCGCCGATCGCGAGGGGCGACCGAGCCTGAAGGTCCGCGGCGACGCCACGAGCATGCGCTTCATCTCGGTCTCGGGCGTCCTGGGCTCCCTGCACACGCGGATTGCCGAGGGCCTCGACGGGCGCCAGGCCATCCGGATCGTCGAGCGGCCCATCGTCGAGGTCGGGCCGGTCTCGGAGTTCGACGTCTTCGCCCCTGGCCTCATCGTCTTCGCAATGCTGCTCCTCATCCCGCAGACCGCGATGATCCTCGGCCGCGAGGTCAGGCAGGGAACCCTCCGAAGGCTCAGGCTCACCCGCCTCGGATCGGCGGGCCTGCTCGGCGGCGTGACCCTGGCGCAGATGCTCGTGGCCACGGTGCAGACCGTCCTCATCTTCCTCGGAGCGCTGGCGGTCGGCTACCACGCGCAGGGATCGATCGTC
>JACPQR010000025.1 GCA_016190375.1 Deltaproteobacteria bacterium
GAGCTCCAGCGCCCGGCGCAGCCGGTCGTTCGTGTGGTACTCGAAGGTCTTGCCGTCGACCGCGAGGGCGCCGATGTAGTTCATGATCTCGCGGCGGAAGTCGTCCTTGCGGCTCTCGGGGATGTCGATCTTCTCCTCGATCGACCTCATCAGTCGCTCGTCCGGCTCGTCGTCCTGGCCCGTGTAGCGGTTCTTCACCCGCTCCTTGAGCGTGTAGGCCTTGATGTTGTCGATGTAGTTCGCGGCGAGCTTGGTGATCGCGTCCTCGTCCGCGCTGATCGCGCGCTGCACCTCGTTCTTGACGATCTCCTCGTACTCGCGCTTGACGAGCCCCACGAGCTCGCTGTAGCGCCGCCGCAGGTCCTCGCTGGCGATGAGCGAGTGGTGCCTGAGGCCCTTGTCGAGCTCGTTCATGACCATGAAGGGGTTCAGGCACCCCTCGACGTCGCGCACGAGGGCGTTCGAGATCTTGTCCTGGATGTAGCGCGGGCTGATGCCCTCCATGCCCTCGCGCTTCGACTCCTTGCGCAGCTCCTTGACGTTGTCCTGGGTGAAGCCCGGCAAGGTCTTGCCGTCGTAGAGCTTCAGCTTCTGCATCAGCGTGAGGTTGTGCTTCTTCGGGTCCTCTAGCCTGGTGAGGATCGCCCACATCGCCGCGACCTCGAGCGTGTGCGGCGCGATGTGCTTGCCCGTGATCCGCCGCACGCTGAAGTCCTTCTGGTAGATCTTCACCTCCGCCGACAGCTTCGTGATGTACGGGATGTCGATCTTGATCGTTCGATCGCGCAACGCCTCCATGAACTCGTTCGAGAGGAGCTTCTTGTACTCGGCCTCGTTCGTGTGGCCCACGATCACTTCGTCGATGTCCGTCTGGCTGAACTTCTTCGGCTTGATCTTGTGCTCCTGCGAGGCGCCCAGGAGATCGTAGAGGAACGCGACGTCGAGCTTGAGGACCTCGATGAACTCGACGAGCCCGCGGTTCGCGATGTTGAACTCGCCGTCGAAGTTGAAGGCGCGCGGGTCGGAGTCGGAGCCGTACTCGGCGATCTTGCGATAGTTGATGTCGCCCGTGAGCTCCGTCGAGTCCTGGTTCTTCTCGTCCTTGGGCTGGAACGTGCCGATGCCGACCCGGTCCTTCTCGGACATGATCACCCGCCGCACCTTGAGGTGCGCGATGACCTTGTCCCAGCGGCCCTCGTACTTGCGCAGGAGGTCGCTGTAGATCCAGCGGCAGGCGGGGCAGAGGTCGCCGTCGACCCTGATCGCGTAGCGGGCGTTGCCCAGGCCCAGCTCCCGAAGGACCTGGGGCCTGACGTCGATCGGGATGACGTGCAGGGGCTCCTCGTGCATCGGGCAGTGGAACGTGTCGTCCGCTCCGCCCGCGTCCTTCGGAAGGTTCACCCAGCTATAGGTGTACAGCGCGCCGTCCGCGGTCCTCGAGTACTCCTCGAGACCCTTCTTCAGCAGGCGCACGATCGTGCTCTTCGACGAGCCGACGGGACCGTGCAGGAGGATGACGCGCTTCTCGGGTCCGTATCCCTCGGCGGCCGCGCGCAGGACGTGGACGAGCCGCATCAGCGGGATGTCGAGCCCGTAGACCGCGTCCTTGCCCTTGTCGAACTCGTCCTTGAAGAAGTGGTAGCGGACGAGCCGCTTCTTGTTGTCGATGTACTCTTCCTGGCCGCGCGAGATGATCATGTCGTACAGGCGCTGGAAGGCGTTGCGGCAGACCTGGGGGTTCTGCTTGACGATCTTGAGGTAGTCCTCGAGAGAGCCGGACCAGTTCAGCTCCCGGTACTGATCCAGGTTCTGCATCGAAGCGATCGTCTGGATCATCCCGTGCTCGCGCGTGTCCATCCCGTTCCTTTCGGTGTCTGCACCGCCCATGTCTAGCCCGAAAGTACCAGGACGCCACCGCTCTTAGAAGGCTGCTAAGATTCGCCCATGTTCGCGCGGGCAGCCCTCGTCGTTTCGGCCCTGGCCGCGGCGGGCTGCGGGGGGCTCGAGCTCACCATCGACGTCGAGGCGTCGGAGATCCCCGCGAACGGCTCGAGCTCGACCCGGATTACCGTGAAATCGAACGCCGAGGACGGCTCCCAGATCGAGCTGTCCACCGACCGGGGCCGGTTCAACCAGGACGCGGCGGCTCCGGAGCAGTACCTCTCGCTCGTCCTCGACGGCGGGAGCGCCGGCGCCGAGCTGTGGAGCGACACCGTCGCAGGCGAGGCCACCGTCAGCGCGACCGTCTACGACGAGAACGGCGAGACCAAGACCGCCTCCGCCCGGGTCCGCTTCGTGGGCCAGAGGCCGGCCTCCGACAAGCTCTCCCTCGAGTGCGCCCTGGTCAACGTGGGCGCGCTGCGGGTCCCGGCGCCGCAGACGGCGGTGCCCTGCATCCTCTCGGCCCGCGATTCCGCCGGGACCGCGATCGACGTCGCCTCGCTCGACGTCGGATTCCTCACCGAGGGAGGTTCGGTGGACCCGACCACGGCCTTCGACGAGGCGGGGAACGTCGCCTACGTCTATCGCGCGGGCGGCGACGACGAGCCCGTCGACACGAGGCCCATCTCAGGGGAGCCGTCGCGGCCCGACGACCTGGGTGGGCCCGAGCGCAACCCCCGCGACGGGCTCGCCACCATCGTGGCCTACGTCTCCGGAGCGGAGGAGGGTTTCAATGACGTGAACGGCAACGGTGTCTACGAGCCCCAGCTCGAGGAGACCTTCGACGATGTCGGCGAGCCGATCCTCGACGTGGACGACGACGGCCAGTACGACCCCCGGTCGGGCGATCGCTACTTCGACGCGGACGGGGACGGGGAATATACCGGGCCGAACGGTGTTCGTGACGAGGAGGTCGTTGCCTGGACCTTCTTCAAGATCCTCTGGACCGGACCGCCCCACGAGAGCCGGGACACCACCCGGCTCGAAGCCGACCGCATGACGACCTCCATTCCCCGGGGACGCGAGAAGCGGATCGACGTCTGGATCCTCGACGAGAACATGAACCCGGTCGCCGCCCTTCCGAACGGCTACGATCTCGTCAGCGTCGCCGTGCAGAGCGACGGCTACTTCGCCGTCACGCCGGACTCCACGGACTTCGCCCTCGCGAACGAGCGGGGCTTCGAGGTGGGCGAGGACGGGACGATCGTCGGCGGGGCCTTCGAGCCGACGTCCTTCTTCCTCCTGATCGAGAACACCGCGCCCGAGGGGGACGAGTACCCGGCCGCCGATTACACGGTGACGGCCACGGTGTACGCGAGCCCCGGTCTCACGCTCGCCGGCGACTCGGACTACTTCACCGAGCTCGACCAGGAGACGCAGGCGCTCGAGCCGCTCCTCGGCACCCTGGAGTAGCATGAGGCTCGCGACCCGCATCTCGACCGTCACGTTCGTCAGCGTCGCCACGGCCGCGGGGCTCCTGGCGACGGTGACCGTGCGCGCGCGCGAGCACGTCCTCAGCGAGGAGTTCACGCGGTCGAGCGTGGGGGTCTGCGAGATGCTGGCCCTGGCGATCGCCTCGCCGATGGCGACCGAGTCGCGCTACGCCGAGGTGCAGCAGATCCTCGACAACGTGTCGAACTATCCCGAGCGGCACCCCGGCATCGAGACCGTGGAGGTCCTCGACACGGACGGGAAGGTCGTCGCCCACACCGACCCGATGAGGTTCGGGAGGGTGCGGGGGGACAGGCAGACGCGCCGCGACCTCGCGCTCGGCGAGCCGATCTGGCGGCGCGCTCCCTCGAACCGCATTCAGGTCGTGGTGCCGATCCGGCTCGCCTACCCGCTCGGGGTGCTGCGCGCGACGTTCAAGCTGGATCGGCTGGACGAGACCGTCGCCCGCGAGAGGATCCTCCTCATCGGCGGCGCGGTCGTCGGGGCGCTGTTTCTCTCGGTCGTCATCTTCGTCCTGCTTCGCCGCGCGGTCAGCCGCCGCATCGAGGCCCTCGCGACGCAGGTCGGGGCCTTCCGCCGCGAGCGCAGCGCCAGGGTCGAGGTCGGCGGCACCGACGAGGTCCGCGAGCTCGGATCCGTCTTCAACGAGATGGCCTCCGAGCTCGAGCGGTACACGGTGAACCTCGAGCACACGGTCGACGAGCGCACGCGCGAGCTCAAGGGCGCGAACCGGCGCCTCGAGGAGCTCGCCGTCACCGACGGCCTGACCGGGCTTCACAACCACCGCCACTTCCAGGAGAGGTTGCGGCGCGACCTCGAAATCGCGCGCCGGGCCGGCCGGCCGCTCTCGGTCGCGATGTTCGACGTCGATCACTTCAAGACCTACAACGACACTTACGGCCACCCCGCCGGCGACGAGGTGCTGCGCAAGGTCGCGAGCGCGGTGAGGCGTGAGGCGCGAGCGGCGGATCTGGTCGCGCGCTACGGGGGCGAGGAGTTCGTGGTGGCGATGCCGGACGCCGACCGCGACGCGGCGCAGGCGGCCGCGGAGCGGATCCGCCGCCACGTGCAGGCCGAAGGCGTCGTCACGATCAGCGGAGGCATCGCGTGCTTCCCCGAGGACGGCGAGGACGCGGAGTCGCTGATCGAGCAGGCCGACCGTGCGCTGTATCGAGCGAAGCGAGCCGGACGGGACCGGATCGCCGTGGCCTGGGAGGCGGCGTGAGGACGAGGAGCCTGTCGGGGAGCTCCGGACCGAGCCCGACGGCCGAGGCTGCCCTGGGTGCTAGGCGGGCCGACGACCCTTGGAAGTCCCCGACGGGGGACGACGCATACCTGGCCGGTATTCGGAGGAGGCCCAACGACGCAGACGGGGCTGGATCGGCCGCCGGGCGACGGGAGCGAGCTCCCCGACAGGCTCCCAGGGGGGGCAACGCGGCGGGTGCGCTGTTCGCCGTCCTGTGCGTCTCGTCCGCGTGCGCCGTTGACCAGAAGGCCGATCCGCACCGCGCCCACGCGGACGAGCCCTTGCCTCCTCTGCGCGCCAGGCGGATCTCCTTCGGGCTGACGCCCTACCTCGGCTCGCACCAGACCCTGGAGCGCGCCGGGCCGCTCATCGAGTACCTGTCGAAGACCGTCGGCGTGCCGGTCGACGCCAGGAGCGCCGGCTCCTACGAGGAGCTCGTCGATCTCGTGGCGGCGGGCAGGGTGGACCTCGCCGCGCTCTCACCCCTCACGTACGTGACGGCCACGAGGCACGGTGCGGACCTCGAGATCGTCGCGACGCCGGTGGAGCGCGGGTCGCCGACGTACCTCGGGTACATCGTCGTCAGGGCCGACGACCAGCGGTATCGCCACGTCGGCGATCTGGCCGGCGCGCGCTTCGCCTTCGTCGATCGCACCTCGACCTCCGGCTACCTCTACGCGCGGGCGCTCCTCCGGGAGTTCGGCGTCGATCCCGACCGCGATCTGGGCGAGACGATCATGGCCGGCTCGCACCCGGAGGTGACGCGCGCGGTGCTCGAGGGCCGAGCGGACGCCGGCGCGGTGGGCTCGAGCCTCTTCGATCCCCCGAACGCGATCCTCGGCTCTCGCGATCGGCTGCTCGTCATCGGCAAGACCGCGCGGATCCCGTTCGACGCCTACTGCGTCCGGCCCGACCTGGACGAGGGCGCGACGCGCCGGATCGAGCGGGCGCTCCTCGCCATCTCCGCGAGCGCGTCCCTGCAGCGAATGGTCGCCGCTCCCCTGGGCTTCTCGGGCTGGGTGCACGGCGACGACCGCCGCTACGACACCGTGCGCGCGGTCCTGGGCGCCGAGGGGGGGAGGCTCACCTCCGGACGGTCGACCAGCTCGCCGGGTCGTTGAAGTAGTTGAAGCTCTTGTCCCCCTCGGGCCCGGTCGTGACGATCAGGAGGTGGCCGACGTGGAAGTACTCGGCCTGGATCGGGTTCGTCATGAACTCCACGGCGGGCGCGCCTCCGGCCGGCCGCACCACGAGCTTGTCCCGATCGCCGACCGTGAGCGTGGTCTTGTAGGCCATGTCGTTCCCGTTCGTCGTCACGTTGACGTCGAGGGGCAGGCGTCCGCCGGTCTCCGCGGCGTGACGCACGTGAAGCTCCCCGATCGCCAGCGGGCTCTCCCCGCCGTATCGCTCGACACCCTGGTTGCAGCCGACTGCAGTCAGCACGATGGCGACGATCCACCTCATGATTGGCCCTCCCTTCTCTCCCATCATCGATCGTCGTCGGCCGCCGCGAGCTCGCGGTAGATCTGGTCGTACATGCGCGCGGAACGGTCCCACGAGTGGTCCAGGCGCATCGCGCGCCGCATCACCTGAATGAACGCCGCGCGGTCGTGAAACAGCGCGACGGCTCGGCCGATGGCGCCATAGAGCGCGGCCGGCTCGAACGTCTCGAACGCAAACCCGGTCCCGCTCGTTCCCGATGCGTCGCAGTCCACGACCGTGTCGGCGAGGCCTCCCGTGCGCCGGACGATCGGGACCGCGCCGTAGCGCATCGCGTACATCTGGGTCAGCCCGCTCGGCTCGAAGCGCGAGGGCATCAGGTACAGGTCGGAACCGGCCATGATGAGGTGCGCGAGCCGGTCGTCGTAGCCGCTTCGAACGGCCACGCGCTCCGGGAAGCGTTTCCGAAGATCCTCGAACATCGCCCTCAGGGCCGGATCGCCTTCGCCGAGGACCACGAGCTGGACGTCCTGCCTGAGCACTCGGGTCGCGATCTCGCCGAACAGATCGAAGCCCTTCTGGTGCACGAGCCTCGACACGACCCCCATCACGGGAGCCTCGGGCCGCACGGGGAGCGCGAGGACGCGCTGCAGCTCCGCCTTGCAGCGGAGCTTCCCGCCGGGGTCTTCGGCGTCGTAGCGCGCCGGCAGGGCCGGATCGGTCGCGGGGTTCCAGACGGAGTAGTCGATCCCGTTCAGGATCCCGGCGAGCGCATCTCTGCGCAACCGCAAGAGGCCATCGAGGCCGTGCCCGTGCTCGGTCGTGAGGATCTGCCGGGCGTAGGTCGGGCTGACGGTCGTCAGCCGCTCCGACGACACGATCCCCGCCTTCAGGAGGTTGAGCTTCTCGTAGAACTCGACCCCGTCCGGCGTCCAGAGCTCCCACGGTATACCGAGCTCGAGCATCGCCTCCTTGGGGTAGATCCCCTGATACGCGAGGTTGTGGATCGTGAAGACCGTGTGCGCGCCACCGACACGCCGGTCGCCCGAGTACTCGTTGCGGAGGTAGAGCGGAACGAGCGCCGTCGTCCACTCGTGCGCGTGGAAGACGTCGACGGGCCGCTCGCGGCCCCTGCAGAGCTCGAGGGCGGCCCGGCACAGGACCGCGAACCTGACGTGGTTGTCCGGGTACGGCTCGCCGCCGGGCTCCCCGTAGACGGCGCGATCGAGGAGGCCCGGAACGCCGAAGAAGGCGACCTCGACGCCCGACGCGAGCTTTCCCTCGTGGACCTCGACCGCGAACGTCCGCTGGCCGACGCGGACCTCCAGCCTCGAGAGGCGCCGGGCGAGCGAGTGCTCCTCCGGCCGGATCCCGCGGTACAGGGGAGAGCACACGAGGACGCGGTGGCCGAGCATCCTCAGAGCCTTGGGAAGCGCGCTCGCGACGTCGGCGAGACCTCCGACCTTGGAGAACGGGGCAACTTCCGCAGAGACGAAGACGATCTCCATGCTCGCCTACCTTACAACGCTCCCCGCTGCATTAGGGTCGCAATCTCGGCGCGCAGCCGGCCCTCCTCGCGGATCAGCTTGGCCGCGGTATCTCCGCGCCCGCGCCGCTCCTTGACCAGCGCGAGCTCGACGAGCGCGCGGTGGCGGCGCCGGGTCGCGCGGAACGGGCCGAAGCCCCGCGACGTCAGGATCCCAAAGTGGCTGAAGCCGCGGGCGAAGATCGTGGCGAGGTGGACCAGCTCCTTCTGGTCGCGCACGAGCCCGCCGATCTCGTTCGAGAGCTGCCGGAGCACCACCCGTCTCTCGGACGCGACGAGCGCGCCGATGAGGATGAACCAGCCGAGGAAGAAGAACCAGGTCAAGACGATGGTCATCAGCCCGCCGGCTCCACCGAGGTAGCTCGGCAGCGCGTTGTGGATGCCGTGCAGGAGCATCGCCATGAAGAAGCCGAAGCAGGGCCAGAGGAGCTTGCGGATGGGTCCCCGCGAGACCACGACCATCCCCCAGCCGAGCCCGGTCATCGAGGTGAACAGGGCGTGTGCGAGCCCGCCGAAGATCGTGCGCAGAACGGTCAGCGTGACGAAGCCCGCCGCCCCAGACTCGGCGCCCGCCTGACCGATGTACAGCGTGTCCTCGGTCAGGGTGAAGCCGAGGCCGATGATCCCGCCGTAGACGACGCCGTCGAGGGGCCCGTCGAACTCGTGGAAGATCAGGTGGCCGAGGACGAACACGAAGATGACGCCCACACCCTTGAACGACTCCTCGAAGATCGGCGCGTAGAACGTCGCGGAGATCGCGTCCATCGCCTCGGTGCCCAGGATCGCGCCGCGAGTGAGCTCCTGCGCGACTGCCGTGGCGATCCCCCCACCCAGCGTCGCCCCGATCGCGCCCCAGAGGAAGCAGATGCAGAGGATCCACCACGGCTCCGGCTCGTAGCGGTCCACCCACCGCACGAAGAGCACGTACAGGAGCACGAGCGGGGAGATGACGACCAGTGCGGCGAGATAGGTCATGCGGCGAGCCGGGCCCCGAGCCTACCAGAAGGCCGCCGCCCGGCGACTGCGCTATGGTCGTGATGGCATGGAGAACGCGCTGACCCACCTGGACCGCAGGCTCAGGGCGAGCGATCTGGACCAGCTCCCACACGAGTGGGACACGCGGTGCGGACCCTGAGAACCGAACGGTGCTCAGGCTCGAACGCGGACCGAGCCGGTGGGAGTCGGAGGAGCTCGACCGGGAGCGGATCCTCACGACCGCTCTTCTCCCTCGCTGGGATGGAGTCCGCGTGGGCGACCTCTTCCCGCCAGCCTGAGCGCGCCCTCACCGAAGCTCGAAGGCCGAGTCCGGCAGGTCGGGATTGACCCTGTACCGCTCGACGTCGATCTGCGCCCTCAAGCCCTCGGCCGGCATGTCGAAATGGACGCGAAAGGGCAGTCGTGCTCCGTCCGCGGCCCGGTAGCGGTCGTACGTGATCCGCATCTCTTCCCGGCCCGCCCTCCGGGTCGAGTCGACGCGGGGCAAGGTCGTTTCTCGATCCAGCCACAGGCGCCTCACCTCATCGCCGCGTCGCCACTCCATGACCGACCAGCGCGCGTCCTCAATGAGGTCGGCGGGCGTCCCGCCGTAGCGATCGAGGAACGCGCGCGCCAGCCCGTCGACCGGCAGGCCGCGGAGATCCTCTCGGGGCGTCGAGCGGTCGCCCGCCCGACGGACGTTTCTCGAGGGGATGACGAGCAGGAAGCGACCCGCGCGGTAGGTGAGATCCATGGCCGTGATGCCGGCCGGCCCGAGGAGCTGGAGGCGATAGGCGTCGGGACGGCGAACGGCGAGGAGCCCCCTCAGGCTGCCGGATTGCTCGCGCGTGGCGAGGCGAATGGCGTGGACGATCGTGAGGGTCCGCCAGCGTCCCTCCTCGGCGCGAAGCGTCGCGAGGAGCGCTTGCCGGCGCGCCGCGGAGGCCGGAGCGCCCGCGACCCGAGGCAAGGGCGCCAGGGGCGGCACCGCGGGGGGACAGCCCGCGAGGAAGAGAGCGATCAGACCGGTCCGAAGACGAGGCATGTCGCGAGCCCGGGGGCCAGACCGAGCGCCAGGACCAGGCCGCCGGCCGAGCCGACCCGCTCGATCGCCGTCTTCGCCACGAGCGCCCCGAGCGCCTCGTGGTAGCCGAGCTCCTCGGAGAGGACCTGGAGCGAGATGGCATGGCCCGGTGGGAAGATGAGGTCGAGGGCCGCCTGGACCAGGGGCCGCCGGCACGACGCCACGACCGCCCGGACGCTCTCGAGGTCGGCGCCCATTCCCAGGAGCGCCTCGGCCATCGCGTTCGCGCAGAGCTTCATCTGATCGCCGCGGCCGTGCTCGGGCTCGCCCTTGACGCAGAAGGCGAGGAGGCTCGCACGTGGGGTGGCTCCGCGGGCCCGGGCCCGCGTCTCGTCCTCGAGGACGATCGCGCCCGCACCCTCCGAGTGCGGATCGCGCGTGCCCACCGTGGTCCGCATGCCGAGCGCGGCGCCGAGCAGCGGGGCCGAAAGCTCGATCGCGCCGGCGACGCAGGAGGCCAGCCGCCCGCTCGCCACCTCGTCCCAGGCGGCGGCGATCGCCAGATCTCCGGATGCGCCCAGAGCCGCGATCGTCGAGTGGGGCCCCTGCAAGCCGTGGTAGATGCTGGCGTGCGCCGCTTGAGCGGACAGGACTAGGTTGGGGAAGTCCGCCGGCGGCGCGAGCCGTGGCCCCATCGAGAAGAGGCGCTCCAGGAAGGCAGTCGACTCCTCGAGGGCGCCGAACCCGGAGCCCAGGACCAGGCCGGTCCGCTCGCGGTCGGCGGGACTGGAAAGACACGCCTGCGCGAGCGCGTCACCCACGGCGACACAGCCCACCTTGGACACGCGGTCCAGCCGCCGCGCGCGCGCCGGGTCGAGCCGCCCGCGCGGCTCGAACGCCAGCACGCCCGGGCGCTCCGGAACCAGCGCCGAGACGCCGGTCACCACCACGGAGCGGCGGGTGGCGGGACGTCGCTCGGGCGCCTCGCCGGGCGCGGCAAGGACGAGCGCTGCATCGTTTCCACCGAATCCGAACGAGGTCGAGAGGGCGAAGCGGATCGGGTGCGGCCGGGCCGCGCCGATCACGTGGTCGAGGTCGCACTCGGGGTCGGGCTCCTCGAGCCCCGCGGTCGGCGGCGCAAAGCCTCCGCGGAGCGCCAGGGCCGTGACGACCGCCTCGATCGCTCCGGCGGCGCCCAGCGTGTGGCCGAGCTGCCCCTTGCTCGAGGAGACCGGGATCTTCGCGGCGCGCTCGCCGAGCACGTCGTTGAGCGCCCGCGTCTCCATCGCGTCGTTCAGCCGCGTCCCCGTGCCGTGCGCGTTGACGTAGTCGATGGCCGCGGCGTCGACGCCGGCGTCCTCGAGCGCGAGGCGCATCGCCCGCGCCGCCCCTCGCCCCGTCGCGAGCGGGTTCGTGATGTGGTGCGCCTCGCTGCACGACGCATGTCCCGCGAGCACGGCGTAGACGTGGATGCCGCGCTGCTGCGCGACGTCGAGCGGCTCGAGCACCAGCATCGCGCCGGCCTCGCCGAGCGTCAGACCGGCGCGACGGCGGTCGAAGGGCCGGCAGGGCTGCGGGTCCACGGCGCCGAGCGAGTTGAACCCGGCGTAGGTCAGCCGGCACAGCGCGTCCGCGCCCCCGGCGATGGCGACCTCGATGCTTCCGCTCTCGATCGCGCGCATCGCGAGCCCGATGGCGTTGGCGCCGCTCGAGCAGGCGCTGCAGACCGTCACGCGCGGTCCGGTCAGGTCGAGCAGCCGCGCGATCCGATCGGCCGTCGCGGACAGAGGGTGCGAGACCATCGCGCCGAAGGGCACCCTGACGGTGGAATCGTTCCTCATCCGTCCGAGGAACGTCTCGCTCTCCAGCATCCCGCCCGTCGTGGCGCCGACGTACAGACCCATCCTCGGCCGCCACCGACCTGGCCAGCTCGAGTCGGCGAGCGCCTCGCGCGCGGCGATCATGCCGAGGACGTCGCTTCGCGAGCAGTGCCGACGCTCCCGGGCACCGAGGTGATCTTGCGGTCTCAGGTCCCGGACCTGCGCGGCCAGATGGGTCTTGTGGTCGGTCGTGTCGAACAGGTCGAGCTCGCCGATCCCCGATCGCCCCGAGCGCAGCGCGGCCTCGTGCGCCGCCATCCCCGTCCCGAGGGCCGAGATCGCGCCGAGACCCGTGATGGCGATGCGCACCTCTGAGCTCCGGCTACTCGTTCGTGCGGATGTACTCTGCGAGCGCGGTCACCGACGCGAAGGCGGTTCGACCCTGGTCCCCGTCCGGCACCTGGACCCCGAAGCGTTCCTCCACCGCCATCGCGAGCTGGAGCGCGTCGAGCGAGTCGAGGCCCAGACCCTCGCCAAACAGGGGCGCGTCATCCTCGATCTGCGCTGGCGACATGCCCTCGAGATCGAGCTCCTCGACCAGGGCTTCCTTGATCTTCTGCTTCAGCTCGGCGAGCTCCATGCGTTCCAGGACCATGGAACTACCATCTTTCGGCCGTCCTCGGCAACGGAGCTAAAGCGCTCCGTCCATGCGGAGGTCGGCGCGGCAGTGGGGGCAGGCGTGGCGCGTCGCGCCGATCGGGATCGAGAGCGGCGCACCGCAGCTAGTGCACTGGATCTCGGGCCGCGAGACGTCGATGGTGTGACCGCAGGACTCGCAGACCACGCGCTCTGCGCGTGCCACGACGGGTGACGGCTGCCCGCACGAACCGCAGTGGCGATCGGTCGTATCGACGGGCGTGAGCGGGACGTACTCGCCGCCGAGGCCCATCTCGCGGATCAACGCTTCCTGATCGGGCTCTGCGAGATAGGGGAGCCACCCCTGCACGAACGCCGACGACGCGATTCCATCGATGATGGCCCTGGTCGGCTGGTCGGGGTGCCGGTCGAGATGAGGCTCGGAGAGCTGCGAGCTCCGCTCGAGGAATGCCTTGAAGCTCGCCACCAGGGCCTGGAAGCTCTGCCTCTCCACGCGGCGCGGCGTGCCGAAGCCCCCGGACCACCGCAGGCCGCGCACCGCGCCGTCCATGGCTGCCTGGCGGGCCTGCGCCTCGGGATCGAAGGCCGCGTCGAGGTAGGTCGCGACGGTGTAGTCGAGGATCGCGGCGCGATACGCCGGATCGCCCAGGCGCGGCGAGTAGGACGCGGGGCAGGCGCGCATGTGCATGTCGAAGAGCTGCGCCAGCGTCTGGCGGTAGGTCTCGCGATCGCGGGCGACCTTGGCCCGTGCTTGCACCGGCGCGACCTGCGCTCGCAACCGTTCGTACTCCGGGCCAGGCATCGCCGACGCCGCGGTGGTGATCGACACGCGGAAGTCCCAGTCGACGAGCGTTCCGCAGTAGTCGCAGTACAGGTACGCCGTCCTCGAAGGGCGCTGCTTCGACGCCCCGCAGTTGCGGCAGACAGCCTTCTTGATCTGCTGCGCGCCGCCCTGGGGCGTCGGCGGCTGCAGGAGCCCCATCTGCCCCGGCACCGCGATAACGAGCTGGCCGCCGCCCATCGTCGCCTTGCGAATGAAGACCGCGAGCCCGATCGCGATCGCCACCGTCACGAGCACGCCCACGACGGCGATGATGGTGGTCCACAGGTACATGCTGCCGAACGGGTCGTAGCCCATGGTGCTACTTCCTCGCGCACCCGGCCGTGCGCCGCAAGCCAAAAGAGCGACCGCGCTCTCGCGCCGCGTCGCGCCGGCCGTTTCCCGCGACCCGGTCCGAGCGTCTTCAAATGAGCCGGCTTGTCCGCAAGGCCTCGGCCAGCGGATGCCCGAGCCCCTGGACCGCGGCGGCCGCGACCTCGCCGAGGGCGAGACCGCAGCTCATTCCGCGGCCGCCGAGGCCGGCGATCCACGTGAGGCCGCGAACGCGGGGATCGGGGCCTGCGACACACGTGCGGTCGGACGCGAAGGAGCGGACGCAGGCCCACGCCCTGAGCACCCGCGCCGTCGCGAGTGCCGGAGCCGCGCGCGAGAGGCGCTCCGCGAGGCGAGCGAGCACGTCGGGCGAGGTGGGCGGGTCTTCAGGGGGCCAGCGGTCCTCGTCGCAAGGACTGGCCAAGAGACCCCCGGCCTCGGGGCGAAAGTACACCTCGGGGTCGAGGCTCCACGCCACGGGGGCCGGGGCTTGCTCGCTCCTCGACAGGAGCGCCAGGTGGCGCCTGTAGGGCTCGATGGGCAAGGGAGCCCCGCAGGTCGCACCGAGGTCGCCAGCCCAGGCGCCCACGGCCAGCACCACGCCGGGAGCTGCCAGCTCGGCGCCGTCGTCGAGTCGGACGCCCTGGACGCGATCACCGCCCTGCAGGAGTCGGCCGACGGCGGTGCCTGTCAGAATCGTCCCGCCGGCCTCACGCGTGCGCCGCGCGAGGCTCATCGCCAGGCCGTGAACGTCGAGGACTCCGTCGCCGGGCACGAACAGTCCCGCACCGCCAGGACCACCCGCCAGCGCCGGGACGAGCGAGCGCACGGCTCGCGAGTCCACGGGCTCGCCGGAAACGCCGAAGCGCCGCGCGAGATTCAGAAGGGGCTCGAGCATCTCTCGCCCGCCGACGAACAGCGCTCCGGTCGGCCGGAGCAGCCGATCCCCGTCGTCCAGCTCGCCGAGGAGCTCGCGGGTGCGCAACGCGAGCTGGACGCTGCCGACGCCGCCATCGAGCTGGCGGAAGATCGCCGCGTTCCTGCCGGAGGCGTGCGATGCGAGGATCTTCTCGCGCTCGATCAGGCAGACGTTGCTGGTACCGGATCGGGTGAGGTGCCACGCAGTCGCCAACCCCGCGATCCCTCCCCCGACCACGAGCACGTCGAAGCTCTGCACGACCGGCTTCCTATCACACTTGCGCGTCACCGGAGCCACGCCAGAACGGCGCGTTTCCGCGGGAGATCCGCGATTTCTGCGGCCGGCACGGCGGGTGCAGCGAGTCGATCCGTTCGACAGACGGAGGTCGCCCATGAGGAATCTCGGGATCGCGGTGGTCATCTTGCTTGCGGGTTGCTCGAACGGTGGAAGCCGTGGCGGCGAGGATCGCCGTCACGACGTGCCGTCGGCGAAGGTCGAGACTCCATCGTCCCAGGTCGCTGCGGAGCGGTCCGCCGCGCCTGCTGCGTCGACCGCCCCGGCGCCGACCCCCGCAGCGCTGCCAGTGACCGCGAGCGCGACGACCGCGCCGCCCCCGTCGGCCGCGCCGGCGGCAGGCGCCTCGACGCTCGAGGTCGTCGACGCGACGTTCACGCACGGCGTCGAACGGCGCGCGCCCATCGATCGTGTCTCCGAGCTGAGGGTCGGCGAGCGGGTGACCTACCTGGTCGTCATCAAGAACCCGGGCCCGGCGACGGACATCGCTCTCGAGTGGGTGCGCGACGGTCGCGTGGTCGGCCGCCAGTCACTCGAGGTCGGAACCTCCAGGGCGTGGAGGACCTGGGCCTTGCGCAGCGTCGTCGGTCGCGACGCGGCCACCGGCATCGACGTCCGCGTGGTGGACGCCGACGGCAACGTGATTCACGCCGACCATGCCCGCGTGACCCCGACCTCCGTGCCCACCGCGTGAGCCAGCCCCGTTCGTGAGCTCAACCCCGTCCCCGTTCGTGAACTTGTTAACCCCGTCCCGCCCGTCCCGTCCGTCCCGCCCGTCCCGTCCCCGTTCGTGAACGTGTTCCAGATATCGCGCCCGGCCAGGGCGCCCTCCTTGCACGTCCCCGAGCCCGCGCTGGACGTGCCCGTGGGTTCGTGAGTGGCCGGGCTCGGGAACTTGTTAACCCCGTCCCGCCCGTCCACAATCGAAGCTCGCGATGATTTGTGCGGGCATCGGCCTCGGCAGGGGCTTTCCGACGGGCGCGGCTGCCTCTCAGGCCGCCACGGCCGCCATGCGAGGGTGCGGAGGCCCGGCCGCCGACCTGGTCGTCGTCTTCGCGACGTCCGAGCACTTCGACGACGAGCACGCCCTGGTCGGCCCACTCGTCGCCGCCACGCGCGCCCGAGCGCTCGTCGGCTGCAGCGCCTCGGGTGTGATCGCCGGCACGGAGGAGGTCGAGCACGAGTCGGCGATCGCCGTCCTGGCGGTGAGCGGCATCAGGGCGAGCTCGTTCATCGAAGCGGATGCGGCGACCCGCGCGCCGGAGATCGGAGCGGCGCTCCGTGCCGCGGCCGACGGGGCGGACGCGCTGCTCGTCCTGCCCGACGCGTTGAGCTTCAAGCCGCATGCGCTCCTCTCGCCGCTCGCCGGCGCAACCGCTACCGTGGTCGGCGCCGCCTCCTCGGGTGTGGGCCCGGGCCCGATGACCTGGCAGATCGGCGGAGGCCGGGTCGTCGGGCGAGCGGTCGCGGCCGCGCGGATCGAGGGCGTCCGGGTCTCGGTGGGGGTCACACACGCGGCGCGGCCCATCGGACCGTCCTTCCGGATCACCTCGGGCGAACGAAACCTCCTGCGCCGGCTCGGAGACCAGACGGCGGTCGATGCGTTCCGTTCGGCCCTGCCGCCCGCGCTCGGGCAGGACGTGCTCCGGGCAGCGAGCGGGATGATGGTCGCCGTGGGCGAGTGCGTCGGGCGGTCCGGTCACGTGATGCGCGCCATCGTCGGAATCGACGTGGCGAGCGGCGCCATCGCGCTAGGGTCGCCCGTGCCGGATGGGTCCCTGGTGCGCTTCGCGGTTCGTGATCCCGAGGGCGCGCGCCAGGATCTCTCGGCCATGTTGAAGGAGCTGGCGGGCGAGCTCGGTGGAGCCCGCGCGGCCTTCGGCCTCTACTTCGACTGCACGGGCCGCGGCGAGGGTCTGCACGGGCTGCCCGGAATCGACACGGCCTACATCCAGGGCGCGCTCGGCGACTTCCCGCTCCTCGGACTCTTCGGAGGCGCGGAGATCGGACCGACGGCACGCGGGCCCGACGTTCACCAGCTCTCGGGCATCCTGACGCTGTTCCGCTGACGACGGCCCGTGTACGAGGTTAGACTCACGGGCGTTGCGTCCCGGTGACCGCTTCATCGATCGCTTCGAGATCGAGCACCTCGCTGGCGAGGGCGGGGCGGGCGCCGTCTGGCGCGCGTTCGATCGCGAGACCGGACAGACCGTCGCGCTCAAGCTCCTCCTGAGGCAGAACGCCGAGCAGGCGCGCCGCTTCGCCCGCGAGGCCGAGGTGCTCCAGGCTCTCGCCCACCCCGGGATCGTCCGGCACGTCGGCCACGGGATCTCCGACGACGGCCGCATGTGGCTCGCCATGGAGTGGCTCGACGGCGAGGACCTCGAGGACCGCCTGCTCCGGGGCCCGCTCTCGCTGCCCGAGTCGCTCGACCTCGTGGGACGCGTCGCGACGATCGTCGGCCTCGCGCACGCCCGCGGCATCGTGCACAGGGACCTGAAGCCGAGAAACCTCTTCCTCCAGAACGGGGACCTGGCTCTCGTCAAGGTGCTGGACTTCGGAATCGTCCGGTTCGTCGGCTCCTCCGACACCGCGACCGGCGTCGCGCTCGGCACTCCCTGGTACATGGCGCCGGAGCAGGCGCGCGCCGACCGCCGTCTGGACGCCCGCGCGGACGTCTGGGCGCTGGGGTGCCTGCTCTTCGAGTGCGCGACGGGGCGCACTCCTTTCGAGGGCGAGCAGGTGATGGCGATCCTGGCGAAGATCCTGCTCGAGAGCCCGCCGAGGCTGTCCTCGCTCCTCGGCGGCATTCCGAGGGACGTCGACGAGCTCGTCTCGCGCACCCTGGCAAAGGATCCCGCAGCGCGACCCGCGGACGGCGCCGCCCTGGCCGCGGAGATCGCCGACGCACTCTCTTCGGGCGACGACACGCTCGGCCGCCTCTCCTCGCCGTCCATCGTCCTCGGCGACGACGAGCAGCGGCTCGTGTCGGTCGTCCTGCTCGGCGCGCCGGCGGCCTCACCGCACGGCCTGACCATGACGAGCGCCGAGGACGAGGACGCCGCGGTCGCGCTGGCCGCCGCGGCCGATCCGTACGGCGGACGGCTCGAGCGCCTCGCGGACGGCTCGTCCGTGGTGGCGCTGACGGGTGCGGGCGCGGCCACCGATCAGGCCCGGCGCGCCGCCCGCTGCGCGCTGGCGCTCGGCGCCGTGCGCTCGGACGTGCCCGTCGCCCTCGCCACGGGGCTCGCCGAGGTCTCGGGTCGCTTTCCGGTCGGCGAGGCGATCGATCGCGCGGCCCGCATCGCGCAAGGGGCTTCGCCCGGGATCTGGCTGGACGAGATCACGCGGGGTCTTCTCGACGCGCGCTTCACCGTGCATGACGAGGAAGGCCGGTCGCGCCTCGTCTCCGAGGAGGACGCCGACGAAGGCGAGCGTGCCGTCCGCGGCCGCCGCGTTCCGCTCGTCGGGCGCGACCGCGAGCTCGCGATGCTCGAGGAGCTCTTCGACGAGTGCGCAGAGGAGCCCATCGCCCGCGCCGTGCTCGTGACCGCGCCGCCCGGAGCCGGAAAGACCCGCCTGCGGCAGGAGCTGGTGCAGCGGATCGTGGCTCGGAGGCCCGCGCGGGTCTGGATCGGCCGCGCCGACCCGATGAGCGCCGGTTCGCCCTTCGGTCTTCTGGCGCATGCGCTTCGCGGCGCCCTGGGCATTCGCGACGGCGATCCACAGGCGGTGGCGCGGCGCCGGCTCCGGGCGCGCGTCGAGCGATGCGTCGGCGAGGAGGAGCTCGAGCGCGTGGCCACGTTCCTCGGCGAGCTGGTCGACGTGCCGGTGGGCTCGGACGACGATCCGCGGCTGCGCGCCGCGCGCGAGGACGCGATCCTCATGGGCGACCAGATGCGCCGCGCCTGGGAGGACTTCGTCGCCGCCGAGTGCAAGACCCAGCCCCTGCTCCTGGTGCTCGAGGACCTGCACTGGGGCGACCTTCCGACGGTCGCGTTCGTCGACGCCGCGCTGCGCAACCTCGCCGACCGACCGCTGATGGTCCTCGCCCTCGCGCGGCCCGAGGCGCAGGAGCTCTTCCCGAAGCTCTGGGAGGAGCGACGCCTGCAAACCCTGAGGCTCGAGGAGCTGACGCGGCGAGCCAGCGAGAAGCTCGTGCGCGCGCTCTTCGGCGAGGAGCCCGTTCCCGAACGGATCTCGGTCATCGTCGAGCGCGGCGCGGGCAACCCCTTCTTCCTCGAGGAGCTCGTGCGCGCGCAGATCGACGCGCCTGGCGCCGCGGCGCCGGGCACCGTCCTCGCCATGCTGCACGTCCGGCTGGACGCGCTGGCTCCGAACGAACGCCGGGTGCTCCGCGCTGCCTCGATCTTCGGGCAGGTTGCGTGGCGCGGCGGCGTGGACGCCCTGCTCGGCGCGGAGGTGGCCCGCCGCGAGATCGACAATTCCCTCTCGGCCCTCGTCACGGGAGAGTTCCTGGTAAAGCGCGCCGAGACGCGTTTTCCAGCCGAGGAAGCGTGGTGCTTCCGCCACGCCCTGGTGCGCGACGCGGCCTACGAGAGCTTGACGGCGGTCGACCGCGCAACCGGCCACCGCCTGGCCGCCGACTGGCTGGAGCGCGCCGGCGAGCGCGACGCCCTGGTCCTCGCGGAGCACCTCGAGCGTGGCGGCGAGCGCGCCCGCGCGATCGACTGGTACCGGCGAGCCGCCGACGACGCCCTGGGAGGCAACGACTTCGCGCTGGTGCAGCGCTGCGTCGGACGTGCACGTGACTGCGGCGCCGAGGGAAGCGCGCTCGGAGCGCTCCGTCTCCTCGAGGCCCAGGCGGCGTGGTGGAGCGGCGACTACCCCCGCGCCGAGTCGGCCGCGCTGGCCGCTGCCGAGCTTCTTCCCCCCACCACGTCGGAGGCTTGCACCGCATGGGCCGAAGGCGCATCGGCCGCGGCTTCGGCCGGACGCCTGGAAACGGTCCGCCGGGTCGCAGGGGCGCTCGAGTCCCATCCGGTGGTCGATTCCAATCGCGAGGCCTTCGTCTCGGCGTCTGCACGGGTTGCCGTGCACGCGCTTCACTCCGGGTGGACCGAGGAAGCGGATCGCCTCCTCGGGGTCATCGAGACGCAACGCCCGCTCCGCCCGGCTCCGCTCGCCACGGTGGAGGCACGTGTCCACTTCGCGCACGCTCTCCACCGGCGCCTTCAGGGCGACATCGCCGGCTACCTCGCGCGCTGCGGCGATGCCGTCTCCGGCGCGGACCAGGGAGGCGACCTGCGGTACGGCGCCATCCAGCGCGTCAATGTCGGGTTCGCCCGGCTCGAGCTCGGCGACAACGCCGAAGCCGAGGCCGTCCTCGGTCGAGCGCTCCGGGAGGGCGAGCGGCTCGGGCTGCCCATCGCGACGGCGGGCGCGCGATCGAACCTGGGAGTGGCGCTGATGCGGCTGGGCCGTTCGCGTGAGTCGCTCGAGTGCCAGGAGCGGGCAGTCGGCGAGTTCGAACGGCTGGGAAACCGTCGGCTCGAAGGCACGAGCCGGTTGTACCTGGCGGGCGTGCTGTGCGCGCTCGATGAGCCTGCGCGCGCGGAGATGGAGGCGCGGCGCGCCGCGACGCTCCTTGCCGCCGCGCCGCTCCTCTTGCCGCTCTCCTGGGCCGTGCTGGCCCAGGCGCTGCAGGCTCAGGGGCGAACCGGAGAGGCGAGCGAAGCGGCGCACCGCGGAATGATCCTCCTCGAAGATCGCGGCAAGGCGCCGGAGGGTGAGGCCATCGTGAGAGTGGCGCACGCGGAGGCGCTTGCCCGCACCGGGGACGTCGATGGGTCGAGGAGCGCGATCCGGAAGGCGCGAGAGATCCTGCTTGCCCGCGCCGAGGCGATCGGCGATCCCGCGGCGAGGGCGGCCTTCCTCTCCGGCGTCCCGGCCAACGCGCGCACGCTCGAGCTCGCCAGGGAGTGGCTCGGCGAGGGCGGTCCGCGGTAGGATGCGGGCGACATGAGCTCGACTCGAGTGATCGGAGTCCTCTGTGCGGTGCTTGCAGGCACGGGCTGCGGCGACGACGACGACGATGCCGTGCATGCCGAGGCCTCGATCGGATCGGAGGGCGGATCTCTGACCTCCGCCGATGGCCGCGCCACGCTCGCCATCCCTGCTGGCGCGCTGGCCGAGGACAGGGATTTCACGATCGACGCCGAGGGAGAGGAACCGCCGATGGAGCTCGTCGGCGTGAGCTACTCCTTCGGCCCCCAGGGAAGCTTCGACGAGCTCGCCCACGTGGCGCTCGGCTACGACGGCCTCGCCTCACCCACAGCGCCGCGCGAGCTCCGCGTCGCGTACTCCGCGGACAACGTCACCTGGAGCTGCATCGCCCACGCGCAGCGCGACGACGAGAGCCTTTGGGCGATGACGAATCACCTCTCGATCTTCGCGGTCGTGAAACTGACCTGCGAGTCGCACGCGGACTGCCCCGCGCCCGAGAGGTGCGTCGATGACAGGTGCGGCATTCCCTGCCGCGACGACAGGGACTGCCCTGGCCCGATGGCCTGCGATGACGGGGTCTGCGCGTGGGATTCCTGCGAGAATGGCGAGGGCTGCGACGACCTCGAGACGGATCGCCAGTGCACGGCCGGCCAGGGCGAGGGTCCGGGCATCTGCTACTTCCCCTGCTCCGCTCCGGAGGGTGAGGCCTGCGGCGACAACGACCGGCAGTTCGCGTGCACGAGTGGAGGAGACTGCAGCCTGGTCGAGCCCTGCAGCGATGACGGCTACTGCAACGACATCGAGGCCGGCAAGATCTGCTACGAGGGCTGGTGCATCGTCCCCGAGTGGGGATGCGATTGCGGCGAGGCGGACTGCCCCTGCACCGGGTGACGAGCTTCGCGATCACGCGCCCGAGCGGCGCCGGACCGCGATGAAGAGCGCGATCGGCAGCCAGGCCCACGAGGGCAAGAGCGCGCCGCCGCCCGAGCGGCACGAGCAGCCGGCCAGGCCGCCCGGGGCGGGCTCGCGGCCGCCGTCGGAGCCGAAGCCGGGATCGGCGTCGGGTGCGGCGCCCGCGTCCCGGCCGGGCACGTCGCAGCCTTCGTCGATCTCGCCGTCGCAGTCGTCGTCGATGGCGTTGCACTCCTCCTCGTCGGCGCAGGGCGGGGGCGCCCGTCCAGCGCGGATGGTCTCGAAGGTGGGCGAGCCGTCCCAGCCGTTTGCGTCCGACCACGCCGGCCCCGCGACCTCGGTCGGGAACCCGGCGCCGTCCGACAGCCAGCAGCGTAGGCCCGCGGCGGCGCGCGCGCAGATGTCCTCGAGCCCGTCGCCGTTCACGTCCGAGCCACGGATCGTCGAGTAGTAGCGGATCCGGTTCCAGCCGGACTCGTTGGACAGGCCGGGGCCGGTCACGGGTGTCGCGAATCCCTCGGGACCCCACAGGAAGCACCGGATCCCGGCCTCGGCGCGCGCGCAGACGTCGAGCGCGCCGTCGCCGTCGATGTCCAGGAGGCGGATGGTCGAGTAGTTCTCGTAGTCGGCCCAGCCGGTGTCGTCGGACCAGCCCGGCCCGGCGATGGCCTCGCCGAAGCCCTCGCCATTCGACAGGTGGCAACGCCAGCCCGCGGCGGCGCGGGCGCACAGGTCGGCTCGCCCGTCGCCGTCGACGTCGGCGAGGCGGATCGTGCTCCAGTACTGGATCGCGCTCCAGCCCGACTCGTCGCTCCAGGCCGGGCCCGCGATCGCCGCACCGAAGCCGTCGCCGCTCGATCGCCAGCAGGACATCCCGCCGGCCGATCGCGCACAGAGGTCGGAGAGGCCGTCACCGTCGATGTCTCCCATGCGGATCGTTCCGTAGCGCGATGGATCCCCCCACCCCGCGCCGTCCGAGAGGTCGCCCGCCGTGATGGGCTCCGCGAACCCCGTGCCGGTCGAGGGATGGCACCGGAAGTCCGAGGCGGACCGGGCGCAGAGATCGTCCTTCCCGTCTCCGTCGACGTCGGCCAGCCGCAGCGTGCCGTAGTACCTCGGCTGGGCCCATCCGTTCTGGTCCGAGAACGCCGGCCCTTCGATCTGCGTCGGGAACCCCGCGCCGTCCGAGAGCCAGCAGCGCACTCCCGCATCGGCGCGCGCGCAGAGGTCCGCGCGTCCGTCGCCGTCGACATCGCCCATCCGCAACGTCGCGTAGTTGGCCGGGTCGGCCCAGCCCGTGTCGTCGCCGAGCGCCGGCCCCGCGATCGTCGCCGTCGAGCCGTCCGCCAGGGACAGCGCGCACACGATCCCCGCGCTCGAACGGGCGCAGACGTCCGCGTCGCCATCCCCGTCGACGTCGGATGTCGTGCGCGAGCCCCACGAGTCGGAGTGCACCGCGGCCTCCTCCCAGCTCCGGTCACACGAGCCCGGGTCCTCCCGCCCCGCGGCGATGATCGCCAGGTGGTTCGCGACCGTGCGCTGGGAGCCGTCGGACGGGTCGTTCAAGACTCCGTTTCCCGCGACCCACATCGTGCTCGAGCCGCCGCCGTCGAGGTTCGTCGCCTCCCACGCGCCGAGCTCGACCATCAAGTCGCCGAGCTCGCCGCAGGTCATTCCGCGGCTCTGGTCGCTGCGACCGTCGACGACCGCGAGGATCAGCGTGCGTCCGTCCTCCGACAGCCCGCCCGCCGTTCGCGGATGCCTCGCCGTGCAGAGGTCGCCGCCGTTGTCCACTCTCTCCCCGCCGCGGACGATCGTCGGGTGGCCGGAGACGACCTCCCTCATCCACGACGCCGGCGGGTCGACCACGTCGCCTGCCCGGGAGACCATCGCTCGACCGCGGCCGAACGCCAGGAAGCCGGAGCCGTTGGTATCCGCCGTGTCGCCCCAGCGCTCGCCGCGCCCCACCGAGAGGCCGGACGTCCCGTAGCTTTCGTAGGAGAAGAAGTCGCCGTTGATGGCGGCGTCCGCGCCGACGAGATCGGCGAACGAGGACACCGTCCTCCTCCGCTCGTCGCTGGCCGTCGCGCGCGCCGAGACGCCTTCGTGGCACAGGTCGACCTCCAGCGCATAGACCCGCAGGGGCGCCGACGTGCTCCGTTCGAGCTGGCGAACGCCCGGGTGCGGCGTGGACCAGGTGTCGCGCGCCACCGCTCGCGAGGGGATCGCAAGCGCGGCCACGAGTGCCAGGAGAGGCACCGGGATCCCGGTCGGCCGTGACGGGTCCTTGCGCATTCCGCGGGTGGCCGGCAGGCGCTGCAAGGGGCGCGCCAGAGTCTCGTCCAGGTTCTCGCCGATCGATCGCCCGGAGTGCGCCGGCCGGCGGAGCCACTGATGGGAATCGCAGTCCCCGCCGAGCACTCTAGTTCACCTGCGCTCGCTGGCCTCTCACCAGCGTCGCGAGGAGCACGGCCGCGACCAGGGCCAGGACCGCGCCGGTCCCGAAGGCCGCCGCGCTGCTCCACCTCTGCCAGATCGCGCCGAAGACGATGCTCGCCGGCAGCGCGCCGAGCCCGACGGTCGCGTGAAAGAGCCCGAAGGCGCGGCCTCGCGACTCGGCGGGCACGAGCTCGGCGCAGAGCGCCTTCTCCGCCCCTTCGGTCAGCGCGAAGTAGACGCCGTACAGGCCGAAGACGCCCCAGATCGCGAGCTGGCCGCCCGCGACCGCGAACAGGCCGTAGCACGCCGCGTAGACGGTCCAGCCCGCGGCGATGGTCCTCTTGCGGCCGAGCCTGTCCGAGAGCCCACCGAACCACGTCGAGAGCGCCGACTTCACGACGTGAAGCGCGACCCAGATCAGCGGGAGCTGGATCGCGGGCACGCCTTCCTCCGATGCGCGCAGGAGGAGGAACGCGTCCGACGAGTTTCCGAGCGTGAAGACGAGAAGGACGGCGAGGTACTTGCGGAACTGCGGTCCGAGCGGCGCCGCGGTCTCGTGCGGCCGAGGCTCGGCGCGCTCCGCGCGCTTGGGCTCGACGAGGCCGAAGACGAGCGCGAGCATCGCCAGCACACCGGGCACGGCCGCGCACGCGAACACGATGCGGAGGCTTCGCTCGCCCGGTCCCAGCACATGAAGGAGCGCGATCGCCACGAGTGGGCCGATCACGGCGCCCGTATGGTCCATCGCGCGGTGGAACCCGAACGCGCGACCGCGGGTCTGGGGGGTCGTGACGTCGGCGACGACCGCGTCGCGCGGGCTGGTTCGCAGGCCCTTTCCGACGCGGTCCGTGATCCGGACGGCCAGCACGTGCCACGGCGAGGTGGCGATCGCGACCAGGGGCCTCGCGATGGCCGAGAGGGCATATCCCAGGACGACGAGGGGCTTGCGGTGAGCCAGCCGATCCGCCCAGATCCCCGACACGAGCTTGAGCAGGCTGGCCGTGGCCTCGGCTGCTCCCTCGATGGCGCCGAGGAACGCCGGACCCGCCCCGAGGACCGTCGCGATGTACGCCGGCAGGAGCGGATAGATCATCTCGCTCGATGCGTCGGTGAACAGACTCGTGAGCCCGAGCACGAAGACCGCTTTGGGAAGCCGCCGCGTCGGAGTCTCGCTCACGCCGCTATGCTAGCCTGGCCGCCTTGCCGAAGTTGAGGAAGGATCTGTCCCGAGCGATCGCTCGGGGCCACCCGTGGATCTACGCCGAGGCCTTCGTCCCCGAGGGTCCCGGGCAATCCGGGGCGATCGTCGACGTCGCAGACGCATCCGGCCGCTTCGTCGCGCGCGGCGTCCTCGACCCTTCGTCGCCGATCCGGGTTCGCGTCCTGACGACCGACGATCGCGAGGCGATCGACGCAGCGCTCGTCGACCGGAGAGTCGCTCGCGCGCTGGCCCTGCGGCGGCGCGTGCTCCCCGCCGGCACCGACGCGCTCAGGCTGGTCCACGGCGAGGCGGACCTCTTGCCCGGCGTGGTCTGCGATCGCTACGCGGACACGCTGGTCCTCCGCTACGACGCCGAAGCGGTCCGTCGGGCCCTGGGGCGGCTCGTCGTCGGTGCGCTCGAGAGAGCCTTGCCGGGCCTGCGGATCATCGAACGGAGGCCCGAGGAGCGGGGCCGCGAGCCGGAGCTCGTCCGTGGAACGCCGCCGCCCGACACCATCGAGGTCCACGAGGGTTCGGTGCGCTTCCTCGTCGACGTGCGGCGTGGCCAGAAGACCGGCCTTTACCTCGACCAGCGGGAGAGCCACCAGCGGGTCGCCGGGCTCTGTACCGGCGCGAGCGTCCTCGACCTCTTCTCGTACGTCGGCGGTTTCGGCCTTCACGCCGCGGCAGCCGGCGCGCGGCACGTCACGTGCGTCGACGCGGCCGCACCGGCGCTCGAGGCGGCGCGGCGGAACTTCGCGGCCAACGCCGTCGACCCCGAGAAGCACGCGTTCGTCGCGGCCGACTCGCTCCGCCTTGCCGCCGATTACCGCCGCGAAGGCCGGACCTTCGACGTGGTCGTCGCCGACCCGCCGAGCTTCGCCCCTTCCGAGCGCGCCGTGCCCAAGGCACTCAAGGCGTACGGGAGCCTCCTCGGCAACGCCGCGGCGCTGGTCGCGGAAGGGGGCATCCTGGTCGCCGCCTCCTGCTCGAGCCACGTCACCGAGGCCGCCTTCCTCGGCACGGCCGCCGGCGCCGCGGCCGCCGCCGGAAAGCTGTTGCAGATCGTGGAGCTCAGGGGCGCGGGACCGGACCACCCCGTCATCGTCTCGTTCCCCGAGGGCCGCTACCTGAAGGTGCTCGTCGCCGTCGTGAGCTGAGATCGGCCGCGATTTTCCGAAGATCGCGCGGTGTGGACAAGGGTGCCGCTCCTTGACGCCGGATGCCCCCCGCGCTTACGATTTGCGGGCCACCTGGATCCGGGTTTTCACGGCGAAGTGCCGTCAAGGCCGCCGGATCGGGATTGGTCCCGTCAGTGGCCATAAACAAGAACAAGGCGATCGCGGCCGCCCAGAAGTTCATCCAGAAGGGGCAGCTCGACAAGGCCATCCAGGAGTACCTGCGCGTCGTGCAGGAGGAGCCCCAGGACGTACGCACCTGGCTGAAGATCGGCGACCTGTACGCGAAGAAGGGCGCGCGCTCGGATGCGACGCAGACCTACATCAAGGTCGCGGAGTTCTACTCGCAGCAAGGCTTCTATCTGAAGGCAGTCGCGGTCTACAAGCAGATCCTCAAGCTCGACCCGTCGCTATTCGTCGTCAACCTCAAGCTGGCGGAGCTCTACCAGCAGCTCGGGCTGGTCGCCGACGCCCTCGGGCAGTTCGAGCTCGTGGCGGCCCACCACCAGCGGGCGGGCCAGGATCGCGACGCGATCGAGGCTCTCAAGAAGGCGGCCGAGCTCGACCCGCAGAACGTCGCGAGCCAGATCAAGCTCGCCGAGCTCTACTCGAAGGAGGGTCAGAACGATCTCGCGGTCGCCGGCTTCCGGAGAGCATGCGAGCTCCTCGAGCAGCAGGAGCGCCACGACGACTACCTGAAGGTCGGCGAGCGCCTCCTCTTCCACAAGCCGGAAGAGGTGACCGTCGCTCGTCGAATGGCGAACCTCTACCTCGGGCGGCGAGACACGAAGCGCGCGCTGGCCAAGATCCAGCTCTGCATCAAGGCCGACCCGCGCGACACGGACACCCTCGAGCTGCTGGCGAACGCGTTCCGCGAGCTCGGGCAGATCCCGAAGACGGTCTCGGTCTACAAGGAGATCGCCCGCGTCCATCAGGAGCAGGGCAAGTCCGTCGAGCGCCTGGCGGTCTACAAGCGCGTCCTCGAGCTCGCACCGGACGATCCCGACGCCCGCGAGGCGCTCGGGATGGGAGCTCGCACCGCGGCGCCCAAGGCCCGAGAGGCGCAGCCTGGCGGCTCCGAGGCGCGCAAGGCGCCACCGCGTCCGACGTCCTCGTCTCCTCCGGCCATGCCGGCGGGCCGCGTGGCGGTCCCGATCCCCGGCCCACAGCGGGAGAGGGTCGGGTTCCCTCCCATTGGCCGCGTCGCGACCCCGATTGCGCCGGAGCCCGCGCCGTTCGAGACCGGTGACTCGATCGAGTCCGTCAGCGACGAGGACCTCGTCCCCGAGGATCTCGAGCCCATCGAGCCGCTCGTTCTGGAGGCCTCGAGCCCGTCGTTCGAGAGCGCGCCCGAGATCATCGAGGAGGACCTGTCGGACACGGGCGGCGGCCCGCCGGTGCCGGTCGAGGAGGTCGACTCCTACGCGGCCGCGGAGCCCGCCATCGCGGTCGAGCACGAGATCGGGCGGATCCTCACGGAGACCGACGTCTTCATCAAGTACGGGCTGCGCGACAAGGCAATCGAGCACCTGACTCGCGTCTTCGATCTCGACCCGAACCACTTCGAGGCGCGCGAGAAGCTCAAGGACCTGTATCTCGAGACGGGAAACGAGGAGGCCGCCGTCGCCGAGCTGTGGAGGCTCGTCGACCTGTTCGCCCCGACGCAACCGCAGGGCGCCGCGTACTACCTGCGAGAGATCCTCACGGTGACTCCGCGCGACGGACGCGCGCTCCAGATGCTGGCCGAGATGGGTCACACTCCCGAATCGATCGGGCTTCCTTCGCTGGTCTTCCCGGGGGAGGAGGCTCGGGGCTCGATCACCGACCCCGAGCTCGACGAGCGGCACAGCTCGATGAGACTCTCGGCGGAGGCGCCGTTCTCCTTCGGCGACGAGGCCACCATCGGCCATGACGGGATGGCGATCCCCGAGGCCTTCGAGCTCGAGGAGCCCGACATCGGGCTGGGCGGCGCCGACTTCCGCCCGGCCGAGCCTTCGCGTCCAGGGACGGACCCGTCCGGTCCGCCGATGCGCCAGACGGTCGAGCTGGGCGACGAGACCGACCGAGGCGGCCAGGCCTTCGGACGAGACGGCTCGGTCGGCCGCTGGGGCTCGAGCTCGGGCCTGGGCACTGGCGGCAAGGTGATTCCGTTTCCGAGCGCCGCGGCCGGCGGAACCGCGCCGTCGCTCGAGCCTCCCCCCTCGGGAATGGAGGTCGAGGAGGGTCTGGAGGAAGCGGAGTTCTTCCTGGCGCAGGGTCTGGTCGACGAGGCGCGGACCATCCTCGACGAGCTCGAGCGCACGCACCCCACGAACGCGATCGTGCGAGAACGTCTGGCGGAGCTCCGCGAGATGAGCGGCGAGCCCTCCGAGGGCGAGCAGCTCGACGAGTCGTTCGAGCTCGCCGCGAAGCTGGCGGAGGAGCTGGGCGCCGGGCCCATCGCGGAGGGCTCCGAGGGCGGCCAGATCCTCGACGTCGAGCAGGTCTTCGAGCAGTTCAAGCACGGCATCGAGGCGGACGTCGGCATCGAGGACTCCGACACGCACTTCGACCTCGGCATCGCCTACAAGGAGATGGGCCTGCTCGACGACGCCATCCACGAGTTCCAGGTCTCGATGCGCGCCTCCCAGAAGGAGTGCATCTGCAACACGATGATCGGCCTCTGCCACCTCGAGAAGGGCGCCTACTCGGAGGCGATCGGCGCCTTCAAGAGGGGCCTGTACGTCGAGCAGAAGACCGAGCGCGAGGAGCTGGGCCTGTACTTCGAGCTCGGCAACGCCTACGAGCTCCTCGACGACGCCCGCGAGGCCCTCTACTACTACCAGAAGGTCCTCAAGCGCGACTCCGACTTCCGCGACGTCAAGGGCAAGATCCGCGCGCTCACCCAGCCGCGCGGCGGCGCCGCCAAGCCCGCCGTCCACGAAGACGACGTCGACAAGGCGTTCGACGACCTCCTCTCGTCGCGGAAGTAGGCGTACAACCGCGGACGAGATCGCTACCTCGGCGCCGCGAGCAGCTCCACCGAGCTCGCGGTCGAGCCTCGCGACGAGTAGACGGTGCCGCCGCCGATGGCGACCAGGTTGCCGCGCGAGACGCATTGGGCCGCGCCGTCCGCCTTCGCGATGCGATGGACGCCCTGAGACGTCGCGACGTAGAGGTGGCGGCCGCTCTCGGCGAGGGCCAGGAGAGGCGCGTCGGAGCTGAACAGGTCTCGGGCCGGAGCACCGCCGACCTTGCGGCGGATTCGCACCGCCGAGCCGGCGAGCCAGTAGACGTTCGCATCGTCGACGGCGACGGATTGGGGCGTCGTCTCGCTCGATGCAAAGACCTCCGGGGCGCCGCCGGACGGCGGGATTCGGAGGACCTCGCCGCGGATCGGCTCGGTCCAGAAGATGCCGGTGGAGCCGACTGCTATCTGGCTGCCCACCCTGATGTCCTCGCGGCCGTGCCTGAATGCGACGATGGCGTCTCCGCCGCCGGCGGGTGCCCGCATCGCATTGCCTCCCGCAGCCCAGTAGACGACGCCGGCACGGACGACGAGGTTGTCGGGCGAATCGGAGTCGAGGCCGGTCACCTGCTCTGCCGGGCCGCCGTCCTTGGGGACTCGCATGATGGCCGAGCCGAGGTTGATCCAGTAGACGTGCGTCTCGTCGACGGCGCAGCCGCGCATGGCGCGAGGCTGGCGGTCTGCGAGGACGGTGAGGCGCCCCGTATGCCCGTCGACGCGCAGCACCCGCCCCTCCTGGTCGGTGTCGCGGTAGACGATCCAGTACGCCGCGTGGGCGTCGGCGCAGATCCCTCCCGAGACGCCCTGCTGGCTGGCCAGCGTTCGGGGCTCGGGCTGCTCCGGTGCCTTCTGACCGCACGCCATCACCGCGATGGCGAGCCACTTCCCCTCAACGTCGAACCTCATCGCTCGCCTCCCTCCCCTTGCGCGCCATCTGGGCTCAGGCGTCGACCGCGGGTTCCTCGCGGCTCGCGCTCTGCTTGCGTATTGCCTCGCCGATGCGACGTGGCAGCGGCAGCGCCTGGTACAGCGCCCTGAGCGCGGGATTGCGGAAGCGCTCGAGCTTGGCCCGCACCTCGGCGTCGGCGCGCGTCAAGGCCACCGCTGCGCCGAGCGTGTCGCCGAGCTCGTCGAGGACGCGGTACTGCACGAAGTAGATGCGCTCGGCGCGCTCGAGCCGGCCCGCGGCGGCCGCGATCTCGACCGCCGCCCCGGCACTCTCGCGTGCCGCGCCCCTGTCGCCCTGCGCGCGCTGCGCGTCGGCGAGAACGGCGAGCGCGTGCGCCTCGAACGTGCGTAACCCCGCGGCGCGGGCGATCGTGATCCCTTCCTCCGCGAGGCGCTGCGCATCCTGGGCGCGCTCCGCCCGCATCTCGAGGTCGGCGCCGACGACCCGCGCCCGCGCCCGGTCGTACGTGTCGCCGCCCGTGTCGGCGAGCGCGAGCGCGCGGGCGAACGTCTCGGGCGCCTCCTTCCCGTCGCCCGCGTCGGCGAGGACCTCGCATGCCGTCAGGAGCGCGTCCGCCATGCCGCTGCGGTCGCCGAAGGCCTCGTGCACGGAGACCGCCTTGCGAAGATAGGACAGAGCGCGCGTTCGCTCTCCCATCTCGCCGTATGCCTGCCCGATGTTCGCGAGCCGGTGGCCGAGCGCGTAGCGGTCGCCGATCTCGCGGTCGAGCGCGAGCGACTGCCGGTACAACGCGATCGCGTCCTCGTACTCGCCCATGGATGTGCTCGCGACGCCCATGTTCGACAGCGTCTGCGCCTGCAGCCGCTTGATCCCCAGCCGCCGGTAGATCACGAGCGCCTCGGCGTAGGTCTGAAGGCTCTCGCGCAGCCTGCCCGTCTGCCTGAGAAGGATCCCCTTCTGGATGAGGACCGTCCCGCGCTGGGTGAGCGCGTCCGCGCCCGTCCCGAGCGTCTCGAGGGCCTTGTCGCAGCTCTCGATCCCTCGCGCGTACTCGCCGACGTCCCGGTGCACCGCGGCGAGGATGCGAAGCGCCTCGACCTGCGCGCCCTTGTCCCCCGACCGCTGCGCGACGTCGAGGGCGGCCTGCACGGCCTTGCCCGCGTTCTCGCTGCGGCCGACGTCCACGTAGAACCGCGCGAGCCGGTTGAGCGCGAGCGCCATCTGGGACGCGTCGCTCGCCGCGGTCGCGATCTTGCGCATCGCCTCGAGCTCGGCGAGCTGCTCGCGCCTGCGGCCGAGCCCGCGCAGGATCTGCTCCCTGCGCTCGTGCGCGAGGAAGCGGTCCTTGCTCGCCAGCGGCAAGAGCTGCGAGGCCTTCTGGTAGAAGTGCAGCGCCTCGCGGTTGGAGTACAGGGCCCGCGCCGCGTCCGCGGCCTCGAGGTAGTGCTTGGCCGCCGCGAGCGTATCGCCGGCGAGCTCGAGGTGCCGCGCCACCCGGGCCGCCCCCGCGCCGCGCGCGCTCTTCTCGAGGATGAGGCGCTCGCCGATCTTGCGGTGCATCCGGGCGCGGTCGGCGGGATCGAGGCCGCCGTAGGCGACCTCGCGCACGACCGCGTGGCGGAACCGGACCTCGCCGCGCTTGCCCAGATCGAGGAGCCCCCTCTTCACGAGTCGCCCGAGCTCGCGGCTCACATCGAGGCCCGACAGGTCCGCGATGAGCTTCTCGCGGAACACCGAGCCCGCGATCGCGGCCCAGCGCAGCACCATTCGCTCCTCGGGCGGCAGCTCGTCGATGCGGGCCGCGATGACCCCCTCGAGCGTGGTCGGCAGCGCGACCGTGCCCTTCTTGCGTAGCCGGAGGGTCTTCTTGCCGCTCGGGTCGTGGTCGACCGCGAGGATGTCCCGGTCGATCAGGCTCTCGATGATCTCGTGGATGAAGAAGGGGTTGCCGCCGCCCTTGGCGAGGATCGCTCCGCGGAGCTCGGCGGTGTCCTCGCCCGATCCGAGGCGATCCTGGATCAGGCGCTTGCGGTCCTCGCGCTCCAGCTCCGACAAGCTGATCCGCGCGATGCCCTCGAGGAAGAACGCGAGCCGCTCGTCGGGCCTCGCGACGACGATCCCGAGGATCGGCAGCGGGTAGCTGCGCTTGGCCAGCTCGCGGAGCAGCTCGAGGCTGGCACGGTCCGCCCACTGGACGTTCTCGATGATCGGCAGGACGGGAGCCTTCCGCGCCAGCCTGTCGAGGAGCCGTCGGACCGCCAGGGTCGTGATCCGATACCGCTCGGCCGCCTCGGGCGCCTCGACGGACGGGGCGTCCCCGAGCGGCACGTCGAAGAGCAGGCCGAACGCCCTGAGTGTGTCCTCGCGCTCCCGGACCGCCGCGTCCGCGAACAGGGCGCGGACCTCCGAGTCGATCTTCTGGCGGATCACCTCGGTCGGGTCCTCGGCGGCGATTCCGCAGGCATCCCGGACGAGGTCCATCGCGCACCCGAAGGGCACATCGAGCGTGGCGAAGGTGCACTCCGCACGGAGCACCCTCGCCCCGGGAGGCTCCAGGCTCGCGAGGAAGGCGCCGAGGAGCGAGGTCTTGCCGATCCCCATCTCTCCGATGACCGCGAGGTAGCTCGACTTGCCGCTCGTCACGACCTCCCGGTACGTCTCGGACAGGCTCCTCAGCTCGAGCTCGCGGCCCACGAGGCCGCCGCCCTCGCTCGCCGCCTCCCTCATCCGCTCCTCGCGGGTCTTCGCCGAGAGGAAGTGGTAGGCGCGGACGGCGTTCGGCGCCGTGTCGCTCTTGCGGTGGGGTACAGGCGCCCCGTCGGCGGTCTCGTCGGGAACCGGGATCTGATCGCCCTCCTCGAAGTTGAAGTCCCGGCGCGCCAGCCGGTAGACGCCGCCGCCGACGAGGAGCTGTCCCTCCCGGGCGTGCTGCGACAGCTTCTCCGCCACGGGGATCACGGGGCCCTGCGGCTCGAAGCGCTTGAGCCGGCCGTCGGCCTCGCGAACGCAGAGCGCCTGGCCGCGATTGACGCCGACCCCCAGCGTCAGCGGCGTCGACTCCGGCAGATCGCGGCTCAAACCCTCGAGCGCCTCGAGGACGTCGAGGCCGACCCTCACCGCCCTGAGCGGATCGTGCACCGACGAGTGGTCCAGCCCGAAGAAGAGAATGAAGCCGCCCTCGTCGGCCGCGCCGACCATCGCGTCGTTCTTGAAGGCGATGTCCCCGAGCATCCGGAGCAGCTCGACGAGGGCCGCGTGCGCGACGGGCGAGCCGGATCCGGTGACGAGCCGATCGTAGCCGCGCAGCTCCCCAGCGACCACGACGACGTTCTGCCGCTCGCGCAGCTCCCGCTGCGGGCGCACGGGCGTCGAGCCCATGAGCGTCTCGGCGTTGGTGTCGATCTGCACGTCCTCGGCGACCGCGGCCTTCGGCGGCGGGCGCACGGGTGCGGCGATCGGAGCACGCGGGTCCGGCGACCTCGGCAGCGCCTGCGCGAGGAAGGCCTCGAGGGTCGAGGCGTCGCAGATCTCGGGCTGGGCGTGCAGGAAGCGCGCGAGCGCGTTCGCCATCTCGCGCGCGCTCTGGTATCGGCCCTCGCGGTCGCGCACCAGTGCCCGCATCACGATCTCGGCGAGCGCCTCGGGGACGTCGGGTGCCGCCTTCTCGATGTGCGTGATGTCCGTGTTGCGGATGAGCTCCAGCGCCTCCATGCCTGCCTTCGCGCCGAAGAGCGACTTGCCGACGAGCATCTCGTAGAGGACGACCCCCAGCGACCAGACGTCGCTACGCCGGTCGACGGCGAAGCCCGAGGCCTGCTCCGGCGACATGTACGCGAACTTGCCCTTGATCACGCCCTCCTCGTCGGTGACGAGGCGCGCCTTGGCGATCCCGAAGTCCGTCACCTTCACGCCGCCGTCGTAGGAGATGAGGAGGTTCTGCGGGGATACGTCGCGGTGGACGATCTCCATCGCCTCGCCACGCTCGTCCTTGCGGCTGTGGGCGTAGTCGAGCCCCTTCGCAGACTCCTGCGCGATGTACGCGGCCAGGGGGAAGGCGATGCGGCGCCGGGCCTTGCCGAGCGCGGAGCTCAGCTTCGCGAGGTCGGTCCCGTCCACGAACTCCATCGCGAGCAGGCGATCGTCTCCCGCCTCCTCGAAGGCGTACACCTGGACGATGTTCGGGTGATTGAGGCGCATCGCCACCTTGGCCTCGTCCACGAACATGGCGATGAAGCGGTCGTTGCGAGCGAACGCGGGAAGGACCCGCTTGACCACGAGGAGCTTGTCGATCCCCTGGGCGCCGGCGCGCTTGGCGAGGAACACCTCCGCCATCCCGCCCGACCCGAGCTTGCGGAGGAACTGGTAGCGACCGACGGTCTCCACGGCGATCACTCGGACGATATCATGGCCGGTAGACGCCGCTGGACTTCGGACCGCTCCTGCCGCTATCGTCCCGCCACGTTCCGGAGAGGATGGTGCGCATGAAGAACCTGGGCTCGATTCTGGAAGCGCTGGTGCTGAGCGGCTCGCTGGCGGTCGCGGGCGTGGCCTGCGGCGGGTCCGACGAAGGGGCAGCCGAGGGAGGCGGAGGAGAAGCCACGCAGGGCGGCGAGAGCGGCTGCAGCGGCGCAGGCGGGTGCAGCGGCGCGATGGGCGGCGAAGCTGGCGGCGGCGAAGCTGGCGGCGGCGAGGCCGGCGGCGGCGAGGCTGGCGGCGGCGAGGCCGGCGGCGGCGAAGCCGGCGGCGGCGAGACCGGCGAGTAGGCGCGTCGAGGTCGCGGGCCGCGCTCTGGCGCGGGCCCCGCTCCCTGTCAGCCCGGCGTCCCCAGCGAGCTCGGCTCGCCGGCGTCGGGATCCGCGATCTTCCGCGTGTTGCGCACCAGGATCACCGCGTTGAAGCCGAAGAAGAAGAGGAGCATCGCGTACATCGCGACGGTCCAGTACCGATCTCCGGGGGCCTCGCCGTCGATGAGGACCCAAGCATCGGCTGGAACGGGCGTCCCCGCCTGCTGCTCGAGATAGGCGCGTACGCTCTTGTACGCCGATCCGGCGCGAGACATGCGGACCATCCGGCCCGTGTAGATGCCGTGGGGCTTGGCTCGACCTGCCGGGGTCCCGTCCTCGATGAACCTCTCGACGAGGATCCTGGACTGACCAGCCACGGGATAGACGCGGAAGACTCCCGAGCTTCCCAGGCGCCGGAAGCGGACCGCACGCGCGGCCATCGGCATCGCACGAAGGGTCACGTACTCGTCCTCTGCGAGAGTCCCGACGCTCACCTGGTCGGCGGCACCGAGGTCCCTCGGCGACCTGTCGGCGAAGAAGAAGTACCTCAGGTCGCCCCGGTACAGGACCATCAACCCCAGGCTCAGGATCATCACGGTGACGGTGAGCGCGACTCCGGTCAGGCCTCGGGTGCGCGACGGCGTGGGCAGGGCGAGGAGGTCGGCGTCCAGCTCGTCGTCGCGCATGCGGCCCATGGGAGGCACGACATCCGCGAGTGTCGATGGCGTTCTGTCCGGCAATCCCAGCTCCAGGTTCAGCTCCAATCCAGCACCCGACGAATCGTTCTGACAACTCCGGCACCGATTGGTGCCCCCCTTTTTTTGTGTATATCACGGGCCTTGGCAGCGGGACAGCCGCGTTGACTTCCCCTCACCCCCCGGCCTAGTGTTCCCTCGCTCATGGCTGGGAGGCTGGCCCTCGTCGCGGCCCTAGGGATCGCTGCCTCGTGCTCGGACCCGACGCCGACCGCCCTGACCCTGCCAGGGGCCTTCGAACGGGTCGCGAGCGCAATCGATGCGGCGGATGCAAAGAGGTTGTACTGGGACCTGGACCTCGAGGCGCGCTGGTCCTTGATGAGCATCCATCGCAGCCAGAAGCGTGCCCGGCGCCTCGTGAACGGCGCCTATCCCCCCGAGGAGAGGGAGAGGGCCACGGGCCGATGGACCGTCGGCGCCGAGGCGCGGACGCCCGGCGAGCTGTTCGCGATCCTCTGCGCCCGCGACGACTGCATGGAGCCCCTGAGGGCCAAGATCGGCGCGGCAGCGAGGATCGAGCGGACGGCGGACGGCGGCGTCGTCCACACGATCAGGGGAGGAACCTATCGCTTCACGAAGGGGGCGGATGGCCGGTACGGCCTGGTCGGTTTCGCCGACCGCCTGGCCGCGCTGAAGCTCGAGGTCGCCCGGGACCTCGAGGTGATCGAGCGCACGGCTCTCTCGTATCGAGGCTCGAAGGGACGGTGACATGGCTCGCATCGCTGTGATTCCTGGGGACGGCATCGGAATCGACGTCACGGCCGAGGCCGTGAAGGTCATGAAGGCCCTCGCGGCGGCGCGCCGCATACCGCTCGAGCTCGTGCTCTTCCCGCACGGAGCGCAGCACTACCTGGACACCGGTGTCTCGTTCCCGGACTCCGTCCTCGACGACATCAGGCAGCACTACGACGCCGTGTTCCTCGGCGCTCTGGGCGACCCGCGGATCCCCGACATGTCGAACGCACGCGACATCCTCTTCGGGCTGCGCTTCGGCCTGGACCTGTTCATCAACTTCAGGCCCGTCAAGCTCCTCGACGAACGTCTCTCGCCGCTCAAGGGACGCGGGCCCGCGGACCTCGACCTCGTGGTCTTCCGCGAGAACACGGAGGGCCACTACGTCCACATGGGAGGCATCTTCAAGAAGGGCACGCCGGACGAGATCGCGATCAACGAGGACGTGAACACCCGCAAGGGGGTGGAGCGGATCATCCGCGCCGCGTTCGAGTACGCCCGTGACCACGGCCGGCCGAGCCTGACCATGAGCGACAAGTCCAACGCCCTTCGCTTCGCCCACGACCTGTGGCAGCGCACGTTCATCGAGGTCTCCCGCGAGTACCCGTCGATCGAGCCGCGCCACCTGTACATCGACGCGCTCGCCATGCAGCTCATCAAGAACCCGGGGCAGTTCCACGTCATCGTCACCTGCAACCTGTTCGGCGACATCATCACGGACCTCGGCGCAGCGCTCCAGGGCGGGCTGGGTATGGCCGCGTCGGGGAACATCCACCCGGGTCGGGTCTCGATGTTCGAGCCCGTCCACGGCAGCGCCCCCAAGTACGCGGGCAAGGACACCGCGAATCCGATCGGCGCGATCCTGACGGCCCAGATGCTCCTCGAGCAAGTCGGGTTCGCAAAGGAAGCGAAGGTGATAGAGGAGGCGGTCCGGGCGGCGCTCCAGAGCGGCCGTGCGACCAAGGACGTCGGCGGCTCGCTGGGCACCCGCGCGACGGGCGACGCCATCGCGCTGGAGGTCGAGCGATTGTCCGCGTAGGCTATTGATCCCCGGGGCGGAATCGTCGTAGGTCCCGTCCACACAAGGAGACGAAAATGAAGCTTCTGGACCGCTCCCTTCTTCTGGCAATCGCTTCTCTTGTCGCCACGCTCGGGCTCGCTGGCTGCCGCAGCACCGGTGGGGGCGGCGACGACGACGACGCCGATGGAGACGCGGACTCGGATGCCGACGCCGATTCCGACGCCGACGCCGATTCCGACGCCGACAGCGACACCGACAGCGACAGCGACACCGACGCCGACAGCGACACCGACGGCGACGGCGACGCCGACATCCCCTGCGACGGCGAGGACACGGACGCGGCCTGCAGCGACAGCCAGGACAACAACGGCAACGAGTACACCGACTGCACCGACTTCTGCTGCACGCGCAACGCGGCGATCACGGTCTGCACCCAGGACGCGACCGTCCAGGACGTCAGGCAGGGCGAGGTGGAGCCGTTCACGGTGGTCCGCCTGCAGAACATGCTCGTGACGGCCGTCGAGGGCACGAGCTGGTACATGCAGGACGCCGACGCGGAGTCGCCGGACTTCAGCGGGATCTTCGCCTACGTCCCCAACACGAACCCGAGCGGAATCACGATCCCCGCCGTGGGCGACATCATCGACGTCGTCGGCGAGTACGCGGAGTTCTACGACTACTCGGAGCTCTCGTGGGTGCACGAGCCCATCGTCGTGTCGAGCGGCAACCCCGATGCGACTCCGGTGGCCGTGGCGCCGGAGGACATCGGCGACGAGGACGGCTCCGCGGGCGACAGCGCCGAGGCCCTCGAGTCGGTCCTAGTCACGACCAACGGCGAGGTGACGAGCCTCGAGCCCGCGCCCGGCGCGGGCGACACCGAGCCCACCAACGAGTTCGTGATCGACGGAGCCCTCCGCATCGACGACCGGATGTACCTGGTCTCACCGGCGGTCGACGACCTCATCTCGGTCACCGGCCCGCTCCGCTTCGGCAACGAGCACTTCAAGGTCGAGCCGCGCTGGGAAGAGGACGTGGAGCTCACGGAGTAGGGGACACGCACCCGGTCTGCATCTACCCGAGATCACAGCGCTTCCAGACCATACCGCGCATTTCGTCTCGCGTTCCGCGCACGGAGCGGCTACGCGCCCCGGAGCGTGGGCACTCGACTACTCGACGTCTCGAGCCCGCCTCGCTCGCCGTGAGCCGCACACGAACAAGAGCGCCAGCACGGCCGCGACGGCGTCGAGCCCGCCGGCGTTCCCACCACCCGCCGAGCAACCGCCGCGCGAGCGCCTGTCGCCTCCGTCGCGCCCGCCGTCGGCGGTGACCTCCACGATCACGAGCGCGGAGGCCGAGGCGCCCCGGTCGTCGAACGCGAGGACCTCGACCTCGTGGTCGCCCTCGGCGATGTCGTCGGGAGCCGAGAACTCCCACGGCTCGCTCTGGCGCGTCACGACGGGCTGAGAGTCGATCCACAGCTCGAGATGGTCGATGGCGCCGTCGTCCGAAGCGGTCGCCGAGACCGTGAACCCGGCGGACACCTCGTCGCCGTCCTCGGGGCCGGTGATGACCACGGAAGGAGGCTCGTTGTTCTCGGCGGGACCGAGAACCGACAGGAGGAACTGGTAGGAGTTCTGAGTGTCGCCGCCGCAGGAGCAAGCCCGCTCGCTGAATTCCCCGCAAGGGGCGTCGGCGTCGATGAAGCTCTTCGGTACCTGGCAATCGAACAGGTAGGTCATCACGTCTTCGCACAGGAACTCGTGGTCGAGGCCGAACGCGTGCGCGCTCTCCTGTCCCGCCGCCTCGCAGATGCCCTGCGGATAATCCCCGTACGTCTCGGGGAAGGCGTACGCGATCGCGTTGGGAACGGGCTGGCACGCCATGGGAGCGATGCCCCCGACGCCCTCTTGCATCCCGATGTCCGATGGGTGGCCCGAGACCACGACCTCGACGTGCGGCGTGTCTCCCGGATCCTCGTCGGTGACCTCGACGTTGAAGTCCGCGTACAGGTCGCGCATGCACTCGAGGACCTGGTTCCAGGAGGCGTCGCCATAGGGGTACTCGGGCATCTCGACGTCCCAGCTCAAGATGCTCGACTGGTTCGTCACCGAGTCGTCGGTCCAAGCCCCCGTGTATGCTCCGCCGTCGCGGTTCAGGAACAGGACCGTCGGCGTCGCCTCGGCGAGCATCGGTCGAGGCCGCTCGGGAAGCTGGATGCGCACGTAGCCGCCGACCGGCACGAGGCCGAGCTCGGCGGCCGAGTGTCTACCTCGAGGTCCCTCGTCCGCTCGGACGGCGGGAGTGGAGAGGAACGACGCGACGACGAGTGACGTGCTCGCGATACGACCCAGACTCATGACTCGCCTCCGAACAAGGCTCGACGCGACGGCGATGCGCCTCAGGTGATTGCAGCACGGATCGTGCCCGAACGGAATCCCCTGAGGAGTCGGCAAGCGCTGGCGGCGCCCCGCCCCACACGGCGTGCCGCACCGTGCCACCCGCTGGCCGTGATGTGCGTCGATGTGGGCAGCCCAAGGCCGCGAGCGGCGGGGGTTCGTTGACGGCCCGGAGCGACCCGCCTAGACTTTTGCGCCTTCCCTCTCCCGAGGAGCGAGATGCCCATCAACCCCAAGGTCGTCGGCCGGAGCACGGAGCCGCTCACGTTCGAGTACGGGTGGAGGGACACGGTGCTTTATGCCCTCGGCATCGGGGCAAGGGCGGACGAGCTCGACTACCTGTACGAAGGGCGCGGCCCCAAGGTCTTCCCCACCTTCGCGGTGATTCCGGCCTTCCAGGCGAACATCCTGGCAATGGCCGACATCGGCGGAAACCTCGTCACCCTCGTCCACGGCGGGCAAACGATCCGGCTCGCAAGGCCGATCCCGCCCGCAGGAAAGCTGCGCACCGTCGCCACGGTCGCGGGGATCTACGACCTCGTCAAGATGGCCCAGGCGATCGTGACGACGCGGACCACCGACGATCGCGGCGAGCTGCTCTTCGAGACGGACTTCTCGATCATCTACCGCGGCGAAGGCGGCTTCGGGGGCGAACGGCCACCCGAGACGACAAAGGCATCGCCGCCGCAGCGCGAGCCCGACTTCCGTCACGAGGAGACGACCGCCGAGACGCAGGCGCTCCTGTACCGGCTGAGCGGCGACATAAACCCGCTGCACGCCGACCCGGCGATCGGGAGGATGGCGGGATTCGGCAGACCGATCCTCCACGGCCTGTGCACTTACGGGCACGTCGGCCGCGCCGTGGTCAAGTCGCTCTGCGGAGGCGACGGCAACAAGCTGCGTTCGCTCTCGGCGCAGTTCCGCAAGCCGGTCTTCCCGGGCGAGACGCTGGTCACCGAGGGCTGGACGATCGAGCCCGGCAAGGTCGTCTTGCGCTGCACCGTCAAGGAGAGAAACGAGCAAGTCATCACGGGCTCGCTGGCCGAGCTCGTCGTCTGACCGCGAAGGAGACCATGCCATGTCGGAGCCGCGCTCGGCCGATCTCATCTACGACTGGAATGCCGCCGAACGTTCGGGCCCGATCTCGCGACGAGGCGTCGAGTTCTTCGACGAGACGTTGCGCGACGGCATACAGAGCCCGTCCGTCGTCGACCCGACGATCTCCGACAAGGTCCGGCTCGTGCAGCTCATGAACGAGCTCGGAATCGACCACGTGGACATCGGGTTGCCGGGAGCCGGGCGGCGCGCGACCGAGGACGTGCACGTCCTGGCGAAGGAGATCGTCGATGGTCGCCTCGCGATCAAGCCGGCCTGCGCCTGCAGGACCGTGGTCAGCGACATCGCGCCGGTCGTCGAGATCTCGCAGAAGACGGGCGCTCCGATCGAGGTCATGGCCTTCATCGGCTCTTCCCCCATCCGCCAGTACGCCGAGGACTGGGACATCGATCGAATCGTCAAGATGTCCACCGAGGCGATCGACTTCGCCGTCAGGCACGATCTGCCCTGCACGTACGTCACGGAGGACACGACTCGCTCCCGGCCGGAGACGCTCGATCGGCTGTTCCGTGCCGCCATCGATCACGGCGCGCAACGTCTCTGTCTCTGCGACACCGTCGGGCACGCGACGCCCGACGGCGTGCGGAACTTGATCCGGTTCACGCGCAATCTGATCGAGGGCACCGGCCGCCGGGTCGGGATCGACTGGCACGGCCACAACGACCGAGGGCTGGCCCTCGAGAACTCGCTCTGGGCGATCGAGTTCGGCGCAGATCGCATCCACGGCTGCGGCCTGGGCGTCGGCGAGCGCGTCGGCAACGCCCCGATGGAGCTGCTCCTCCTGAACATGAAGCTCCTCGGCGAGCTCGCGGGCCGCGACCTGTCCAAGCTCCTCCTGTACTGCCAGACCGTCTCGCGTGCGACGCGCTTCGAGATTCCCGTGAACTACCCGCTCGCGGGCGCCGACGCATTCCGGACGGCGACGGGGGTCCACGCCGCCGCGATCATCAAGGCCGAGGCCAAGGGCGACGCATACCTCGCCGATCGCGTGTACTCGGGAGTGCCCGCCGGCATGTTCGGCCGGAATCAGGAGATCGAGATCGGGCATATGTCGGGCGCCTCGAACGTGACCTACTGGCTGCGAAAGCGCCGCATCGAGCCGGACAAGGATCTCGTGGACCGCATCCTCGCCTTCGCCAAGCGCTCCGACCACCTGCTCTCGGAGGAGGAGGTCATGGCCATCGTCACCGACACGTCGAAGACCCCTTCCTGAGCGCCGCTGCCTCTCTGTGCCGGGGGCGGCCGCGCGGTTGCCCACACAGGCACAGGCGGCACAGCGAAAACACATGGTATTTCGCGGCTCCGCGGTGGCCGGCCCTTTGCTGTTTCGGGATCCCGAGGAAAGGATGGGAGCCAGATGACACAGTCGAAGGTGGGCCTTGCAGTGGTTGTCGCGCTCGGGGTCGTGGTCCAGTCCCCGCCGACGGAGGCCTGCGGGGGCTTCTTTTGCAGCCAGACGCCCGTGAACCAGGCGGGCGAGAACCTCCTCTTCAGCATCGAGGACGACGGAACCGTCGTCGCTCACATCCAGATCCTCTACGAGGGCGACGCCGAGGACTTCGCGTGGGTCGTCCCGGTCGTGGCCCAGCCCGAGATCTCCGTGGGGTCGAACTCGATCTTCGGCGCCCTGCACGGGCTGACCGACCCCCAGTACTACGTGAGCTGGCAGGACGACATCGGCGAGTGCGGCTACGGCGACGAGTACTGGGGCGCGCCGCGGGCCGAAGGCGCGTCGGATTTCGACGCGGCGGCCGACGGCGACGCCGACGAGGACCCGCAGGTCGTCGTTCTCGATCGCGCCAGCGTGGGCGCCTACGAGACGGCGACCATCTCGTCGGACGACTCGGGCGCCCTGATCGAGTGGCTCGCCGAGAACGACTACCGGATCCCCGACGAGGCGCGCCCGCAGATAGAGGCCTACGTGGCCGCCGGCGACGTCTTCGTGGCGCTGAAGCTCCAGAAGAACGCGACGGTCGGATCGATCACGCCGATCGTCCTGCGCTTCCCCGAGACGGGGCCCTGCATCCCGCTCAGGTTGACGTCGATCGCCGCCACGCCGGACATGCCGATCTGGGCGTTCGTCCTCGCGCCTCATCGGGCGATCTCGACGAACTTCCTCGACGTCGAGGTCAACGACGCCGCGATCGACTGGTTCGGCTACGGGCAGAACTACACGGCCGTCGTCACGAAGGCCGTCGACGAGGCCTGGAGCCACGCGTTCGTGACGGAGTTCGCCGGCGACGCGTCCGGGCTCGAAGGCTCGTTCTTCCGCGAGGGCCAGTACGACACGGATGCTCTTCGTGCCCTCCGGGATCCCGACCAGTTCATCCAGGCGCTCCTGAACCAGGGATTCCCGCGGGACTCGACGATGCAGGAGCTGCTCAGGCAGTTCATACCGATGCCCGCGGAGCTCGTGGAGATGGGCATCACGGAGCAGGAGTTCTATGGCTGCGTCTCCTGCTGGGCCGACTACCTGGACGGCTTCGTCTTCGACCCCGAGGCCTTCGTCGACGCGCTCGAGGAGCGGTTGATCGAGCCCTTGAGGTCGGTCGAGGAGATGGTCGGACGGCAGAGGTACCTGACGCGCCTGTTCACGACGATCTCAGCCGACGAGATGACCGACGATCCGATCTTCCGGTTCAACCCCGACGTGCCGGACGTCTCGAACGTTCACACCGCAGAGGCGGTACGCCTGTGCGGCAACGGCCGCGACTACGAGGACGCGCCGGTCCGACTGACGCTCCCCGACGGCCGAGTCATCGTCTACTCCCCCGGCGATCCCGGGTATCCCGGCAACTACGCCTGGGTCGACGACAACGGCGACGGGATCAACGACGTCACGAGCAGCGCTCCGGACTACATGCCCTCGGCTGAGCGCGCACGGCGTCTGGGTGAGGCCGGCACCGGCGAGATCCTGCTCGACAACACCGCGGCCATCGACGATGCGATCGCCGGTCGCTTCGGCCGGCCGCACTCGGCGACGGGTGGCGGCCTCGGGTGCCACGTGGCCCCGGCGGACGGCGCCCGGCGGACCCTGCCTCTCCTCCTCCTCGTCGGCCTCGGTCTCGCCGCCTTCTTCCTCCGCCGCAAGTAGCTCCCTTGTAAAGCGGTCCGCCTCCCGTACGATTCGCGCATGCGGATCGGCGTCGACCTCGGCGGCACGAAGATCGAGGTGATCGCCCTCGGCGAGAGCGACCGCGTGCTCGAGCCGCCCGTGCGCGTTCCCACGCCGCGAGACGACTACGCACTGACGGTGCGGGCGATAGTGGGCCTCGTGGAGGCCCTCGAATCGCGGCTCGGCGCGAGCGGCACGGTGGGGATGGGGATCCCGGGCGCCATCTCGCGAAGGTCGGGGCTGGTCAAGAACGCGAACTCGGTCTGGTTGAACGGCAAGCCCCTGGACCGGGACCTCGAGGTCGCACTTGGTCGCCCGGTGCGCATCGCGAACGACGCGAACTGCTTCGCGCTCTCGGAAGCGACCGACGGCGCGGCGCGAGGCGCGGACGTGGTCTTCGGAGTGATCCTCGGCACCGGCGTCGGAGGAGGCCTGGTGGTGCGAGGCCGCGAGATCGAGGGTGCCAGCTCGATCGCGGGCGAATGGGGCCACAACCCGCTACCCTGGCCGGCGGACGAGGAGCGGCCCGGGCCGCCGTGCTACTGCGGCAAGCACGGCTGCATCGAGACGTTCCTGTCCGGGCCCGCCCTCGCGCGCGATCACGGCGGAGGCAAGACGGCCCACGAGGTCGCCGCCCTCGCCTCGGCCTCCGACCCAGCGGCAACCGCCGCGCTCGACCGCTACGTGGACCGCCTCGCCCGCGCGCTCGCGACCGTGATCGACGTCGTCGACCCCGACGTCGTGGTCCTCGGCGGCGGCATGTCGAACGTGGACGCCCTGATCCGCGAGGTCCCGTCGCGCTGGGGGCGCTGGGTCTTCTCGGACGCCGTCGACACGCGTCTCGTACGTGCGGAGCACGGCGACTCGAGCGGCGTCCGCGGCGCCGCACGCCTGTGGCCTCTCAGCTCGTGAAGCGCATCCCCGCGATCCGGAGCGCGGGAGCCCACGACCCGATGCGCACGCGCGGCTCGAACCAGGTCGTCGGGACGTGCAGGAGCCCGTCGCTCGAGACGGCCGTCACGCGAGTCAGCAACTCGGAGAGACCCTGGGTGAACCTCGCGCTGCGCAGCGGCCGGCCGATCTCGCCGTTCTCGATCGCGAAGGTCCCGTCGCGCGTCAGGCCCGTCGAGACGCCCTCGATGCGATCCTGCATGCGCACATACCAGAGCCTGGTCACGTACACGCCGCGCTCGATTCCGCGCACGAGCTCGGCCGCGGAACAGGCCCCGGGCTCGAGGGAGAGGTGAAGCGGCATCGGAGGGGACCCGAAGAACCCTAGGATGCCGGCCGTCGATCGAGACAGCGCGCACGGCGGCGCGCTCGTCCTCAGGACCGAGGCCCGATCGTGCGCCGCGCCCAGGAAGACGCCTCGATCCACGAACGTCGCCGCTTTCCTCGGCAGCCCCTCGAGGTCGAACGGCAGCGGGAGCGACCGCGACGCGTCCGCTCCGTCGTCGCGAATGGTGACCCGCTCCGAGAAGACGCGCTGCCCCTCCCGCCCGAGAAGGAACGACATCCTGTCGTTGTGGACCCGCCCGGAGGCGCCGTAGTAGGCGAACTGCCCGAGGATCTCGGCCACGGCGTGCGGCTCGAGCACGACCTCGTACTCGCCCGCTGGAAGGCAGTCGAGCGGACCGCGGCGCGCGACCTTCTCCGCGGCCTCGCGGGCAGCCCCTTCGACGTCGAGGCGGAGCGGGTCGAGCCCCGACGTGCTCGCGTACCCCGACGCTTCTGCCTGCGCGCAGACGGTCTCGAACGTCGCGTCGGTCGCTTCGAGCGACGAGCGGACGCCGCGGGTCGAGCCGATCGCGATCGTCGTGCGGCCGGTCACGAACACCCCGTATGCCAGGGCCCCCGCCTCGGCGGCGATCCGGTGGGCGTTCTTGACGACGGCGGCCTTGTGGGCGAGCGTGACTCTCCCCGCGCCCGGCGCAACGAACGAGTGCTCCTCGGGCGCCGAGCCGGTCGGCAGCGCGTCGAATCCCGGGATCGGCCTTGCCTTCGCGAGGAGCGCGACGGCCCGATCGAGGGCGCGATCGTGAACGGCCGGATCGGTGCCGTGGACCGAGACCTGCGCGACGGCGCCGCCGCGCGCAGCCCGCAGGATCACGTACAGGTCGCGCTGCGAGATGTTCTGGTGGATCTCGCTACCGGCGAAGCGCGTCAGGTTGCCGTCCTCACCGACGAGCGTGACCTGCAGGTCGACGCCGGTCCTCGCGGCGCGCGCCAGCAGCCGGTCGACGACCTGCCAGGCCTGGCCGGCTCCGATCACGGGTGGACCCCGATCCGGACGCCCCTGAAGCGTGCCACGGGCGAGCCGTGAGAGACGTGCGCGATCTGGAGCGGCTGACCCTTGCCGCAGCTCGGCGTCCCTCCACAGCGCCACGTCGAGGCGTCGCCGAGGCCGTCCAGGCTCGACCAGAACTCCGGGGTCCGTCCCGCGTAGCTCGGGCGCCTCACCAGCTCGCCCGTCAAGCGTCCGTCGCGGATTCGGTAGCCCACCTCCGCGGCGAACTGGAAGTCGAGACGGTTGTCGTCGATGCTGCCGGCCGTCGCGTGCTCGATGAGCAGGCCCTCGCCGGTGGTCGCGACGAGGTCGTCGAGGGAAGAATCGCCGGGCAGCAGCGACAGGTTCGACATCCTGACGATGGGCTTGTGCTTCCAACCCACCGTCCGCATGCTGGCCGTGCTCGAGCGCCCGAGCCGCGCCGCGCTCTCGCGCGATGAGAGGTAGTCGACCAGGATCCCGTCCCGGATGACCGGCCGGCGCGCCGCGGGCGTTCCCTCGTCGTCGAACCCGTACGAGCCCAGAGCATCGCCCATCGTCGGGTCGACCACGACGTTCATGAGGTCGGATCCGTAGCGCCGCCCGAGCAGATCCGGAGTCGCGAAGCTTGCCCCGGCAAAGCCCTTCTCGTCGCCCAGCACCCGGTCGAGCTCGAGAGGGTGACCGATCGACTCGTGGATCTGGAGCATCATCATGTACGGTCCGAGAAGGACGGTGGAGCTGCCGCTCGGGCAGAGCGGCGCCTCGAGGAGCCGGACGGCCTCGGCACAGGTTCGCTCGACGTTGCCGGGCAGGTCGAGCTCGCGCACCAGCTCGTAGCCGGCCGCTCGCCAGGTGAACATGGTCGTCGGATAGGAGCGCACCTCGACGATTCCGTCTGCGGCGGCGGTGACCGACAGTCCCGCGCCGGTCTCGACGAGGTCCTGCTCGATTCGAGCGCCCGCAGAGCTGGCGTAGAGGCGCTCGAACCGGTACCACCCCACGAACGAGCGGGCGAGGATGACCTTGCTGTGCCGGAGGGCTCGCGCGTTAGCGTCGACGAGGAGCGCGATCTGCTCGTCGACCGGAACGGCCCAGGGCTCGACCTCGACCGGCGTCCGGAAGCGCGCTCGAGACGTGGGCATGCTCGGCGCGAACGGGTGCCTGCGAGCCGTTCGGCTCGCGCGCGCGGCCTCGAGCGCCGCGGCCACGGCCTCTTCGATGGTCGCGTCGGAGAAGTCGCTCGCGGAAGCGAAACCCTCGCAGCCGTCCACGAAGACGCTGATCCCGAAACCGAAGCCCTCGTCCTCCGAGAGGGTCTCCACCTCGTCGCCGCGGACCGTCAGCATCGAATGCTGGGCCCGCTCGACCCTGACCTCCGCCGGTCCGACGCCGGCGCGCGATGCGGCGGAGAGGATCCTGTCGGCTCGCTCCTCCATGGGAGGAGGCATCATAGCCCAAACCCCCCGGAGCGCTGCGGCGCTACTCCATGGTCTGGCAGTCCGTCGTGGCGATGCCCGAGCAGCTCTCGAAGATCGCGACGCAGCCCTGATCGCACCTGCACGCGACGCACTCGGGCTCGTCGGGCTCACCAATGCAGAGCGCCAGGCACTGGCCGGCGGCGCAGTAGGCCGAATCCTCGTAGCAATTGGCGCAACCCTGCGAGATCGCGCTCTCGGTGGCATCGACGATGCAGTCGGCGACGCAGAGGTCCGCAAGGCCCCCGCCCATGCAACCAATGACGCAAGACGCCGCGATGTCGGACACTGTCTCTTCGGGTGTCTGCGGGTCCCCGTCGACGTCATAGGTCGCGTCGGTGGCTTGCCTGTCGGCGTCGTCAGAGCAGGCTTCGGCGTCCGCGTCGCCGTCGCCGTCGCCGTCGCCATCCGAATCCGAGTCCGAATCCGAGTCCGAGTCCGAATCCGAATCCGAATCCGAATCCGAGGCCGAATCCGAGGCCGAATCCGAGGCCGAATCCGACGCTAGCGCGCAAGGCCAGGAGTGTAGCGTTCACAGCCCCTACGGC
>JACPQR010000033.1 GCA_016190375.1 Deltaproteobacteria bacterium
ACTTCCAGTTCGGCGGCTTCAAGCGCCGAAGACCGCACTTCGCGATCTGATCCGGCGGTTCCCCGTTGCCATTGCCTGTTGCCTGTTGCCTGTTCGTCCGGAGGAGCCGCCCCCAGCTGGGCACCACCGGCCCCAACCTCTGGCCGGACCTCTGCCAAGCGGCACTAGGTGGGTTCCGCGGGCCCATAGCCGAGCACGGCCACGTCCACCGCGATCGCCGAGACGGCGCCGATCGCGGCCCCGATCAACAGGCCGACGGCCGCGGCGAGGCCCCCCATCTCGCCGTCGCACTCCCCGTTGGCGCACATGACCGCGGCCCCACCGAGACCGAGGAGCGTCGGGCTCAGGACACGCATCGCGAGGCTCCCGAAGCCGCGCCCGGTCTCGCCCTGTGCCCAGTGCACGATCGGACCGCCCAGCGCGTAGCCACCGACGCCGATACCGGCCGCGGGGATCAGCATCATCGAGGCGAAGTCGACGACGAGGATCTGCCAGCCGTACCAGCGGCGCGCTTCCGGTCGCTCGTGGGCGACTCGGAGAGGGGGCTCGTTCGCGGTGCTCTGAAAGCCGTCCCATGACGCGACCGGCTGCGCGGTCGCCACGACCGGAAGAGAGACCGCCAGCGCAGCGATGAGCGCAGCCGAGACCGCCCGCCGAACGCCACGCCCCGTCCCCTTCGTGTCGACTCGGTCCATGCGCACCTCCCGCTGCTTGCGAGATCAACCAGCAATGGAGATGCCGCCGCGACATTGCGGCGGGAAAGCGCGATCGCCTCCGGCAGCTTCGTCCGAAAACGGTCCGGGCCGACGAAAACCCACCACCCGCATACCTCGGGTTCGACGGCGTATACCTGGCTATACGCTCGGACCTGGCCCGCGCTGCGCTTCCTCGCGACAAGCGCGCGTCAACGCTGCGAAAGCGACGTCGCTCCGCCCGGCACAGCCCGTGCAGCCCTCGTGGTCCGGCACGGGCCTCTCGACCGTGCCGAGGAGGCGCGATGGCTGCCGTCGGGGAGAAGAAGATGGGATGGATGGACCTCTTCCGGGTCGCGCGGCCGGAGGTGGCCGCGCTCCACAAGACCTGGACGGCGTTCTTCCTGACGTTCTTCGTCTGGTTCAACATGGCGCCGCTCGCGACGACGATCGCGCGCGCCGCGAGCCTGACGGAGGCGCAGCTCAAGCTCCTGGCGATCTGCAACGTCGCGCTGACGGTGCCCGCGCGCATCTTCATCGGGATGGCCTCCGACCGGTTCGGGCCGCGCCGGACGTTCGCCATGCTGATGATCCTCAGCGCGATCCCGTGCCTCGCCTTCGCAATCGGGAGCTCGTACACGCAGCTCCTCATCTCGCGCCTCGTCCTGAGCTCGGTCGGCGCCGGGTTCGTGATCGGCATTCACATGACCTCGCTCTGGTTCAAGCCGAAGGACATCGGCTTCGCCGAGGGCGTGGAGGCGGGCCTGGGCAACTGGGGCTCCTCCATCGCAGCCATGACGCTTCCGTCCCTCGCGCTGGGGCTGTTCGGCGGCGCGAACGGCTGGCGCTACTCGATCGCGCTGAGCGCGGTCGTGATGGCGCTGTACGGCGTCTACTACTGGTTCGGGATCACCGACGGTCCGGCCGAGTCCGCGCACCGCCGCCCGCGAAAGGCGGCCGCGATCGAGGTCAGCTCGTGGGGCGACCTCGGTAGCGCGATCCTCTGGACCGTCCCCATCATGGGCGTCCTCGCCATCCTGGTCTGGCGCGTCTCCGGCATGGGCTTCATGGGCACGAAGGCGGCGCTCGTCGCCTACGGCGTCATCGCGGTCGGCGTCGTCTACCAGATGGTCCAGCTCCTTCGCGTCAACGTCCCCATCCTGCGCAAGGGCGTTCCGGCCGACGACCGCTACCGCTTCACGGACGTCGCCTGCCTGTGCAGCACGTACGTCGCGAACTTCGGCGCCGAGCTCGCCGTCGTCTCGATGCTCCCGGCGTTCTTCGAGAAGACGTTCCACATGAGCCCCCAGTGGGCGGGGCTCATCGGCGCCCAGTTCGCCTTCCTCAACTTCTTCTCTCGCGCCCTGGGCGGCTACGTCTCGGACCGCATGACGTCGCGCCGCAAGAACCTGCTCGTCTACATGGCGGGGATCGCCGCCTCGTTCGTCCTGATGGGCTTCATCAACTCCGCATGGCCCGTGGCGCTCGCGGTCTTCGCGACCTGGATCTGCGCGATGTTCGTCACCGGAGGCTGCGGCGCGACCTTCGCGATGATCCCGCTCGTCAAGCGCCGCATCACAGGTCAGGTGGCAGGCTACGCCGGGGCATGGGGCAACGTCGGCGCGACGGTCTTCCTGACGGTCTACACGTTCGTCTCCGACAGCCAGTTCTTCTTCGTCCTCGGCGGAACCGCACTGGTGAGCTTCGTCTTCTGCGTCCTGTCGCTGAAGGAGCCGAAGGGCGCGTTCGCCGAGACCTACCAGCTCTCCTCGGTCGATCGCGAGATCGAGCTCGGCCAGGCGGCGTAATCGCCGTCCCGAACCCAGATCGCGCGGTTGTGTCCAGAAGCCGTGTGATGTCAGGCGGTTGCGATCCGGGTGCGTGTCCCCTATTCGTCTGTTTCCATTCCGAGGCGCTTGACGATTCGGTGGAGGGCGGCGCGCGTGATGCCGGCGCGGCGGGCGGCGGCGGCGAGGTTGCCGCCCGTCTCGGCCATGGCGCGCTCGACGAAGCGGCGCTGGAAGCGCTCGAGGACCTTGCGCTTCGCCTCCTCGTAAGCGAGGTCGTCCTCGTCCTCGGGCTCCCACTCGAGGTCGTCGTCCTCGAGCACGATGTCGGCGGGCCCGATCTCCTCGCCGCGGCACATGACCGCCGCGCGCTCGATCACGTTCTGCAGCTCCCGGACGTTGCCTGGCCAGTCGTGGCTGACGAGGAGGCGCAGCGCCCTCGGCGAGATCCTGGTCGGGGGCTTCGTGCCGCCGCCGGCCGCGCGCTCCAGGAAGAGGTTTGCCAAGAGGCCAATGTCCTCGATCCGTTCGCGCAGCGGCGGGAGCGTCACCCGCATCACCGACAGGCGGTAGTACAGGTCCTTGCGCAGCCGGCCCTCCCTCAGAAGCCGCGCGGGCTCGACGTTCGTCGCCGCCACGATGCGGACGTCCACGCGCACGGGCGTCGACGACCCGAGCGGCAGGACCTCGCCCTCCTGCAGCGCCCTGAGGAGCTTGCCCTGCAGCGACTGGGGCATGCTCGGCAGCTCGTCGATGAACAGCGTGCCGCCGCTCGCGTCGGCGAACAGCCCCTTGCGATCCTTGTCGGCGCCCGTGTACGCGCCCTTCCTCGCGCCGAAGAGCTCCGCCTCGGCCAGGGTGTCGGGCAGCGCAGCCGCGTTGAACGCGAGGAGCGGCGCCCTGGCCCTGGGGCTCTCGGCGTGGATCGCCCTCGCCACGAGCTCCTTGCCCGTCCCGCTCTCGCCCCAGACGACGACGGGGGCGGCCGACGGCGCGATTCGCCGGATCGAGTCCATCACCTGGAGCATCCGGCGGTCGCGACCGTAGATGCCGTGGAAGGATCGCGTCTCGGCGAGCTCGGCCCGCAGCCGCTCGATCTCGTCCTCGTCCAGGATCTCCTTGTAGGCCCGCCGGACGATCACGAGGAGCTCGGCGTCGTCGAAGGGCTTCGTCAGGTAGTCGTACGCTCCCCGCTTAATCGCTGCCACGGCGGCCTCGATGGTCCCGTACGCCGTGAACAGGACGACCCTGAGCCGCGGCCACCGTTCGTGAACGTGGTCGAGGAGCGACAGGCCGTCCCTGCCGGGCATCTTCACGTCAGACAGGACCAGGTCGAAGGTCTGGCCCTCGAGGAGGTCGACCGCCTCCTCCACGCTGTTCGCGACCTCGATGGACGTCGTGACCTCGCCGAGGACGAGCGCGACGCCGCGCGCGAAGTCCTTCTGATCGTCGACGACGAGGACCCGCGGGCCCTTCATGCTGCCGCCTCCTTCTCCGCCGCTTCCGATGCGAGCGAAGCCCGCTGGGGCGCGACCGGGAGCGTCGCCGTGAACGTCGTGCCCTTCCCGCCCTCGCTGGCGAAGTCGAGGGTTCCGCCGTGCGCGGCCACGAGATCCCGCGCGACCGCCAGCCCGAGCCCCGTCCCTCCGGGCTTGGTCGTGAAGAACGCGGAGAAGATCCGCTCGCGGTCCTCGGCCGGGATCCCCGGCCCCGTGTCCGAGACGTCGATCGACAGGTGGGCGCGGTCGGGACATCGAACGAGGAGCTCGAGGGTCCCCCCGGACGACATGGCCTCGATGGCGTTGAGGCCCAGGTTGACCAGCACCTGGCGGAGCTGATCGGGATCGCCACAGAAGCGCGCGGGCACGCCGGCGTCGATGCGGCTCTGGATGCGGATCATAGCCCCGTCGGCGCCGGGAGACAGCGTCCGAACGACGTCGCCGAGGAGCGCCGCCAGATCGAGGTCGATGCGCTCGGGAGGCCGCCGCCTCGCGTACTCGAGCAGGTCCTTGACGATCTTCTTGCAGAGGTTCGCGTTGCGCAGGACCGTCTGCAGGTGGTCCGCGAGAGGATCCTCTGGCGCGATTCCCTTGAGCGCGTGCTGCGTGAACAGGACCATCGCTCCGAGGGGGTTGTTGATCTCGTGCGCCAGGCCGGCCGCGAGCTTGCCCACGACCGCCATGCGCTCGTGGTCCACCTGCCACTTCTGCTTCTCGAGCCGCTCCGTGATGTCCCGCGCCACCATCACCACGCCCGCGTTCGAGCCCCGAGCGTCGGAGACCGGCGCCATCGTCGCCTCGAACGAACGACCGCCGACGGGGATCACGGGATGGAACCCGGCCGGGCCCGGCTCCTTCAGCTTCAGGGTGAGCCGATCCCAGGCGCCGGAAGGGTGGCACACGCGCAGATCCGTCCCGTGGGGAGACCCGCCCGGCCAGAGCTGATCGGCGGCGCGGTTGCGGAGCTGGATCGTCTTGTCCGGCCCGATGAACACGACCGCGTCGGCCATGCAGTCGATGATCGACTGCAGCTTCTCGCGCTCGGCCTGCACCTCGCCGCGAGCGCGAGATAGCCGGTCGTGCTCGTCGCGCAGGGTCCGCACGAGCGCGACGACGATCAGCGCGCAACCGACCACCATCGTCGCGACGGCGAGGCCCACCGCTCCCGCGTGCAGCCAGGGTCGCTCGCCGGTCTCGTACAGGCCCGTCAAGCCGACGGGCGGGACGAGCCCCGAGGCCTCGAGCGCGGTCAGCGCGAGGACGAAGCACGCTATCGCCGCGACCACGCGGCGCGCGAGCGCCGCGTCGAGCACGATCCCGGCGACCACCGCGTGGAACACGAAGAAGCCGGCGAACGGGTTGGTCAGACCGCCGGCGTGGTGCACGAGCCAGCCGAGGATCGCGACGTCGCCCGCGATCTGCGCCACGAGCGCGCCGGGGCGGCCGAGCCGCGCCCGGGGCACGAGCGTCGCCAGCCCGTTGAGCGCGGCGAGAGCGCCGACGCCGACCCACAGGGCCCACGCCGACCCCGCCGGGACGTGCTCGGTTCCCAGCGTCGCGAAGGCCACGACCGCGCCGAGCGCCACGACCGCCACCCACCTCATCCCGACGAGCCACGCCGCGAGCGCCGGGCCCGACGGCGGCTGGGGCCCGGTCGAGCCGTCGGCTGCACCGAGGCTCGTCTCGAGCCGCGGAACGACCCGCCCGAGCAGGTAGGCCGCGGTCACCATGGTCGTCACCAGCGAGACGAGGATGCCGCGAGCGAGATGCGCGGCGTTCCTCGCGTCCGGGCCGAGATCCTCGAGCCAGATCCGCTCGACCACCGCGTAGGCGATGAAGAGAAGGGCGGCGCACCCGCCCCAGAGCACGAACGCCGAGACCAGCCGATTACGTGTCTGAGACCGAGCCATCGCCACCCAGTCTGGGGTGCGGGAACCGGGGCGCTTATGACAGTTGTCAGGTCCGCGCAACGAGAGCGACTGGCGCGCCTGTGAGGGCGCGAAGCAGCAGAGACCTTCCAGCAGGGTCCGGATCCCCGTGAGGTCCCGCCGGCACGACGGGTGCACTCGCGCCGCCCCATGGGACGATCGCCACTCCTCGTGCTCCTCCTCGCGGCCTGCGGCGAGCCCGGCATCGAGGGCCTCGCAGCAGGCGACGCCGGCTCGAATCCGAGTTGCACGGCGAGCTGCAGCGATTCCGGCGCCGACACCGGACCGGGCGCCGTCGAGGACGCCGGTTCCGACTCGGATCGCGCAGAGCCCGATGCCGGACCGGGCGATGCCGGCACGGACTGCCCGCTCGGCCCGGGTGCCTCCATCCACGTCGACCCGACCGGCAGCGACTCCAACGACGGCCTGTCGGCCGACTCGCCCCTGGCCACGATCCAGGCGGGTCTGGCTCTCGCCCGGCCAGGCGACAACGTGGTCCTGGCCCCTGGCGAGTACCTCGAGGACGTCGATTCGGTGCGGGACGGAGCGGCTGACGCGCCGATCACGGTCGTCGGCCCGGCGGACGCCGTCGTACGCGGCTCCTGGGAGGACGACGACGACGACGACCGCGTGGTCGAGATCGGCCACGACCATCACGTGCTCTGCGGCTTCACCATCGACGGGCTGTCGGGGGACCCCGCGCTCGAAGCCAGCTACCACGACAAGCTCCTCTACGTGATGGGAGCCGCTCTCGAGGACAAGCCCGACCCCGTGGTCGGGCTGCGCGTGCTCTTCGTGACCCTGCGAAACGCCGGCGGCGAATGCGTACGCCTCAAGTACTTCACCCGCGAGGCCGAGATCGCCCACTCGACGGTCGGCCCCTGCGGCATCTTCGACTTCACCGACGGGTTCTCGGGCGACGGCAAGAACGGCGAGGGCGTCTACATCGGCACCGCGCCGGAGCAGCTCGAGCGCAACCCGACCGACACCCCGGACGAGTCGAACGACAACTGGATCCACGACAACGCGTTCGACACGCGGGGCAACGAGTGCGTGGACATCAAGGAGGGAGCCTCGGGGAATCTGGTCGAGTCCAACACGTGCACGGGCCAGCGCGACCCCGAGTCCGGCGGGATGGACTCGCGCGGGAGCGGCAACGCCTTCTTCGACAACGAGATCTTCGGGTGCGCCGGCGCCGGCGTCCGCCTCGGCGGCGACGGCCCCGAGGACGGCACCAACAACGAGGTCCGCGCCAACGACCTCCACGACAACCAGAACGGCGGCATCAAGCTCGAGGCGTGGCCGCAGGCCGACATCTGCGAGAACGCCATCGAGGACAACGACGGCGGAGCGATCGTCGGCAGCTTCGCCGAAGACGCCGCGGACCTGGACCCGACGGCGCCGTGCCCTTGAGTGCCTACCCCGGAACGATCGTCACGCCGGGGTCGGGGCGCAGCGATATCGAGACCGTCTCGCCTTCGAGCAGCGGGTCGAGGGTCTCGAGCGAGACGACGAACAGGTCGCCGACCGGGGTCGAGACCGAGTACTCCATGTGGCGGCCCAGGTACGCGGACCTCGAGACGCGGCCTTCGAGGTGCGCGGTCCCGGCGCCCGTTCGCCTGGTGAGGGTGATGGCCTCCGGTCGGATCGCGACGCGCACCGGACCCGCGCGCACGGCGCGCGCGCGGAGCGGGAGGGGCACCACGAGCGCGCCGAGCTCGAGCACGAAGTCGCCGGAGCCCGGATCGGCGGGTCGAACGACGCCGTCCACGAGGTTCGCGTCCCCCATGAAGCTCGCGACGAACAGGGAGTCGGGCCCCTCGTACAGCTCGCGGGGCGAGCCCTCCTGGACCACGACGGAGCGATCCATGACGATGATCCGGTCGGAGACCGACAGCGCCTCCTCCTGATCGTGGGTCACGTAGACCGCGGTCAGCCCGAGCCGCTGCTGCAGCTCGCGGATCTCGTCCCTCATCCTGCGGCGGAGCTTCGCGTCGAGGTTCGAGAGCGGCTCGTCGAACAGGAGCACCTCGGGCTCGAGGACGAGCGCTCTGACGACGGCGACCCGCTGCTGCTGGCCGCCCGACAGCTCTCCCGGCAGCCTCTTCTCGCATCCTTGCAGCCCGACGAGCGCCAGCGCCTCGGCGGCCCTCGCCTCCGCCTCCCGTCGCGGCGACCCGCGCGTGAGGAGGCCATACATCACGTTCTCGAGGACCGAGAGGTGCGGGAACAGCGCGTACGACTGGAAGACCATCGACACGTTTCGCTCGGTCGCGTGGACGTTCGTGACGTCGCGCCCGCCGATCCTGATCGCCCCCTCGGAGGGCAGCTCGAGCCCAGCGAGCATCCTGAGGGTGGTGGTCTTCCCGCACCCCGAAGGACCGAGGAGCGTGACCAGCGTGCCGGACTCGATCACGAACGACACGCGGTCCACGGCCACCGTGCGGCCGTACCGCTTCGTCACCCGGTCGAGCTCGACGGTGCCCTTGCTCACCTCGCCGGTGGGGCACTTCGCGCCCCCCCGGACCCCCCCTCGCTCCGCGGGAGTCAATCCCGCTCCGCTCGTCATGAAGCTTCGCTTCATGCCACCACCCTCCTCGCGAGGTCCTGCCGTCCGACGAGCCTCTGGACGAGCAGGATCACCGCGAGCATCAGCACGACCAGCACGGACGAGTAGGCGATGGCTCGACCATAGTCTCCGCTCTCGACGCTGGCGAGGATGTACGTCGTCGCGAGGCTGTGGTCGGCGCTCACGAGGAAGATCACCGCGCTCACCGCGGTCACCGCCCGCACGAAGCCGTAGACCAGGGACGTCACGATCGCGGGACGCAGGAGCGGCAGGATCACGCGCCGCACGGTCGTGGACGTCCTCGCGCCGAGCATCGTGGACGCCTCGTCGAGGCTGGGGTCGATCTGCGCGAGCGTCGCGAGGCCGGCGCGGACGCCCACGGGCATGTTCCGGAAGACGAACGAGAGGACCAGGATCGCTCCGGTACCGGTCAGCTCGAACGGCGGGGCGTTGAACGCCAGGACGTAGGCGACCCCGACCACGGTCCCGGGAACGGCGAAGGCCAGCATCGTGCCGAGCTCGAAGGCGCCACGGCCGGCGAACCTCTGCCGGTCGATCAGGTAGGCGACGAGGAGCCCGAAGAGCGCGGTCAGCGGCGCGGCGACCGCAGCGAGCTCGACGGTGGTCCGGAGCGAGGCCCAGGCTCCACCGGTCCAGCGAACCGCCAGGGAGCCCTCCGACCACCGGACGGACGCGGCGAACAGGTCACGGAAGTGGGAGAGCGTGAGCGTGCTGTCCTGGCCGATGCTCTCGACGAAGCCGCCGCAGACCACGAGCGCGTAGATCCCGAAGGTGAAGATCGCCCACGGGACCGCCACCGCGAGGACACCGATCTCGAGCGCGCAGGGCAGCGGGCACGGCAGGCCGGCGAAGCCCTTGCCCGCCACCGTGGTGTAGCGCTGGCGCTTCCCACCGACCCACCAGCGCTGAAGGAGGAAGGCCGAGAGCGTGAACGCGAGGAGGACCAGCGCCATCGCGGCTGCCCGAGGGACGTTGGTCTCGGCGCCCGCGACGGCGAAGTAGATCTCCGTCGACAGCACCTCGAAGGAGGAGCCGGCGAGCGCCAGGGGGTTCCCGAAGTCCGCGAGGCTCTCGATGAAGCCCACCAGGAACGCGCTCGCGAGGCCCGGGCGCATCAGCGGCAGCGTCACGGTGCAAAAGGTCCTCCACCGGCTCGCCCGCAGCGTCTGCGCGGCCTCCTCGAGCGAGGGGCTGATCCCCTCGACGACGCCCGAGAGGATCAGGAAGGCGATCGGAGTGAAGGCCAGGAGCTGCGCGATCACGAGCCCCGGAAGGCCGAAGATGTAGCGAGACGAAGGGATCCCGAGGAAGCGCTCCAGGAGCAGGGTGAGCGCCCCCGCGCGGCCGAAGGCGAGGATCAGCGCGAGCCCGACCACGAAGGGAGGCGTGATGATCGGCAAGATCGAGAGGGCGCGCAGGATCCTCGCCCCGCGCAACCGCGTCCGCGTGACCGCGAGCGCCAGGGCGAGGCCGAACAGGACCGTCCCCGCCCCCGTGAGGCACGCCAGGAGAAGCGAGTGCGCGGCCGTCCTGACCAGGCGGAGCGAGGCGAGGTTCTGCCAGAGGATCAGCGCCGACAGGTCCCCGGAGTCCGTCTCGAAGGCGCTCGAGAGCACGGTCCCGAGCGGACCGATCACGAACAGCATGACGAGCGCGACGACGAAGCCCAGGGCCCCCACGACGAAGCGATCCGAACGGGCGACCCCGCGGCCGGCGAGGCCTTCGGTCGTCAAGGCCAGAAAACCCCCAAGCACCAGGAACGCGCCGCAGCCCATCCCGTACTGCCGGCCCGCGATCTGGCCCAGGAACCGCTCCAGGAGCGGCGAGGTCAGCCCGAGCGGGCCTATCGCCCAGCCCTGCCCGAGCGCGAAGAAGAGGCCCGTGCATCCGGCGGCGACGAGGACGTTGGCGCGGAGCCGGTCGCCGCGTGGCCGCCCGAGCACCAGGAGCGGCAGAAGCAGCGGGAGGACGAGCGGCCCGAGCCAGGGGCGATGGTAAAGCAGTGCTTGAAGTATCGCCGGCGCAAGCTCGGGATCGAAGGGGTAGTCGGGCACCCACAGCGTCGAGAAGAAGCCGTCCTCGATCGCGTACCACGGCGCGATGCCGAAGCCGATCGCGCAGGCGACGAGGCCCACCGGCATCGCCGCGAGAAACCTCATCTGGCGCCGCCCCTCACCTGCCGCTCCCACCTCGACAGGAGCCGAGCCCTGGTGCGCTTCGAGCCGAACCTGCCCATGTCGAACGGGATGAGGCCGACCGACGCCACCGGAGGAAGCAGCGCCGGCGCCCTGGCGCTCCGGTTCGAGGGCCACTGGTACGACCGGGCGCGCGCGCCGAGCTCCTGGGCGCGCGACCCGAGGATCCAGTCGACGAAGCGGCGAGCGCTGTCCGGGTGGCGAGCGCCCCGGATGATGCTGGCGCAGCCGATCTCGTAGCCCGTCCCCTCGGAGGGCAGGACCACCTCGATCGGGAATCCGGCGGACTTCTGCACGACCGCGTCGTGGAGGAACACGATCGCGATCGCGGTCTCGCCGCGCGCGGCAGCGCGGACCGGCGCGGCGCCAGACGAGGTGTACTGGTTGACGTTGGCGTCCAGCTTCTCGAGGTACGCGAAGCCGCGGTCCTCGCCGAGAAGCTGCACGATCGTCGCAAGGACGGTGTACGCGGTGCCGGACGACGCGGGGTTCGCCATCTGGATCTCGCCGCGGTACGCGGGCTTGGCGAGGTCGGCCCAGCTCCGCGGCGCGTCGAGGCCCTTTTTCCCGAGCCAGTCGCGGTTGTAGGCGAACGAGAGCGCGCCCATGTACGCGCCCGTGGTGTGGTGCAGACCCCGGCCCTCTGGATCGACGGCCCATTCGTGCAGCTCGCCTAGCCTGGGCGAACGGTACGGCTCGAGCAGCTTCGCCTCGGCCGCCTGGATGTGCCCGTCCCCCGTGCCTCCCCACCACACGTCGCCGCGAGGGTTGCGGCGCTCGGCCCAGAGCTGCGCGAGGGTCTCGCCGGAGCTGCGACGCGTCATCGACACCCGGACGCCGGTCTCGCGCTCGAACTCCGCGGACGCGAGCTCGCACCACTCGAGCTGCGCGCCGCAGTAGAGCGTGAGCCTCGCCGGCCGGTGGCGCTTACCGCCCCCGCCGCAGCCGACCAGCGGCATCGACAGCGCAACGAGAATCGCGGCGACGACGAACCGCGGGGGAAACAGGGAGGCGCGCGGGACGGAGCCTGCCTGGAGGCGGGCCATTCTCACAGGCCCGAGCGCTCGAGAAACGAAGCGATGTTCTCTCGGCCCATCCGGGCGTACGTCAGCGGGTGGGCGCGAGCGGGGTCCTGCTCGGCTTCCACCACGATCCAGCCCTCGTAGCGAGCGTCGCGCAAGGTCTCGAACAATCCCAGGTAGTCCACGGCGCCGTCGCCGGGAACGGTGAAGACGCCCGCGAGGACGGCGTCGAGGAAGGGAAGATCGCGATGTACCGCGTCGCGTAGGATCGCCGGCCGGTAGTCCTTGGCGTGGACGTGGGCGATCCGGCCCGAGTGCCGGCGCGCAACGGCCGTCGGGTCCTCGCCAGCGAACGACAGGTGGCCCGTGTCGAGGAGCAGCGAGACGGCGTCGCCCGTGTGCTGGAGGAGGAGGTCGATCTCCCTCGCCGTCTGCACCACCGTGCCCATGTGATGGTGGTAGGCGAGTCGGACTCCGCGACCGAGGGTCCTTTCGGCGACCTCCGTGAGATCCGCGCAAAAGCCGGCCCAGCGCGACGGGTCGAGGACGGGACGCCGAGACAGCCCCACGCCGCGATCGCAGTGGACCGCACCCGTCGTCTCGGCGTAGACGAGGACCCGGGAACCGAGCGCTTCGAGCAGCGAGAGATGCGGCTCGAGCGCTCGCAGCTCCTCGTCGACCGACCGCTCGAGGAGCCTCCCGCTGAACCAGCCGGACACGAGGTCGAGGCCGTGGCGCTCGAGGATCGGACCCAGCACGGCCGCGTCTCTGGGGAACTTGTTGCCGAGCTCGATGCCGGCGTATCCCGCCTGCTTCGCCTCGGCCAGGCAGACCTCGAGCGGCGTGTCGGCCCCGAGCGACGGGAGATCGTCGTTCGTCCAGGTGAGCGGATTGATGCCGACGCGGATCACCGCTGCCGCTCCTTCATCCGTTCGTGGTGCTCCCTGGCCCGCTTCGCTTCCGGACTCTCGGAGACTTCCGGGATCCCGACCTCCCACCAGGCGCCGCCGGCCTCGGTGCCTCGCTGCGGATCGGTCTCGACCACGATCACGCTCGAGACCGCGCGATCCCTCGCGACGGCGAGCGCCCCCTCGAGCTCGGAGATGCTCCTGACCCCCACGGCACTCGCGCCCAGCGACCGGGCGTGAGAGACGAGGTCGATGGGCGGACCGGACAGGAGGTTACGGAAGGGCTCCCCTCCGGTCGCGCGCTGCAGCCTGTGGATGCAGCCGAAGCCACGGTTGTCGCACAGGACGATCGTCAGCTTGCAGCCCATCGCCACGGACGTGGCGATCTCGGAGCTCATCATCAGGTAGCTGCCGTCGCCCACGAGCACGAGGACCTCGCCCACCCCACCCCGAGCCATCCGGACGCCGAGGCCGCCCGCGATCTCGTAGCCCATGCAGGAGTAGCCGTACTCGGCGTGGTAGCCACCCGGAGCGCGCGTGCGCCAGAGCTTGTGGAGCTCCCCGGGGAGCCCGCCCGCCGCGCAGACCACGACGTCCTCGGGCCGCGAGGCGCGGTTGACCGCGCCGAGGACCTGGGCGTCGGTCAGGGGCCCCGCGGCGCCGCCCGGAGCGGTGACCCTGTCGACGACCCCGTTCCACTCGGCAATTCCGCGCCGCGCCCGCGCCGTCCACTCCTCGGGCGCGCGCCACGAGCCGAGCGCCGCGTCGAGCTCGCCCAGAGCCTCGCGCGCGTCGGCGACGAGCGGCAGCGAGCCGTGCTTGCGGGCGTCGAAGGCTGCCACGTTGAGCCCGATCCGCCGGACGCCCGGGTCCTCGAAGAGGGTCCTCGATGCGGTGGTGAAGTCGGACAGCCGCGTCCCGACGCAGAGGATCACGTCGGCCTCGCGCGCGAGCTCGTTCGCTGCCGCGCTCCCGGTCACTCCGATCGCGCCGGCGAGGAGCGGGTGATCCCAGACGAGCGCGCCCTTTCCGGCCTGGGTCTCGGCGACCGGGATCCCGCGACGCGAGGCGAAGTCCGCGATCTCGGCGCAGGCGTCGGAGTAGTGGACGCCGCCGCCGGCGACGGCCAGCGGTCGCCGGGCGCCAGAGAGGACCGTCGCCGCGCGGGACAGCTCCGCCCGATCCGGTCGAGGCCGCCGTGGGGCATGGACGCGCCGCGCAAACAGGTCGGCGGGGAAGTCGAAGGCCTCGGCCTGCACGTCCTGCGGGAGGGCGAGCGTCGCGGGCCCGCAGTCCGCGGGATCGGTCAGCACCCCGAGCGCCGCGGGCAGCGCCTCCACGAGCTGCTCGGGTCGCCAGATCCGGTCGAAGAAGCGCGAGACGGGCCCCAGGCAGTCGTTCGCGGTGACCGCGGGCTGGCCGAAGTCCTCGAGCTGCTGCAGGACGGGATCGGGAGCCCGGGAGGCGAAGACGTCTCCAGGAAGGAGGAGGACGGGCAAGCGGTTCACGTGCGCCGTGGCCGCGGCGGTCACGAGGTTCGTCGCGCCCGGTCCGATCGACGTGGTGCAGGCCATCATCCGCCGCCTGCGGCTCGCCTTCGCGAACGCGACCGCCGCGTGCCCCATCGCCTGCTCGTTGTGTGCCCGGAACGTCGGCAAGCTCTCGCGCGCGGCCGCCAGCGCCTGGCCCAGCCCGGCCACGTTGCCGTGCCCGAAGATCGCGAAGACGCCGCCGAAGAGCGGCGCTTCGATCCCGTCGACCACGGTCCGCTGCGCCGCGAGGGCTCGGACGAGCGCCTGCGCCATCGTGAGTCGGACCCGTTCCATTCGTCCCCTACCGGCCGCGGCCCTGCCAGAGCTGGATCATCCGTCCATACGCCGCCGACACCCCGGCGACGAGGCTCGTGTCGTCGATCTCGCCCGCGAGCCACGCCGCCGAGGGGCCCGAGAAGATCGTGCGCCCCACGGCGAATCCGCGGACGATCGAGTGGGCCGCCGCGGCGCGGAAACCGTTCGCGACGACCTCCTCGGGGGCGTCGAGGCCGAGGAGGAGGACGCCCCGGCAGCTCGGATCGCTCTCGACGATGACCCGCTCGATCTCGCCCCATCCATCGGCCGCCGGCGCCGGCAGCTTCCACCAGTCCGGCCGGATCCCCAGCGAGTAGATCCCGTCGAGGGCTCGCGGCAGCGCGGCGGCGTCGAGCTTGCCCTCGCGGTCCTTCGGGATGACCTCGAGCAGCAGCTCGTGCCCGGTCGAGCGCACCGCGTGCCAGAGCTGGCCGAGGAGGAGCTCCTGCCCGCGCCTGCGCGGATGCCCTGGATGATACGCGACCAGGCACTTGACCACGTGATCGCGCGGCCAGCTCCGGAGCGTGACGCCGACGTCCGCGCCGCCCTCGAACTCGAGCCCCCACTCCGTGGCGTCGGAGCCAGGCCGCTCGATCGGACGGCCGAGCCACAGCCCCGAGCCCGTGTGCTCGAGCAGCGCGCCCGCGCCCCACCTCTCGTCGATGAGCATGCCGGCCCGGGCCAGGATCCCATGCGTCACCGCCGTCTCGCGCGCCGCCCTCGCGATGAGGATCTTCAGCGGGCGAAGCTTCTCCAGCGGAGCCCGCGCCTTGCGGCAGAGCTCCTCGAGCTGCGTCCGGTGGTCGAAGGCGAGGACCATCAGCTCCGAGCGACTCGGGCGGCTCGCGACGCGGTGCAGGTGCTCGATCTCCGCCCTCCGATCGGAGAGCAGCGCATCGAGCTCCGCCCGCGAGGGCATGGCCGGCGCGCAGCCGTGGCGCGAGACGACCAAGGCGCCCGCGGCGTTCGCGCGGCGACAGGCCTGCACGAGGCCCTCGCCGCGGATCCACCCGTCGAGGAGGCCCGCCATGAAGGCATCGCCGGCTCCCAGGACGTTGCAGACGGCGATCTCGACGCCGGGGCTCACGAGACCCTCGTCGAGCGTGGGGGGGATCGTCCCTTCGAAGGCGACGCATCCCTCTCGGCCGCGCTTCATCACGACGAGCGCCCCGGTGCGGGCGCGAATCGCCCGCAGAGCCGCGATCGTTCCGGTCGAGCCGCCCGCGACGTGGATCTCCTCCTCGGTGCCCACGACGAGGTCGCAGTCGGGAAGGACGGACCCGAGCGTCCTCGTCACGGCCTCGGCCGCGACGAAGCGGCTCTCGCCGCACGCGTGACCTCCGTGCCCCCAGAGGACCGGCCGGTAATCGATGTCGAGGACGACACGCGTGCCCGCCGCCCTCGCGTGGGCGATCGCCGCGCGGCTCGCCGCCAGGACCGAGGGCGTCGACAGGTGGGTGCCCGTCACGAGGAGCGCGCGGGCCGAACCGATGAAGGCGCGGTCGAAGTCGTCGGCTCGGAGCGCCATGTCCGCGCAGCTCTCGCGATAGAAGACGAGTGGAAAGCTGTCTCCCCGGATGCCGAGGATCGCCAGACCGGTCAGCCCGTGCGGGTCGGTCCGGACGTGGTCGACGTCGACGCCCTCGGCGGCGAGCGCGGCGCGCACGAACCGGCCGAGGTGCTCGTCCCCCACCCGCGTCACCATCGCGACCTTCAGGCCCAGCCGCGCGGCTCCGACGGCGATGTTCGCGGGGCAGCCGCCGAGCGACATGGCGAAGGACCGTGCGTCCTCTAGCGGCGAGCCGAGCTGCTCGGCGTACAGGTCCACGGCCGCGCGGCCCAGGCAGATCAGATCGAGAGCCCTGTCGGTCATCGCAAGACGCCCTCCGGCCACCAGCAGCTCGAGCCCGGCTCCATCACCCACGCGTGCTCCTCCGAGGTCTCGGGCTCGACGTAGCGTCCATCCGGAAGGTGCCGGATGACCCACGAGTAGTACATCGCGTAGCCGGGCGCGGCGCACTGAGCATGGTCGAGCCCGCCCGCGATCTTCACGGTGTCGCCGTGACGCACCTTGAGCACGGTCTCGCCGAGCTCCGCGTGCCCGTAGCCGCGCGGGTCGTCGAACCGATAGTGGTAGATCTCCGGCTGCGGGTGGTGGTGGGGCGGGTAGCTCGACCAGCGGCCCGGGAGGGTCACGACCTCGCCCAGGACGAGGTGGGCGGCCGGGTCGGTGCTTCCGTTGTCGAGGATCGTGCGGACGATGCGAAGAGCTCCGTCCCTGACCTGTCCCCGCCCCCGCGCCTCGCTCCGCACGGCGGATGGTCCGACAATCGCCGCCGGGAAGTGCCGCTCGTTGCCGGTGCGGTAGACGGTGAGCTCCGCCGCGCCGGCGCACTCGAGGGACACCGTGGCGCCCGCCGGAGCATGGACCACGCTCGGCAGGTCGTCGAACAGCGATCCGCGGCAGAGGTGCAGCTCGACGCTACCCACCCGCGCCCGGAGCTCTCCCGACATCAGGAGGAAGGCCGTCTCGGCCGGCATCGCCTGGGTCCACTCCCCCGCTCCCGCAAGCCTCAGCACGCCGAGCGCGATCCCCGACCCGTCCGGGTCGCTCGGCCCGGTGATCCAGCTCAGCCCGGCGCCGAAGCCGGCTGGAGGTGCATGAAGGTGGTGCTCCATGGAATGTCGACGTTACTACGAGACGCAGCCGGCCGCCTCGACGAACCATGAGGCCACGGAGCCGGTGGATGCCGGGCCGAAGCGCATGCCGAGGCCGACCGAAGCTGGCGCGCGCTCAACCCCGGCGGCGTCAGCGAGCTCCAGGCTTCGCTCGGGGCCGGCCAGCGCCTCCGCGACGTCGCGGGCGCTCCGGCTTCTCGCGGACCGCCCTCGCGAGCCTCTCATCGAGCTCGGCCAGCGTCAATGTCGGCCGATCGGTACGCCGCCGTTCGGCCAGCATCCTCCAGAACTCGGGATCGAGCATGCGCACGAGGTCCTCGAAGCCGTAGCCCCTGATCCCCACGAGCAGCGCCGCAGGCTTGCCGTGGTGTGTGAGCACATGAGTCTCCGTCTGCGCCTTCTTGACGAGCCTCGGGAGATCCGCACGCGCCTCTCGGATACCGACCTGCTTCATAGCACCTCCTCGGTGGTCTGGTGCGGGCTCTTGAACCGGAGCGCGCGCACGATCACCTCGGTTCCCGCCACGTCGTAGAAGACCCGCCAATCGCCGACGGACAGCTGCCAGACGGGCGGCTGGTAGTCGAACGGGAGAGGCCGTCCGAGCCGACTGAGGTCCAGCTTCTTCCGATGCTTCGACTCCACTTCCGCCTGCCTCTCGAGCCCTCCGAGCGCTTTTCTGATGCGCGCACGGACGTTGGCCCGAGCTCGCCTCGAGCTCCGCCGTGACCCTGACCGCGTACCGCAAATGATGCCTCATTTGTAGCTACATTGGCTCCCGTGTCAACCCGCCAGCGCCGTGCCCGCCGCCTCGGCCAACGATGGGGCCGAGGTGCCGATCGATGCGGGGCCGGAGCGCAGGCCGAGGCCGACCGCCTGCTTCCTGTGTTGCCGGGACGCTCAAGACCGCGGCGTGACGACCGTGAACCCCTCCGCCTCGGCCGCAGCTCCGAGGCGGTCGTCGCAGGTGACGAAGGGGCGTCGCCGGGGCCGTTCGCCAACGAGGAGGAGGGCCGCGCCTAGCTGCAGCGCGTCGGCCGCGGTCAAGGGATGAGCGCCCAAGGCCCGCTCTGCGCGCTCGCGGACCGCGCCCAGGGCGGTGATCTCCGACCATCGGTCAGACAGGATCTCGACCCTCCTCGAGGCCGCCGCGAGCTCCGCGCGCTCGAGCCGCCCCTCGCGGACCAGCCGGTGGATTGCAGAGGTCAGCTCGGTCCGGGTGAGCGCCCAGACCACGATGGCCGGATGGGTTTTGCGGACCTGGCGGCAAGCTCGGCTGCGCGCCTCCTCGACGATCAGCGGAAGCAGCGCCGAGGAGTCCCAGAAGGTCATCGCGCTCGGCGCCTTTCATCGAGCAGCACGCGGACGGCATCGCCGCCCTTGACGCGCGGCCCGGGCCGGCGCAGCTCGGCCGGGACTCCACCGGGCCCGCGGTGCAAGACCCCTCGCCGTTCGAGCTCGGTCAGCTCGGCCTCCTCCAGATCCCCCTCGAGCTCCTCCGACCCGGTGCCGGCAGGGACGATGTCAGCGACGGGGAGACCCCGGACCAGTATCCTCACCCGCTCACCGCGCCGGACCTGATCCACGTAGCGGGAGAGGTCGTTCTTGACGTCGGTCAGGTTGGCTACCTTCATCGGTCCAGTCTAGCCAGATCGCGTTGGACCGGCAATCTCTCCCGGGCGGACCGTCACTCGATGGTGAGCTCCGAGATGACGGCCTCGTGGTAGCCGCCGCCCATCGAGCCGACCTTCAGTCTCACCTCGGTCGCACCCGCGGGGAGCGCCAGGACGTCCGTTCGATCGATGGCGGTCTCGTACTTGACCAGGATCGTGTTGCCCGCGAGGACCTCGTACCAGCCGCCGCCGCCGAAGCGGTGCGCGATCCTCAGGGTGCGGCCGCCGACGTCGCCGAAGACGCGGCGCAGGCCGAACGAGCCCGCTTCGAGACCGACGTGCTGCCGGCCGCCTTCGAGCTGCAGCGAATGGCCGCCACCCCACCGATCGCCGTCGTACCAGATCTGCCAGTCGGCGTCGTAGGTGCCGGTAGCCGTACCGTCGCTCGCCGTCGCGACGGGGCCGGCGAAATCCTCGACGGGCGTTTCGTCCTCGGCCGGCGTCCCGGACCCCGGCTCCTCGACCCGGGCCGGCCGGTAGGACTCGGGATGCGCGGGATCGAAGGCGGTCAGCTCGCCGGGGTCTCGGAGCGGGAAGACGATCACCTCGTGCGACAGCTCGTCGATCCCACCGGGCAGACCGTCGCTCGGGGCCAGGGACGCCCAGTCCCAGAAGCTGCGAGAGGAGACCGAGTACCACATCTCGACGTAACGCGAGCCGTCCGCGGTCCAGTTGTCGGTGCCGATCCCGGGACCTCCGAACGCCTTGGGCCAGATCGTCGGCTCGCCGTTCGGCGAGACCATGCCGAGGCCGAGCGTGCGCGAGCGATCGAAGAACCCGTAGCGGCTCACGGGGCGCTCCGCGCTGAAGAAGCCGAGCCAGCCCTGCACCCAGCCGTCCCGGGCGCCGGCGTCCTGCGGCCCGTGGATTCGCGAGACCTTGCCGCCCGGCACGAACGGGAACCGGGAGTGTCCGCCGTCCTCGAGCGAGCCGGGAGCGCGCAGCGCCCCATCGCCCGTGCTGTGGACCTCGATCCGGGAGACCTCGGGGACCTGGACCTCCGATCCGTCGGGCAGCGGGACCCTCGACACGCCTGGCAGAAGGACCTCGATGTCGTGCCGGTCGTCGCCGCGGCCCGCGGGAAGCATGAAGTTGTGCCAGTACTGGTAGCTCTTGCCCCACGAGTCCGGGTTGGCGATGCGCACCCGGGTCGTGAAGTAGGGGCCGTCGGCGGGGACGACGTACGTCACCGACACGTCGAGACGGCTCGAGCCGTCTCCGCCGGGGTCGCCCGTGGTCGACACCGTGAAGGCGAGCGAGCCGTCGAGCCGGGTCTCGTAACGATACGACCAGGAGACCGCGGAGTAGTAGCCGTGCTCCTCGACCGGGAACGCGCTCTCCGCTCCGCCGAGACCGACCCAGCCGACGATGCGGTCGGAGCCGACCTCGCGAGGTCCCCAGTTCGGGCTGAGCCTGCCATCCTGGTTCGTGTAGAGCAGCTCCTCGCCGCCAAACGTCGCGCGAAACAGCCGTGCGCCGTACGGTGCCCGACCGGCGCCGCTCGGACCTTCCGCCGCGCCGTCGACGACGAACCAGAGCGCCAGGCCATGCTCGTTCTCCACCTTCATGAGATGGAGGTCGAACGGGTGGCGCTCGGCGGTCCGGTACCGCGTGGTGAAGCCGTTGTCCTGCGACGGCTCGTCGATCGCGTAGCTGCGCTCGAGCCGCAGGGTCTCGGCCGTGACCGTCACGGCGGACGGCTCTGCGGCGCCTTCCCCCATGCACCCGTCCGGGCCTTCGCACTCGATGCCCGATCGACCGAGCTCGTCGGGGAGGGCCGTGCAGCCCACGAGGCAGAGGAGGACCAGGCGGGGAAGGACCGGCAGCGAGCGCATGCCGCGGCGCACAGCAAGTGGGGTGCCACCTGTCCATACACGAGGATTCGCCCTCGCGACCGGCGGCCGCAGGTGCCCCTGCACACGGAGGTGACCAATCACCGCTCCGCTCTCCGGTGAGGTCCCGAGGTGAACCGCGCCGCGAGCGTCCGGCGCGGCTCCCGTCAAGGTGCTGACGCGCTCGAAGCGGCGCTCACCCTCCCGTGAGTGAGAAGCCGGCTGCTCTACCGAGATGAAACCTGCGCAATCGTGCCCCTTCCCACCGGTTTTTCGCGGGCCGAATCGGCGGCACGGCCATTGCTCCGCCCTGCAGGCCATGAACGAACGCTTCCTGGCCATTCTCGCTGCCGTGCTCCTCTTCGCCGCCCCGGCCTGCACCGGCAGCGACGGCGAGGTCGACGGCGACGCGGACGCGGACGCGGATTCGGACTCGGATTCGGACTCGGATTCGGACTCGGACGCGGACGCGGACTCGGATTCGGACTCGGATTCGGACTCGGACTCGGATTCGGATTCGGACTCGGATTCGGATTCGGACTCGGACTCGGACTCGGATGCAGATGGGGACGCCGACGCGGACGGCGACGCCGACGTCGGTGCCGAGGCCGACTGCTCCGATGGCCTCGACGACGACGGCGATGGTCTACCGGACTGCACGGATCCGGGCTGCGCCGGCCTGGGCCCCTGCGTGAGCCCGCTGATCTGCGCCGACGGCCACGACTCGGTCATCTACGCGGCCACCGACCTGCCGCTCGAGATCGGCGAAGGGGCATGGAGCTCCAGTGTGGTGAGCCCCCTGGAAGATCACATCGTCTCCCAGGTCGCCGTGGAGCTCGACATCACACACCCGAGGGACTCGGACCTCTGGATCGAGCTGCAGGGCGGGTGGGCCGGGACCGCGCTCTTCTATCGAAGCGGGGGGGATGGCGCGAACTTCGACGGCACCATCTTCGACGACGCGTCGGGCACACCCATCACTGCCGGGAGCGCTCCGTACTCCGGGACCTATCGCCCGTTCGACCCTCTCGGCTACAAGAGCGGCTACACGACGTTCCAGGGAATGGAGGGCTGGCGACTCGACGTGCTCGATCTCGAGCCCGGAGAGACGGGGACCATCGAGTCTTTCACGCTCTACCTCTGCCTCTGCGACGACTGCGAGGTCGGGTGGCTCTGCCAGGACGGCGAGGACAACGACGGGGATGCCGACATCGACTGCGACGACTCCGAGTGCCAGACGGATCCGCGCTGTGGGCCAGAGGAGGACTGCGCCGACGGCCTCGACGACAACCTCTCCTGGCCTCCGGACTGCGGCGATCCGACCTGCGACGGCCGAGACGGATGCGAGAATCCCACGGAGCTGACGTGCGACGACGGTCAGGACAACGACGGCGACGCCGGAGCCGACTGCGCCGACGCCGACTGCGACGGCCAGGTAGGCCCCCTTGGCTTGCTGTGCGAGGTCCAGGAAGCCACCTGCGACGACGCTACCGACAACGACTCCGACGGACAGATCGACTGCGCCGACCCCGACTGCGACGGTCAGGCCGACTGCGAGTCCCCCGAGTCGACCTGCGACGATGGCATCGACAATGACGCCGATGGGCTGGTCGACTGCGCCGACCCGACCTGCAATGGCCAGGACGGCTGCGAGATCCCGGAGAGATGGAGCTGCGATGACGGACTCGACAACGACATGGACGGACTGGTCGACTGCCTCGACCCGAGCTGCGACGGGACGGATGGCTGCAACTTCGTCGGAGAGACGAGCTGCGACGACCAGGCCGACAACAACGCGGACGGGCTCGTCGATTGCGCGGACCCCGACTGCAACGGCCAGCTCGCCTGCGAGTATCCGAACGAGCGCACCTGCGACGACTCGATCGACAACGACGTCGACGGTCTGGTCGACTGCGCCGATCCGGGCTGCCAGGGTAAGCCGGGCTCGGGCGGGCTCTGCTACCCCGAATCGAACTCGAACGTGTGTGAGGACGGGTTCGACAACGACGCCGATGGCCTCGTCGACTGCCTCGATCCGGGCTGCGACGGCTTCTCAATGGGTCCTGGGTGTGGTCCGTGTAATTTCGGCACGGAGACCCAATGCCATGACGACTGCGACAACGACGCGGACGGCCGGACGAGCTGCCGCGACCCGGACTGCGACGGCGAAATAGGCGACTGGGCTTCCGGGGCCCTGTGCGAGCTGGGCTCGGAGGATACCTGCGACGACGGCTTCGACAACGACGGCGACGGGGCGGAGGATTGCGCCGACCCGAACTGCGACGGCCAGGACGGGCCCGATGGGTTCCCGTGCGAGCTCCCGGAGACGACCTGCTGGGACGGCTTCGACAACGACGCCGACGGACGGACGGACTGCGCCGATAGGGATTGCGTGGGTCTGGGCTGGGATTTCATGATCTGCGAGGCTCGGGAGGCCACCTGCAACGACGGCTTCGACAACGACGCTGATGGTCAGGTCGACTGCGACGACCCGGGCTGCAGCACGCGCTGCGAGTCGCCTCTGCGGTGCGACGCCGGCTGCTCCAGCGTGGTGTTCGACGCGGTCGACGACCCGATCGCGATTCCCGACAACAACACCATAGTCGAGGCTGAGTTCTTCTCGTACCTGGAAGGAACGATCGACGAGCTGGCGGTCGAGGTCACGATCACGCATCCCTTCGACGCCGATCTGGACGTCGACTTCGATGGCCCCAACGGTGGGATCTGGCTCACCCACGACAACGGTGGGAGCGGGAACAACTACACGAGGACGCTCTTCATCGACTCGGCGGACACGGCCATCGGAGACGGCACGGCGCCGTTCACCGGACGGTACCGGCCCATCCATGCCCTCTCGGAGTTCACCGACGAGGCCGCTGCCGGCTGGATGACGCTCGAAGTCAAGGACGACAGCCTGGGCAGCACGGGGACGATCGACGACTTCAAGGTCTATCTCTGCTACTGCCCGTAGGAACGAGCGACGATCAAGACCGAACAATGAGAACGCCAGCCATCGTCGCAGCGACCCTCCTGTCCAGGCTCCTCGCGGGGTGCGATTGCGGCGACGGATCGAAGGTCGCGGATGGTGGCCGGCCCGACGCCGGCGACACGCCGGACGCTGCCGACGCCGCTCCGGACGCCGGCGCCACGCCCGACTCCGGCGAGCCGGACGCGGGGACGCCCTTCTGCCTCGATCGCATTCCGTCCGACGACCCCCTCGACCCCGACTGCCCGAACCCCGAGCCCGCCGAGCCCGACAGCCTCGACGAGGCGCTCGCGCTCGCCGGGATCGATCGCTGCTCGGCGGTGTTCACGCCCCAGGAGTGGGGCTACTTCGACAACCCCGACCTCCGCTACCTCCTGGAGGACGAGTTTCGGCTGCCCATCTACCCGATCGTCCACGACGCGCCGCTGCGCGCCCCGACCTGGGCGCGCGCGATGAGCACCCGCATGGACGAGGACGCCGCCTCGGACGCTCCGGTCGCCGCCGCGATCCACCTCGCGGCCGACCGGCTCGGCCGGCCCGTCGAGACCTGCGAGGTCCTGCCAGCCTCGGCCACCCTCGCCGAGGCGCTCGGCGCCCTCGGCGCAGAGGGAGACCTCGAGGCCGACCTCGCGAGCGTCCCTGCCGACCTGGCGAGTGCGCTCGTCCCGATCGTCGACGCGATCCGCCAGGCTGCCGCCGCGCGTGACGAGGCCATCGCCGCCTACGAGGGAGACCCGGCGTGGCTCTACGAGGCGATCATCGCCCCCTGGGCACACCCGGCCAGCAGCGTGGTGGATCTTGCGGACGAGGCCACGAGGCGCTTCATCGGGACGGACATGGATTACCCGCAGCTCTATGGCGCCGCCGCGTCGCTCGCGCTGACGATCGAGCGGGCGAACCTGGCCCGCTTCGCCGGGCTGAGGGGCCTCGACGTGGACGTCGAGACGCCGCTGGGCCGCGTCCTGTTGCGGGATGCTTCGGACCACGTGCATCGGCCGGCCGCCGACCGCGATCCCGTCATGCTGCTCCTCGACACGGGCGGCGACGACCTGTACCTCGTGCCCGCCGGCGCCACGACGCGCGTCGATGCGCCCGTGGCGGTCGCCATCGACCTGGGCGGCGCCGACGAGTACGGCTACGACGAGAGCCCCGACCCGAACGACCTCGGCAGGCTCCCGTCTGACGAGTGGGGCCGCTTCGTGGCGTCGGACTGCTGGCCGGCCTGCTGCGAGGGCTGCACCTGCTGGGGCCCGGTCTCGGCCTCGATGACGGAGCGGCAGGGCGCCGCGCGGCTCGGCGTCGGGCTCCTGTTCGACCTCGGCGACGAGCCGGACCGCTACGCCTCGCTCCGCTTCTCGCAGGGATTCGGCGCGCTCGGCGTCGGAGTCCTGTACGACGGTGGCGGCGACGATGCGTACGCGGCCGAGGTCGCGGCCCAGGGCATGGGTTTGTACGGGATCGGGCTCCTCATCGACCAGGCAGGGAACGACACTCACCGTTCGTACCAGACCAGCCAGGGCACCGGCTGGATCCTCGGCTTCGGGGGCCTGTACGACCGCTCCGGCAACGACGAGTACGTCTGCGACCTGGGTGACCCGGAGCTGGGCGGCGACCCGATGTACTTCTCGGTCCACATCCCGTGCGTGCTGAACACGAGCTTCTGCCAGGGCTCCGGCGTCGGCACCTGGTACGGCATCTCGGGCGGGCTGGGCGTGCTGCGCGACGCCGCCGGCGACGACCGGTACGAGACCAGCGACTTCGGCCAGGGCGCCGGCTACGGCTTCGGCATCGGCGTCCTCGACGACGAAGAGGGAGCGGACACCTACGACGCGCTCTGGGCCGCGCAGGGAATGGGCGTCCACATGGGTCTCGGGACGTTCAGGGACGGCGCCGGCGACGACCGCTACGGCACCGTCGTGCCGCCCGTGATGGCGACGGGCGGGCTCGGCCGCGACTTCGGCGCCGGCTTCTTCATCGACATCGGCGGAGACGACACGTACGTCGCGGCGACATCCGAGTTCGGCGCCTCCTCGTGCAACGGCTTCGCCTTCTTCGTGGAGGCAGGCGGATCAGACAGCTACACGACGCCCGCCGAGGAGCCCTTTGCATTCGCCTTCACGAAGATCGGCGACGATTGCCGGCCCATCGGGCGCTGCGGCATCAAGACCCTCGCGGTGTTCCTCGACATCGACGGCCAGGACGAGTACGTCATCGCCGGCGAGGAGGAGCCGCGCGACGACACCTCGTGGTCGGCGGACGCCGACCCCGACGGCGAGGCCTGCGGCAACCACAGCGGCGGCCTCGACACGACCATGGGCCGGATCGAGCTACCCTGACCGTCAGAGCACCGGCACAATCGCTGCTCCAGCCACGGGCGCAACTCCGGCGACCGCTTGACGTACCTCCGGCAGACGTACAGACTTCCTGTGCATGTCCATGGATCCCACGAGCTACACTCACGCCCGCGACAACCTGGCCGCCCTGCTCGACAGGGTCTCCCGCGACCGCGAGATCGTCGTGATCCGGAGAAGGGGTCGAGACGACGTCGCGCTGGTCGCGGCGGACGAGCTCTCGAGCCTCCTGGAGACAGCGCACTTGCTCCGATCGCCGAGGAACGCGCGACGACTCCTCAGGGCGCTCGGACGCGCACTGTCCGGCGGCGGCGAGACCACGGCGGTCCCTGAGCTGCGGAGGAAGCTCCGGCTCGAGGTCGCAGCGGGCCGTCGCAGATAGGCACGCACGTTGGCGACCCCGACGGCGCGGGCCACCGTCCTGCAGGACGAATTTCGCCAGGATCTGCGCTGGTGGGTCGCGACGGATCGCAAGATTGCTCTGCGAGCGCTCGACATCGTCGAGGCCGTGGTGCGCGATCCCTTCCAGGGCATCGGCAAGCCGGAGCCCCTCCGCCACCTCGGGGCTGGCGTCTGGAGCCGCAGGCTCACCCAGGAGCACCGGATCGTCTACCTCGTCCGTGACGACCGGATCGACTTCCTCCAGGCCCGATATCACTACTGAAGAGCCGGGCTTGCCTCGACTACCCGAGCCCGCTCAGCGCGGCGAGGTCGTCGAAGAGGCCGGGCGTCGCGGCCAGGACGTGGTTGCCCCGGGCCAGCCCTCCGTCGGCGAGAAAGTCGTTCGTGCGACCTCCCGCCTCGCGGATGACAACCATCGCCGCCAGGGCGTCCCAGGCGGAGAGGTGCGCCTGCCAGAAGCCGTCGAGCCGCCCCGAGGCGACGTAGCAGAGGGAGAGCGCGGCCGATCCGAGCCTGCGAAACTCGGCGTGCCGCTCCAGGATCCGGCGCGACGCTTCGGCGAAGCCGGCCGGATCGCTCCTGCCGCCGTAGCCGAAGCCGACCAGCGCGTCGTCGAGCGACGAGCGCCCGCTGACGCCGATCGCCCGGTCGTTCAGCCTCGCGCCCCCTCCGCGCAGCGCCGAGAAGAGTTGATCGCGGGTCGGATCCCGGACGACGCCAATCTCGGTCACGCCGCGCCACACGAAGGCGATGGAGATGCACCAGAACGGGATCCCTCTCAGGAAGTTGGTCGTCCCGTCGATAGGGTCGATCACCCAGACCGCGTCGCCCGTGGTCCCCCCGCCCTCCTCTCCGAGCGTGGAATCGTCCGGAAACTCCTCGACGAGGCGCCTCACGATTAGCGCCTCGACCTCCCGGTCCGCCACGCTCACGTAATCTTGCTGGCCCTTCGTCTCGGTGATCAGTGATTCGCGCCGCTCGAAGAAGTCGAGCGCGAGCTCCCCTGCATCGCGCGCGATGGAGCTCGCGGCGTCGAGGCGTCGCTGCAGGTCCACGGTCACGAGCGAGCCCTGCTGCCCGGAGCTACTTCCCGCCCAGCGGCTTGCGCGGCGGCAAGGTGCCGGGCCCCTGTCCGGGCGAGGTCGCCGCGGGCCTTCGCATGAGCGACCGCGACTTGCGCGGGTCGGAGCCGGGCAACCGCGGCTGCTCCTCGAACAACTCGTCGCCGGTCGGACCGAGGTCCTCATCGTCGTCGTCCGGGAAAGGAGGCTGGATCACGCCCGTCGACTCCACGATCTGGACCCCGCCGGCCACATCGTCGAAGGCGTCGTCGACGATCGGGCTCCGTGGCCGCTCCCCGACCGGGCGCGGCTCCCTGGGAGGCGGGGTCTCCCGGTCAGCCGGATCGACGAAGTGCGCAGGCCCGGACGGCGCCGGAATCCTGTCCTCCGTCACGGCGACGGGCGCAGGCGCCCGCGCCGGCTCGAGTCGAACCTGCTCGGTGCGATCGATCGAGCGCTGCTGCGGCGCCGGCGTCGGTGCCGACACGATCGGATCCAGGATGGGCGGCGGAGAGTCGAGGGTCAACGGCGCGGCGGCTGCCAGAACAGGCTGCGGCGAAGCCTCCGGCGCCACGAAGCCCTCCTCGATCTCATCACCGTCGAGCGGCAGATCGAGGTGCGGGCTCTCCGAGAAGAGCACCGCCCTGCGGCGGTCGAGGAGCTGCTCCACTCCGCTCGAGGCATAGAGCGCGTCGAGCACCTCCTGCACGGAACCGAAGCGGTCCTCGGGCGCGTCCTGCGTCATCTGGTCGAAGACCTCGTCGAGCCCCTTCGGCAGCTCCCGGTTGACCTCGCTCGGCATCGGCGATCGCCTGCCGGGGAGCCTGCGCGTGCACAGCTCGTACAGGATGATCCCGAGCCCGTAGATGTCGCTGCGGGCGTCGGCGCTGCGTGGGTCCGCGAACTGCTCCGGCGCCATGTACGCCACGGAGCCCATCCCCACGAACACCTGGTTGATCACGCCGGAGTCGCGCTCGACGATCCTCGACAGCCCGAAGTCCGAGACCTGCAGGTTGCCGTACAGATCGACGAGAACGTTCTCGGGCTTCAGCCCCCGGTGGGTGATGCCGACCTGGTGCGCCGAGCGCAACGCGTGGCACATCTGGGTGAAGTACGCGACGACCCGGGACGGCGCGATGGGCTCGTCGACCGCCAGGATGCGCCTGAGGCTTCCGGATGGCGCGAGCTGGCTGACGATGTAGGGGTGCTCGCGCGACGTGTTGCAGTCCATCACCTGCGCGACGTTCGGATGAACCAGACGCGCGGTCTGCTTGACCACCTCGTCCAGGCGGCGCACGAGCTCCTTGCGCTGCATCTCGGTGAAGTACACGAAGACGTCCCGGACGATCTTGAGCGCGACCGCACGGTCGGTGGCGAGGTGCGTCGCGCGGTAGACCGTGCCGACCCCGCCGGAGCCGACCTGACCCAGCTTCCGGTACCGGTCATCGATGACCTCTCCGGTCGCCTTGCGCGGCCGGACGGGCCCGATCGCCCGCCCGGCGCTCTTGAGGCGGGCATCGAAGAAGTGCGCCGCGTCGCCCGTGAGGTCGCCCAGCTTGTCGCCGTTCGCGACGAGCTCCCCGTCCCGTGTCAAGGACAGGGTGTTGTTCGTGCGGTTGACGAGCAGGTAGCCGAACTTCTCGAGGAAGGCTATCTGCTCCTCCACGGGAACGAGCGGCGAGCGACCGAGGCGGTCGCGCATCGCCGATAGGTAGGTCGCGCTCCCGCAGGACGAGTCGGCGAGCAGTGACTGCAGAACGTATCGCGCTTGCTCGGCGAGCCCTTCCTTCGTCAAGGACGACGCGGCTGCCGACATGCGCTGGATCTCGACCGTGCTACTCGGGCTGGGAGGTGGTCTGGACGCCTCTCTCCTGCGACCGCTCTTCTTCCGGCCAGAAGTAGTACGCGGCTCCCAGGATGATCAACAGCACGCCGGCGACGATGACGCCTTTCGTTGCACCGCTCGCATCTGACCAGAACGACATTCTCCGTCCTCCTCCTTGGTGCGATTCCTGCGAATGCTAGCCTCCCCATGAGTTAGCGGTCAAGCCTGTGGGTATGACGCGCACACGGCCGGCCAGGCCGTTCGCAGGTCCGCGGGTTGTCAGGCCCGACCACGCTCGATCTCGTCAGTTGGTCCATCGCGGGCCTGGCGACGTGCAGGGAATGCGCCCTGTCGAACTTGCGCGGCGCAGTATCTCGAACACGTCGTCAGGCCCGACCACGCTCGATCTCGTCAGTTGGTCCATCGCGGGCGTGGCGACGTGCAGGGAATGCGCCCTGTCGAACTTGCGCGGCGCGGTATCTCGAACACGTCGTCTATCGTCCACCTTCCCTTACGGCCGCCTCTGCCCGCCGCTTTACCGCCCTGACCATGACGAGCTTCGAGGAAACGTTCAGCGCGTGGTCGAAGTACGGCTCGAGAGCGACGAGCCGACGCATGAGCCAGCCGGTCCGGCGCATGTCGTTGTACCCGCCGTAGGTCGCCACCGCACCACCGCCGGGTGCGGCCAAGAGCTCCCAGCGCCACCGGCCGCCGCGCATGTCGCCCTGCCGGCCCTCTACCAGCACGCGACCCTGTGGATCCGCGGACATCTCCAGCCTGGACTCGACGTCGAAGATCGGGAAGTCCAGCTCGATGTCGTACGTGGTGATGCCCCCCGTTCGCGAGACGACGTCGACCGACTCCACGTTCGAGATGAACGACGGGTAGCGGGCCGGATCCTGGACCACTGCGCGGACGCGGTCGGGCTCCGCCGCGACCTGGCCGAAGACGGTCGCCTGGCGCAGGCCTCTGTGGGCGTTGGTCTCGACCAGCGCGAGCTCGCCGCGCCGGAGCAGCGGCGCGAGCCGCGCCGTGTCGACGTCCGCGAACCCGGTGAGGTCGCCGCCGCCCCTGCCCGGCGCGCCGACAACGCCTCGCCCGCCCGGCGACTCCGCCCGCCCTCGGATGCCCATGACGAAGACGATGCCGACGGACAGGTTCATCGCGTGAAGCATCGATGGATTGGCGCGGACGAGCTGCCGGGCGGCCCAGTTCGCGCTCCTCGGATCGCAGAACAGCGTGATCGCGAGGATGGTCTCGTCGTTAGGCGCCGGCCGGAAGTCCATGATGAAGCGGGCATTGCCCAGGTCGCCCTGCGTGGTCAGGACGTCGATCCTTCGCGGCGGCATCAGGCTCATCGTGTTCGAGCCGTGGAAGTCGAAGACGACGCCCCGCCAGTCCCAGTCGTATCCGACGGACTGCCCCTGCCGGGACCTCACGTCGATGCGCGAGAAGTTGTGGAGGAACTCGGGATAGTGCTGGACCTCGGAGACCACGCGGAAGACGGTCGCCACCGGGGCGCGGATCCGGCTGACGACCGTCACCTGCTTCAGCCAGCCGCGAGCATTCGACTCGATCAGCGCGACCTGCCCGCGCTCGAGGAGCTGCCCCATCGCCTCGATGTCCGCGTTGCTCGGCGCCACCAGGCTGGGCTGCGCATCCGCGGCGAGCGAAGAGAACAGGACCACGAAGAGAGCCGAAGCGCGCCACACGCGTGAAGCTTAGCATTCACCGCTCGACCGCACCGCCGGCCGACCGGGACGGGCCGGGGTTCCGAGACCACGTTGCCCTTCTCGGACCGGAGCCACAGGAAGGCGGGAAGGCGGGAAGATTCGTTTCTCTCCCGCTGTGCACCACGGCAGGAGTCATGGAAGCGTCTCGGCGTCTGGCAGGCCGATCGGCTGCACGAACCGAACGCAGTCACGCGACTGCTCTCGATGGTCGCACCGCCAACGGCCCCGTCCAATCCTGTCCTTCCCGCCTTCCCGCCTTCCTGTTGGTTTTCCCGGTGCAAGGTCCCCTCTCCCGACCGGCTTGCACCGCCTCGGACATCCTTGCGAAGATGCGCAGCCATGCGCCTTTCCCTGAACCGGCTGCGGCAGCAACGGGACGCCCTGCAAAGCGTCGCGAAGGTCCTGTGGCGATCGGGGCTCGGGCCCGCGCTTGGCCCTCGAGGCTGGCGTGCAATCTCGAAGGCCGCGCGTAGGCCCGCCGGGCCCGACGCGGTCTTCCGGATCCACGCGGCGAACAAGCCGGAGAAGCTCGCCGTCGTCGAGTCCGGGCGGTCGCGGACGAAGAGCTACGGGGAGCTGAACGCTCGCATCGACCGGCTCCGCGCGGGCCTCGCGGCGCTGGGGGTCGGCCGACGCGACCGGGTCGCGGTCTGCATGAAGAACCGCACCGAGTACGTCGAGGCGATGTCCGCGCTCTCGAGGCTCGGCGCCGCGACCGTGAACGTGAGCTGGCGGTCGACTCCCGACGAGCTCGTCTACCTGGTCGACCACTCCGGGTCGAAGGTCCTCGTGTTCGAGGACTGGCTCGCCGACCGCGTCCGCGCCGCAGCGCCGCGCCTGGCGGGCATCGTGCCTGGGGGCCTCGTCAGCGTGGGCGCCGCAGACGGCTTCGCGAGGTACGAGGACCTCTTGCGCTCCGGACACGAGCCGGCGTCGACCGGGGACTCCGGGGGCGGCGCGGTCATCGTCTACACCTCGGGCACGACGGGCAAGCCCAAGGGCGCCGTTCGCGACTTCCCCAAGGAGGCCTCGGCCGCCGTGATGCACTTCCTGGCGGAGCTGCCCTTCCGCCACGACGACCGCCATCTCGTCCTGTGCCCGCTGTACCACTCCGCGGGGTTCGCGTTTGCGTCTATGAGCTTCCTTTTGGGCGCGACGGTCGTGCTCATCGACGACCTCGACCCGGAGAACGTCCTGCGCACGATCGAGCGCGAGCGCATCACCAGCACGATGGCCGTCCCGACGATGCTGCACAGGCTCGTCGCGCTGCCAGACGAGACGCGCCGCCGATACGACGCTTCGAGCCTGCGGGTCGTGGTCTCGGGCGCTGCCCCGCTCTCCTCGGCGCTGGCGCGCCGCTTCCAGGAGGCGTTCGGCAAGGTCCTCTACAACTTCTACGGCGCGACCGAGACGGGCCTCGTCACGCTCGCGCACCCGGAGGAGCTGCTCAGCCGACCGGAGACCATCGGCCGGGCCATCAAGGGCAACGACATCCGTCTCGTCGGGCCCGGGGGCCAGGACGTGAGCCCCGGAGAGGTCGGCGAGCTGTACGTCACGAACGCCACGCTGATGGCCGGCTACCACGCGGACGAGGCGGCGACGCGCGGCTCGCGCCTGGGCAAGCACTTCTCGGTCGGCGATCTGGCCCGCCGGGACGCGGACGGCTACTACTACATCGCGGGCCGCAAGCGCGACATGATCATCTCCGGTGGGGTCAACGTCTACCCGCGCGAGGTCGAGGACGTCCTCGAGCGCCACCCCGCGATCGCGGAGGCAGCCGTCGTGGGCGTGCCCGACGAGGAGTGGGGCGAGCGAGTCCGCGCCTTCGTCGCGCTCCGCGAGGGCTTCGGGGTCGAGCCGGCCGAGATCATCGCGTACTGTCGAGATCACCTCGCCGGCGTGAAGGTCCCGCGCGAGGTGCGGATCATGGACGCCTTGCCCCGCAACCCGACGGGGAAGGTGCTCAAGACCGCGCTGGTCGGATCGTGACCATCACAGCCGCCGGCCGATGACGAGCGCGCCGACGCGACGGCAATGCGGCTACCGCTACGCCCCGGCCTCCGCGGCTTCCTCGTCCGGGGTCGGCGCGGGCAGTGGGCGCGGTGTGCGCGTGACGCGCCGCACCTCGCGACCGTGCAGGAGCGGTTTGAGGTATCGCCCCGTGTGGCTCTCGGGGACCCTGGCGATCGCCTCGGGCGTGCCGCTCGCGACGAGCCGGCCGCCGCCGGTTCCCCCTTCTGGGCCGAGGTCGATGACCCAGTCGGCCGTCTTGACGACGTCGAGGTTGTGCTCGATCACGATCACGGTGTTGCCCGCATCGACGATCTGGTCGAGCACCTCGAGGAGCCGCTGGATGTCCGCGAAGTGAAGCCCCGTCGTGGGCTCGTCCAGGATGTAGAGCGTCCGCCCCGTGGCGCGGCGGGCCAGCTCGCGCGACAGCTTGATCCGCTGGGCTTCGCCGCCCGAGAGCGTCGTCGCGCTCTGGCCGAGCGTCAGGTAGTCGAGCCCGACCTCCTTGAGCGTCTCGAGCTTGGCGCGGACCTTGGGTATGTTCCCCAGAAACTCGTAGGCCTGCGCCACGGTCATGTCGAGGACCTCGGCGATGTTCTTGCCCTTGAAACGGACCTCCAGGGTCTCGCGGTTGTAACGCCTCCCGCCGCACTCCTCGCACGTCACGAAGATGTCGGGCAAAAAGTGCATCTCGATCCGGAGGATCCCGTCGCCCTGGCACGCCTCGCAGCGACCGCCCTTGACGTTGAAGGAGTAGCGACCGGCCTTGTAGCCCCTCGCCTTCGACTCGGGCAGCGCCGCGAACAGGTCCCGGATGTGCGTGAACACGCCCGTGTAGGTCGCGGGGTTGGAGCGAGGCGTGCGGCCAATCGGGCTCTGGTCGATGTCGATGACCTTGTCGAGGTGGTGCACGCCCTCGATTCCCTCGTGCTCGCCGGGCCTGCCCTTCGATCTGTACAGGCGCTGCCGTAGCGCCTCGAGCAGCGTGTCGATGACCAGCGTCGACTTTCCCGACCCCGAGACCCCGGTCACGCAGGTGAGGACGCCGATCGGGAACCGTACGGTCAGATCCGCGAGGTTGTTCGCGCGCGCGCCCCTGAGGACGAGCGACCGCGAGTCCGGCATGCGACGGGTCTGCGGGATCGGAATCGACCGCGCCCCCGAGAGGTACCGCCCGGTCAGCGAGACCTCCTTCTTCATGATCTGGGCGGGCGTGCCCGTCGCGACGACGTGTCCTCCGAGGACGCCGGCGCCGGGGCCCATGTCGATCACGTGGTCGGCCGCCAGGATCATGTCGCGGTCGTGCTCGACCACGAGGACCGTGTTGCCCAGGTCGCGCAGCGACACGAGCGTCTCGATCAGCCGGTCGTTGTCGCGCTGGTGGAGCCCGATCGACGGCTCGTCGAGGACGTAGAGCACGCCGACCAGCGAGCTACCGATCTGCGTGGCGAGGCGGATCCTCTGGCCCTCCCCGCCCGAGAGCGTCGCGGCGCCGCGGTCGAGCGAGAGGTAGTCGAGACCGACGTTGATGAGGAAGCGCAGCCGCGCACCGATCTCGCGCAGGAGGCGCTTCGCGATCTGCTCGCGCTGGCCTCCGAGCGACAGGCTCCTCAGGAACTCGTCGGTGCCGGCGATCGACAGGGCGGTCAGCTCGCGGATGTTCTTGCCTCCGAGCCGGATGCACAGCGCCTCTTTCCGCAGGCGCGCGCCGCTGCACTCGCCGCAGATCTGCCGGTTCATGTACCGCTGGAACTCGTCGGTGATGAAGTCGTAGGTCTCCTCGCCCGAGTCGCCGCCCTCCTCGCGCTTTCGCCGCTCGTAGTCGCGGACTCGCCGCTCGAGGTTCGGGATCACTCCCTCGAAGCCGCGCTTGAACTGGTAGCGCCGGTCCTCCTTGGAGAGCGTGAACTCGATCTCCTCCGACGAGCCGTGCAGGATTATCCGGCGCGCGCCCGCATCGAGCCTCTCCCAGGGCGCGAACAGGTCGATGTCGAAGTGAGTCGCGACCGCGTCCAGCATCTGCTGGAAGTAGGCGCTGTTGCGCTTGCCCCATGGGGCGATCGCGCCCTCCTTGAGGGACACAGACCCGTCGGGGACGATGAGGTCCGGGTCGAAGAACATCAGCTCGCCCAGACCCCCGCATCCGGTGCAGGCGCCGGCCGGGTTGTTGAACGAGAACATCCGGGGCGTGACCTCGGGGAGCGAGATCCCGCAGTCGATGCAGGCGAACCGCTCGCTGAAGAGCAGGTCGTCGCCCTCGACCGGCGAGATCTTGACCAGGCCCCCTGCCAGCCGAAGCGCGATCTCGCACGAGTCGGTCAGCCGCTGCCGGATGCCGTCCTTGCGGACGAGGCGATCCACGTAGACGTCGATCTCGTGCGTCCGCGACTTGTCGAGGACGATGTCCTCGGACAGGTCCCGTACCTCGCCGTCGACCGCGACCCGGACGAAGCCGTCGCGACGCAGGTCCTCGAGCTCCCGCCGGTACTCGCCCCTGCGCCCGCGGACGATGGGCGCGAGGACGCTGAACCTGGTGCCGTCCGGGTAGTCGAGGACCCGGTCCACCACCTGCTGCACGGTCTGGCACGAGATTGGCTTTGCGCAGCTCGGGCAGTGCGGCTGGCCGACCCTGGCGTAGAGCAGCCGCAGGTAGTCGTAGATCTCGGTGACGGTCCCCACCGTCGAGCGAGGGTTCTTGCTCCCGGACTTCTGCTCGATGGAGATCGCGGGAGAAAGCCCGTCGATCGAGTCGATGTCGGGCTTCTCCATCCGCTCGAGGAACTGTCGCGCATATGCGGAGAGAGACTCCACATAACGCCGCTGACCCTCTGCGTAGATCGTGTCGAACGCCAGCGAGCTCTTCCCCGAGCCCGACAGGCCGGTCACGACGACCAGCTTCTCCCGCGGAACCTCGACGTCGATGTTCTTGAGGTTGTGCTGGCGGGCCCCCCTCACCACTATCGATTCCATGACGCGCTTGGCTTCCCCCTTGTGCCTACTGTACATCTGTGCGGCGGAGTTGGAGTCTATATCCGCCATCCGACTACATGCCAGCGAAATCTCTGCGCTCGCTGGAGATTTTGGCCGCGAGCCGGATTGCGGCCCTCATGCTCGTCGGGTCTGCGCGGTTTTTTCCTGCGATGTCGTAAGCGACGCCGTGATCCACGCTGGTCCGGAGAAAAGGTAGTCCCAGCGTGAGGTTGACGGACCGTCCGAAGTCCAGGAGCTTGACGGGGACCGTGGCCTGGTCGTGATAGAGCGCGACCACCGCGTCGATCCGACCCGTCGCGGCCTGCCTGAAAGCGGCATCTGCGGGAAGCGGACCGACGAACCGCCCGACCGCCCCCAGCTCGTCCACGGCAGGCGCGACGAGCTCGATCTCCTCGCCTCCGAGCAGGCCCCCCTCGCCCGCGTGCGGGTTCAGCGCGCACACGCCGATCCGGGGTCGGCGAACGCCGAAGAGCGACCGCATGGCGCGGTTCAAGAGCCTCCCGACCTCGACGATCCGGGCCGTGGTCAGCGCGTGGGGCACTGCGGCGAGGGGCAGGTGGGTCGTGGCGAGGGCCACGTTCAGCCTGGGGCCGTGGAACATCATCGCGATCGGCCCTGCCCCCGACCGCTTCGCCAGGTACTCCGTGTGCCCGCGGAAGCCGATGGACGGCGCCGCGCGAGAAATCGCCTCTTTGGACACGGGTGCGGTCACGATCGCGTCGGCTCCGCCCGCCAGGACGAGCTCGAGGGCGGCATCGATCGCCGCGAGCTGCGCGCGGCCCGCCGGAAGGCCCGGACGACCGGGCCGCCTGTCATCGCGACCCAGCTCCGATGCCTCGACGGCGACGAGCTCGCCTGGCCTCAACGGCGGAAGCGCTCGCGGCTGGGCCCGGGCGATTCGTGCGGGGATGAGGGCGCGGTCGCCTATCACCACGGCGGCGAAGCGGCGAGGCCGCAGGGTGGCGAGCGCGCCGAGGACGACCTCCGTCCCGATCCCGCACGGATCGCCGCAGCTTATCGCCAGGACGGGCACGGAGCGTCTGGAGGTCCTTCTCACCGCGCCTGACGGTACTTGTAGCCCGCGCCCCTGACCGTCTCGAGGGAGGAAGCAGACCTGCCGAGCTTGAGGCGCAGCCGGCGCACGTGGATGTCGACGGTCCTGCTGCGCCCGTAGTGATCGACCCCCCAGACCTTGCGCAGGAGCTCGGTGCGCGAGAAGACGCGCCCCCGGTGGCGCAGCAGGAACGCGAGCAGCGCGAGCTCCTGGTGGGTCAGCGGCACCTCGCGCCCGGCGACGCGCACCTCGTGCGCGGCGAGATCGACGATGAGGTCGTCGGCCTTGAGCACCTCCTCGTGCGAGAAAGCGCTCTTTCGCCACTCGAGCTGCCGCACGCGCGCGTACAGCTCCTGGGGCACGTAAGGCATCAGGATGAAGTCGTCGAAACCGGCGCTCCACTCGACGCTCGTCACGCGCGAGGCGCTGACGGCCACGAGCGACGGCGCGTCGGACAGGGACGGGATCCTCCGCAGGCGCCGGAGCTCGGGAGCGGCGACTTCCGGGTGATCGCCGACCTCGAGCAGGATGATGTTCGGCGGCGGGCGCGAATGCGTCGGGGAGACGTCCGCGAAGAAGGTGTCCACTTCGACGGAGCACCCGAGCTCCCGGAGCAGCTCGGCTCCGCCAGGCGGCTCCTGGCCGCCGGTCGTCGCTCCCGTCGTGGAGATGACCAGAACCCACATGAAAGGCGGCCTTGGGGCCTACCGCGTAGCCAAAGGTCGGTCAAGCCACGGCAAGACCGCCCAACGACGTTGACTAGCTTGCCTCGACTTCGTTACTTTCCTGCGACCGTGAAGTGGGAGGTCTCCATCCCGGCCGCGAAGGGCCGAACGGCCCCGGCTACCGTCTCCGTCGAGGCGGAGAACTGGCTCGCTGCGCTGAAGGCGGGCCTGTCGCGCAGCGGCGAGAAGGGAGGTCTGGCCTCCTCGTTCCAGTGCGACATCCGTGAGGATCATTCGGTCCGGGTCACGGACTTCGAGCGGCGATGCGTCTACCTCCTGCGTCCGGTCGGAGACGGCTCCGCCGCGGCGCCCTCGCGATCGAGCCAGGCTGTCGTCGAGGAGAGGTCCTTCACACCGGCCAAGGCCAGGAGCGTGGCGATCCCGGCCGACGTCGTGCCCCACAGGCCGTCGTCGAAGCCCTCGCAGCAGGTCGTCACGGCGCCGCCGGTGGCGACTCCTCCCGCTCCGCCACGAGCGACCGCGCGCAAATCGGCCGCGGCGCCCGCCACCAGACCGGTGCCGTCGCCGCCCCCGGCCGCTCAGGCCGCGAGGGCTCCGACGGGTCCGACGCTGCCGACGCACCAGATCTTCGCACGCCGGGACGAGAACCCCGACGCGGGGAATCCCCTCACCTATCGAGACCGGCTCTTTTCGGTTCCGGTGGGGACGAAGGCCGAGGATGCGGTCGTCCTGCTCAGGTACTATTTCGGCGAGATCCAGCTCGAGATCGCGCCGAACCCTCCGGGCAAGTTCATCAACCTCGCGGTGTTCGACCACGCTTTCCGCGGGCGACCGGAACGTCCCGCGATAGCGGCGCTGTCCTGGAAGGACTGGCGTGGCGCCGATCCCGAGATCACCTTCCCGGCTGCGGTTCCGGTGCCCAAGTCTCCGACGCCCGCGCGCGGCGTCGTCGCGGTGACGCCGGTCGAGCGCCGCCGGCGCTCCTCCCACGAGATCCCCGCCGTGGACGCGGGAACCGACGAGCGTCTCGCCGAGGTCTTCGACGCGATGCAGGACCTCTTCCTGCAGGGGACCCAGCGCGACGCGGCGGCCTTCGCGCTCGACCTGGCGATGCAGAAGATCGAGTGCGAGGCAGGGTCGACGGTGCTCTCCGACATCGATCGTGGCGACCTTTTCTTCGCCGCAGTTCGCGGACCGGCCAGCGAGCGCTTGCTGGGCGTGCGCCTGGAGACCGGAGTCGGGATCGTGGGGGCTGCCGCGAAGATCGGCGAGACCATCGCGATCACGGACGTGACGAAGGACGCGCGGTTCTACGCCGACTTCGACAAGATGACGGGCTTCGTGACCAGGACGCTCCTGTGCGCTCCGCTCGACTTCGAAGGGCGCGCGCTCGGAGCGATCGAGCTGCTCAACAAGAAGGGCGGCGCCTTCAACCAAGGCGACATCAACGTCCTGTCCTACATCGCCGAGAACCTCGGCAACTTCGTCGCGACCGCGCTGCCGGACTCGGACGAGCCGCCCACCGTCGAGCCCGACGGGGGCGCCAGGCCCAAGACCCGCTAGTCCGGGGCGATCTGGTCACGCCTCAGCCTCACCGTCCTCGAGACGACCTTTCCCGCTCGGATCCGGACGACCAGCGACGCGCTCCTTCCGTACCTCTCGTTGATGACCCTGATTCGATGATCGCCCGGCTCGAGGCCGTATCCGATCAGGGGCGTCGAGTCCGCGACGCGCACGCCGTCGATCTCCACCCAGCCCGGAGGGCGAGAGGCGATGCGTAGCCGTCCGAGGCGAGCTCGCGAGCGACCTTTCTCTTCCGACTGGGGCGACGGAGCGCCCGCGTCTTGCGCCCCAACGGGCGGGGCAACGGGCGGGGCAGGAGTCGTTGCGACGGGGACCGCGGCTGCCGTGACGCCGGCGGTTGGCGCCGGGTGGCCCCCGAGGTCGGTCTCCGTTCTCGGGCTGGATCCGCCGGGGCTCGCTGGCGATGGAGGAGCGGACGGTGGCGGAGTGTCGCGCGGCCAGAGCACGACCACCAGCAAGGCCGCAACGACGGCCGCAGCGACGGAGAGGCCGAGGAAGAAGATCGGGATCGCACGCGATGGCGCGACCGCCTCCACGCCCGCTGCAGCCAGCGGCGCCCTGCCGTCGAGGAGCTGCGGAACGACCGGTCCGGCATCGGTGTCCGGAGCCGGAGCGGAGCCCACGACGCCGGAGGTCGGGCCCGGCGTCAGGTCCAGGCGCTTCGACTCGGGAACCGTCGGGGGTGGAGGCGCCTCGTCGAAGGGAGCGAGATCGGTCACAGGGGCAGAGGGCGTGACGGACGGGGCCTGTAGCAGCGCAAGGGCGGACATTCGCGAGATGTCGGGGTCCACGGCGCTCTCCAGCTCGGCGAGCGAGCGCTTGTCGACGATCGTCGGCTCGGACGAGAACTCGCAGGTCGCAGTGTCCGCCTCGCTCGGATCGGAGAGCGTGTCGTGCGTCACGGCCTCGGCGTCGGGCCACAGGACGGGAACGAGAGGCTGGCCGACCGCCGCGAAGGGCCCCTGCAGCGTGGAGTCCCGCCTGACCGGCGAGCCGCTCGAGATGTCATCGGGTGATTGCCCGCCGAGGACCGAGCCCGCACCTGGCGGTTCGGAGGCGAGGAGGCTCGCGTCCACGGGGCGAAGCACGCCTGGCGCACCGAGCCCGAGCAGGGAGCCGGAGCCGGGAAGTGGCCTCCAGGCCGCCGGCTCGACGGCGCTGGCCGCCGCCCCGCCGTCCGGAACGGGCAGCGGCGTCGCTTGCACCGGCGGCCGGCGGATGGGCGACGACGACGAAGGGCTGACGGATCGACCAGCCTGGATCAGCTCGTCGAGCCTGCGTCCGTCCACCTCCCCAAGCCGGGTCACGGTCTGGGCGTCCTGCTCCTCGAGGGCCGCCTGCACGAAGCCCGCGATCTGTGGCGTTCCGATCTGCTGGCCTCGTTCGGCGACGATCGACTCGAGCGCCCTGGCCATCTGCGCTGCCGTCGCGAACCGGTCGACGGGGTTGCGCGCGAGCGAGCGAATCACCACCTCCTCGAGCGCCGCGGGGATCGCCGGCCTCAGGAGCGACGGTGGCTGCGCGGTCTCGCGCGTGATGGCGGTGAGCGTCGCCGGCTCGGAGTCGCGCTCGAATGGGCGCACGCCCGTCAGCGCCTCGTACAGCAGACAGCCCACGCTGAAGATGTCGCTGCGAGGGGTGACCGAGAGCCCGAGGACCTGCTCGGGCGACGCGTAGACGAGCTTGCCCATGATCGTCGTCCCGTGCTTGGTGATCCTCGCGCGGGCGTGGGCTCTCGCGACGCCGAAGTCGATGAGCTTCACCCCGCCCTCGAGCGAGAGCAGCACGTTCGATGGCGAGACGTCGCGGTGCACGACGCAAAGCGGCACGCCGTCCACGGTGAGGCCATGGGCGTGGTCGAGACCCCTGCAGACGCCCGCGACGACCATGGCGGCGATTCCGATCGGCACCTCGGCTCCGCTCGACCACAGCGTGCGCTCGATTCGCCGGAGGTCGGCGCCCTGCGTGTGCTCCATGGCGATGTAGTAGTCGCCGTCCACGTCGCCGAGCTCGAAGACCTGGACCACGTTCGGATGCGACAGGAGCGCCGTCAGACGCGCCTCCTCGAGGAAGCGCGCCACGATCTCGGGATCGCCCGTCAGCTCGGGGAGCAGCCTCTTGATGACGACGCGCTTGGTGAACTCGGCGGGGCCGGCGATCTCGGCCAGAAAGATCTCCGCCATCCCCCCGCTGCCGAGCCGCTCGACGAGGTGATAGCGACCGAAGCTCGCCCCGAACGCCTCCGACAATGGGCTGTCATTGTAGGCAGATCCTGGAACTGCAGGCAAAGCCGGGCTATCGCAGCCGCTCGGCGGCGAGCGCGAGCGTCCTTGCATGCTCGGGGATGTCCTCGAGGAAGCACCTGCGCCAGCGCGGCTCCTCGATCCCGGAGGCGCGGTGCACGAGACGCTCCTTCGC
>JACPQR010000034.1 GCA_016190375.1 Deltaproteobacteria bacterium
CTTTCGGAACAGAGCCTGGTTGGACGGCTTCAAGCGCCGAGGACCGCACTCCGCGATCTGATCCGGCGGTTCCCCGTTGCCATTGCCTGTTGCCTGTTGCCTGTTCGTCCGGAAGTAGCGGCGTCGCTGTCAGGTCGCCGCCCTCGCTGCTGTGACGGACGGTCCTAGCGTCGTCGTCGCCGCACGGCGACCAGAGCCAGCGCGAGGAGAACGGGGGCCGACGCCCCCGGGGCAGGGGCCCCCGGCGCGGCGGCGCAGGAGCTGCCCGCGAGCTCGAGCGCCGCGGGGTCGGCGGTGACCGTGTCGAGGGGCGTGTCACCGCCGGTGGGGTAGATGAAGCAGAGGGCGTCGAGGTCGTCCTCGTCGAGGTCGCGCTTCTTGGTCTCGGCGGGCTCCGTCTCGAAGAACATGGTCGAGTCGGGGACGTCCGAGTGGTCCAGTCCGATCAGGTGGCCGAGCTCGTGGGTGACCGTGTTCTGGACGTCGGCCCGGATCTGGGACTCGTCGTCCGTCGCGGTCCAGAAGAACTCGGCCCCGTTGAAGTCGATGTCCCCGTCGATGATCGCTCCGAGCGTGTTGTCGTAGACGAGCGTGGTCAGGGCCAGCGTCTCGGCGGGGACGAAGTCGGGCCAGTCCTCCTCGCGCCACACGAGCGCGTTCGTCCGATCGGGCTCACCCGCGCTGACCAGGTTCGTGACGCGGCTCGCCGTCAGGCCTCCCCAGACGACGTACAGATCCGTGCACGCGTTGGCCGACCAGGTCGTGAGCGACCTCATCACCGCCGCTCTCATGGCCCCGGGCTCCACGTCCTGGCTGCCCTGCGAGCTCAGGGCCACGGTGATCGTTCGGCTGGGCCAGTACAGGTAGAGGCTCTCCTCGCCGTCGACGTGGCTGCGGACCCAGGCGTGCGAGGTCGATGGGGCTGCGAGCGCCGTCCCGAATGCGAAGAGGAGGGACGTGGGGAGGCGCAAGGAGGGGACCTTACTGGACCGTGAAGCCCACGCGCTGCTCGAAGGGGATCTCCGTGATGTTCGCGAGCGCCTCGGTCGTGTCGGCCGAGGTGATGTCGAGGATGTCGACGCCCGGGCAGTAGCGCGGCTCGCCGTTCCCGTTGCCCGCCTTGAACGTGAAGACCACGTCGAACTCGCCCGGCCCGTTCATGGCGCCCATGATGTCATGGCCCATGCCGACGTGCAGCGGCGACGAGTTCGTGCAGCCCTCCTGCGGCGGGACCAGCACGCCATCGCCGAGCACGTAGTCGCCGAAGTCGACGCAGCCGTCGCCGGTCATGTTCGCGTTCCAGAAGTTGTCGAAGTCCTGGTGCCGGACGATCCACTTGTAGACCATCTTGTGGTTCAGGTCCGGGCGGACCGTGACGTCCGGGTTGACGTAGAGGTAGACCGAGTCGGCGGCGGTGAAGGTGTTCGACCACTCGCCGCCGCGGCTCTCCGAGTCGAAGGCGATGTTCATCACGATGTGGCGGAGCTGCCGCGCCCTCACCCACGCCTGCGAGTACTGGATCGTGAGGCCCACCTTCGCCTCGCCATCGACGCCGTCCTTGGCGCCGAGCTCGAAGTCGAAGATCCCGTCCTGATCGACGTCCACCATCGTGTCGTAGATCCCGACGTCGTCCAGGGTGGGCTGCCAGATCAGGGTCGGCTCGAGCGACCCGTCGTCGCGGACGGCGACCTGGATCGGTCCAGCCACGTGATCCTGCTCGCCCTGCTGCGGGATCGCCAGGTTCTGCCAGGTGTCGCGGTCACGGACGACGTACACGTCGACGCTGGCGCCCTCGCGGGTCGTGAAGTCGGGCAGACCGTCGCCTCCGACGTAGACCGGACCGGCGGTCTCGCCGGGGTCGACGACGCCGTCGTCGCTGACGGCGAACGAGTTGGTCGGCGTGCCGTCTCCGTTCGTCGCGAAGACGTGCGGTGGATCGACCTCCTCGACGTTCCACCCGCCCTGGAGCGCGGGGATCCTGAGCAGCGGAATGTACGCCTCGTAGTCGTCCGACAGATCGTCGGGGCTCCACAGGGTCACGTTGAACCCGTCCGCGTCGCCCTCGGTGGCGCCCGCCATGTCACCGATGTCGTGGGCGAGCGTGGTGGGCGGGATGCTGCCGTCGTCGCGCGAGACGACGTCGCCCTCGGAGACCGGCGTCTCGTTGCCGTCGCCGTCGACGGCGTCGACCTGGAAGTGATACCGCGCCAGCGCACGGAGCTGGAGCAGGTCCGGGGTGCTGAAGAGGCGGAGCGAGTCGCCCACCCTGAGCACACCGGTCTCCCGGTTCGAGTTCTCGAGGGCGAAGCTGCCGCTGCCGTAGTCCGTCTTGCCCAGCGGCCGGCCGCCATCGGCCCCGACACAGCCCACGCTCAGCGCAACACCGACCAGAATTCCCAGGCCTGCTCGCATGCCTTGCCTCCTCCGGCCTGGGCTCAACGCAACGCTCGTGCCGGCCGGGACCTGGCCCATCCATCGAAACCGCGAGCCTTTCCGGCTCCCTGGGAACGCCAGGTGCTCCGACCGCCCGACCGCTGGGGTCGGCAGGCTCCGCGCCAGAGCCGCGAGTATTCACCATGACCGGCCGGCGGGTCGACGTGTAGCACCGACGCCTACACGAACGACTCACTCGGCTCGGTGGAAGCCGAAGGTCACGCCTCCCGGCTCGACCGACGCGTCGAGAGCCAGGAACGTCATACCCTCGCGCGCGATCTCGATGCTGAGGTCCCCGATGGACGGCGTGCTCGGCAGGACGACGAACATGCCCGACACGTTGGTCACCGGTGCATCGTCGTCGATCACTTCCTGGTTCGGCTGGTCGGCCAGGAACGACGGCAGCCCCCGCGCGTACTCGATCGTGCCGTAGCCCGGCAGCGAGATCCTCGCGGTTGCATCCCGAACCGCGCACAGACCGGCCTCGAGGTCCGGGCAGATCTCGCAGGTGGGATCGTCGGGGTCGGCCCTGCAGTCGACCTCGGGATCGATGCGCGCGACGACCTGGCCGACGTATCCCCCGCTTCCCTCGAGGTCGATCCCTTCCTGATCCATGATTGCTTCCAGGAGCGCGTACTCGGTTCGCCGGCCCATCGCGTACATCGTGATCCCGTAGACGTCCCGGTCCGACGGCCCGACCGATCCTGCCAGGATGGTCCGGGCGTGGGCTCCGCCGTCGGCCGCCGTGCCCCGCACCGCCAGCGTCAGCGCCGTGCCGGCGGGTGCGCCCTCGATGAGGAAAGCACCGTCCTGGGCGCTCGGCTCCGACTGAAGGCTCGACCCGAGGACCTCGACCACCATCCCCGCCAGCGCGTCGCAACCGTCGCCGACCGGACAGCTCTCGAAGTCGACCACCTGGCCGTGCAGCTCGATCCCCTCGCCCGGTGCGACGCCCGAGTCACGGTTGGCGGGCCCGAACGGCTCGTCGGTTGGGCAGCCGGCGAGAGCTGCCCCGAGACCCATCACGACTACCGTCGACCGCACGCCCCCATTGTGCACGCTCCCGCTTGACTTCGCGAGCGTCTGACGGCAAGAGTGCCGCGGTCATGAAGATCTTCATCGACACGGCGAACATCGAAGAGATCCGGGAATGCGCCGCGATGGGCGTGATCGACGGCGTCACCACGAACCCCACGCTCGTGGCGAAGACCGGTCGCAAGTTCGAGGAGGTCCTCGGCGACATAGTCGAGGTGGTGGACGGCCCGATCTCCGCGGAGATCGTCAGCCCCGACGCCGACGGGATGGTCGCCGAGGCGCGAGGGCTCGCCGCCATCCACCGGAACATCGTGATCAAGTTCCCGCTCACGGCCGAGGGGCTCAAGGCCGTGCGTCGCTCGAGCAAGGAGGGGATCAAGTCGAACGTGACGCTCTGCTTCTCTCCCGCGCAGGCGCTCCTCGCCGCGAAGGCGGGCGCGACCTACGTCTCGCCGTTCGTGGGCCGCCTCGACGACGTCTCCGCGAGCGGTATGGACCTCATCCACCAGATCGTTCAGATCTACGAGAACTACGGCTTCGACACGCAGGTCATCGTCGCGTCCATCCGGAGCCCCATGCACCTCGTCGAGGGCGCGCTCGCCGGCGCCCACGTGGCGACCTGCCCGTACTCGGTGATCAAGCAGCTCGTCAAGCACCCGCTCACCGACATCGGGATCGAGAGGTTCCTGGCGGACTGGCAGAAGGTCCCGCGCTAGTGGCCGAGCTCTCGATCGAGATAGTCGAGGACCGTACCGCGGTCTCCCGCTGCGACGACGGGTTCATCAAGGTCAGGCGCTACCGGCTGGTGAACGTCCTGCCCGACGGGACCCGGTCGAGCTCGTACGCCTACGACGTCGTCGAGCGAAGGCACATCGACGCCGTCGCGATGGTCCTCCACGATCGCCGCCGGATCATGTTGCGGTCGGCGCTGCGCCCTCCTCTCTGGTTCAGGCGCGATCAAGCACTGCCGCTCCCGGAGGACCGCCGCACCCATGCGCTCGAGCTGCCTGCCGGCCTGATCGAGGCGAACGAGCACGGCCCGCAGGGAATCGCCGCGTGCGCGGCGCGCGAGACCCACGAGGAGACGGGGCTGGTCGTCTCCGCCGAGCGCTTCCGCAGCCTCGGTCCGCCGGTGCTCTTGTCGCCCGGGCTGTGCGGCGAGAAGGTGCACTTCCTCGCCGCCGAGGTCGATCTCGACGCCGCTCGGCCACCCGCGCCCGAGGGTCCCGTCGAGGAGGCTGGAAGCGCCGTGCTCGTGTCGATCTCCGACGCGCTCGACCGGCTCGAGAGGGGCGAGATCGACGACGCGAAGACCGAGGTAGGGCTGCGAAGGCTCGCGGCGCTTCTCACCACGAGTCGGCACGACTGAAGCCCAGGAGGTCGAGCGGCTCGGGGCTGAGGACCATCGAGACCTCCTGGCCGATCTGCACGCGATGGGCTCGATAGGGGCCGTCCGCGTAGAGCCTCGCCTCGTGCATCTTGCTGGTCATGGAGAAGCGCTGGCCGGGCTGAACCAGCCCCTTCTTCAGGCGGTAGGGCCTTCCGCTCGGCTCGTAGGGCTCGCGGACGACGTACTGGATCATCCGGGAGATCGGCGACAGCACCCGACCCCCTGCCGACCTCTGCGCCGCGGTGGACCCGGCGGCGGGCCCGACCCAGATGCCGCTCGACTTCTGGTCCTCGACCAGCCGGCCGTGGCGCAGGATGTACCGGCTCATCGCCGCCGGGTTCTCGTGGCAGAGGAGCACGTCGTTCAGGACCCGCGTCTCGAGGAGCTCGCCGTCGAGCTTGACCGCCATCCGCTGCAGGGAGGTGACGGGCAGCTCGCCTCGGACGGCGAGCTCGAGGCGCTCCTCGACGTTCTGTCGCGTCGCTCCGGCGAAGAAGCCGACGGAGTCGTTCGGCGCGCTGTTGACGGACAGGACCGGCGTCTTCGCGACGTAGTGCGACACCCAGAGCAAGGTGCCGTCACCACCGACCGTGACGACGAGGTCGAAGCCCGACGTGTCGCCGACGTCGCGGCGGAAGCGGAACGACGCGCGCGCGCCCAGCCGGGTCAACGCGCGTCGAACGCGCTCGAGCGTCTGGGTGTGGTGGCGGTGCGCGCGCACGACCCGCCGGACCGCGGGGCTCGCGGCCTCGAGCAGCTCCTTGACGCGCGAGTGCCGCCGCTCCTCGACGTGCGTGCGGAAGACCGACTTCTTGTAGATGACCAGCACGCGAGGGGCGGCCATGGAGGCCTCGAACGATAGCACGGGGGATCAGTCGTCGAGCGGCATCATCGTCAGGTCCCGGCGGAAGCCATCCGTCATCGTCACCCGCATCGCGGGGTCGATGAACAGGGCCTCTATCCCCAGTCTCCTCGCGAGCTGCATCCCCTTCGTCGGGCCGAGGATGAAGAGCGCGGTGTCGATGGCATCGGCGGCGAGGCCCGTCGGGGACACCACGGTCACCGCGACCGATGCGTTCGCCGGGAAACCCGTCGTTGGGTCGAGGATGTGGTGATAGCGGACCGTGTCCTTCACGAAGTAGTGCTCGTAGTCGCCGGACGTGGAGACGGAGCCCGCGCCCGGGCTGAAGTACGCGAAGTACACGTCGCGCCGGCGCGGGTGCTGGATCCCGACGCGCCACGGCCGCCCTCCCTTCTGGCCGCTCACGAGCACCTGGCCGCCGCCGTAGATGATGAAGTCGTGCAGTCCCCGCGCCTTCAGGACCTCGGCGGCCCGGTCGAGGGCGTAGCCCTTCGCGATCCCGCCGAGCCCGATCGCCATGCCCGGCCGCTTCAGCATCACGGTCCTCGCGCGCTCGTCCACGATGACGTCGCGCCAGTTCACGAGCTTCGCGGCCGCGCGCGCGGCCGCGCGAGTCGGAGGGCGAGGGTCGTCGGCGTTGAAGTTCCACAGGCCGCGCAGCGCCGCCCAGCTTATGTCGAACGCACCGTCCGACAGCCTGGCGATCCGCAGCCCCTCCTGGATCACCAGCATGAGCTCGGCGTCCACCCGCACGGCGCTCCATCCCGCCGCCGCGTTGACCTTGGAGATCTGGCTCGCCGGGCGCCACTCCGACATCATCTCCTCGAGCCGCGCGACCTCGTCGAAGGCGCCGGCGATTGCCTCCTCGGTGGCGCGTGACTCCCGCCCGACGACCATGATCTCGAAGATCGTGCCCATGAGCGCCCGGCTGCGCCGCACGACCGGCGCCTCGGCTCGCTGGCCTGCGTCGACGGACTGCGGTGGGCGCGGCCGACCCGCATCCCGCCGAGGCCGTGACCGCCCGGGGCTCTCCGAACAGCCGCACCCGACGAGGAGGCAGAGGGTAGCTACCGACGCGCGCCTCACGGCACCCGGAACTGCACCCCGCCGCCGGCGTCGGCCTCGAAGCGCAGCCAGCGCAAGAAGCCGATCGTCACGCCGAACTGGGCATACAGCGCGACGTACCGCACGATCTCCACCTGCAGGCCCGGCTCGGCGCGGACCGCGAAGTCCTGCTCCTCCCCGGCGCCCGTCTTCGTGAGGTCCCACAGGAGACGGGCCGCGATGAAGAGCTTCACGCGCGACAATGGGTCGGGGTAGGAACGCACTCCGAGGCCCAGGGTCAGCGGGAACGCCGGCTTGACCGTGCCCATCTTCGCCTCATCCTCGAGCCCCAGCCGGATCGAGACCGACAGCTCGAGGCCTTCGGTCACGCCGAAGCCGAGGTCGAGGTCGGTGAAGGCCGGAGACCCGGAGTAGCACGGGGTCTCGTCGTCGTCGCCGCAAACCTCGTGGTCGCCGTAGGCGAACGCCACCCGGTAGCCCTTCCCGAAGGTCGCACGGAGATTGACCTGGTAGCGGTGCGAGAAGTCGTCGAGGTTCGACGATTCCTCCTCTGGCTCGCCCGCCGGGCCGGCGGGCGGGGCGGACGGCGCGGCGGGCTCGGCGGGCTGCCCCAGCGCGGTGGACGACGAGGAAACGACCAGCGCAAACGCGACGCACCACCGCATCGGGAACCTCCCTGTCCAGCCTGTCTACGTGTCCGCGAGCGAGCCTGTCAAGGATCCGCTACAGTTCCGGGGCCATGCGCCGGCTCGCCGTTGCACTGGCCCTCGCGGGCATCTCGGGGCTCCTCCTCGCGCCGGCCCGGCGGGCAGGGGCGATCGGGGAGGGGTCGCTCCTGGACCTGGCGTCGGTCATCTACGCGGGCGGCAACTGGCAGCCCCGCCCGACAGCTCTCAGGCGCCTCGCCTGGGAGGTCCGGAAGCGGACCTCGATCGAGACCATGCTCGAGCCGAGCGCGATCCGCCTCTCGGCGCCGCGGCTGTTCGGCAAGCCGATGCTGGTCCTGTCCGGCGACCGCGGTTTCCCTTCCTGGCCGGAGGCCGACGTCACGCGGCTCCGGAGGTTCCTCGTCCACGGAGGGTTCCTGCTGATCGACGATTCGAGCGACTCCACGACCGATTTCGACGCGGCGGTCCGGCGCGAGCTCGGGCGCGTCCTGCCCGGCGCGAGCCTCGCACCGATCCCTCGCGACCACGTCCTCTTCCGCACTTTCTATCTGCTGGATCGTCCGGTCGGACGCCGCACGACGCCCTCCGACCTCGCGGGGATCGAGCGTGACGGCAGGCTGGTCGTCGTCTACTCGCGCCTCGACCTCGCAGGCGCCTGGGCCCGCGACAACTTCGGCAACTGGGAGCACGAGGTGTTGCCGGGCGGAGAGGAGCAGAGGGAGCGTGCATTCAGGCTGGGCGTGAACGTGGCGATGTACGCCCTCTGCCTGGGATACAAGGCCGACCAGGTCCACGTTCCCTTCATCCTGGGCCGAAGCTCCCGCCGGCCGTGACCCCGACCCGCGCCGCAGAGTGGCAGCTCGTGCTCGAGGGTGCGAGGCCCGCCCTCGTGACGATCGTGGCACTCGTGCTCGCGGGCTCGCTCTGGTCGGCCTGGCGCCGCTCGCGTTCCGAGCGAGCCGGGCGCAGGACGGCGCTCCTCGCGCTCAGGGCAGTGGCGCTGGTGGCGGCGCTGGGGGCCGCGCTGGGACCGGTCATCAGGTCGCAGCGAGTCGCCAGGGACCCCAACGAGGTCGTGGTCCTCGTGGACACCTCCCGGAGCATGGCCGTCGCGATCCCGACGCGACTGGCCCGCGCGCGCGCTCTCCTTCGCCGGAGCCGGAGAGGGCTCGAGGCGTTGCGAGGGGAGCACCGCGTCTCGACGTTCACGTTCGCGGACGAGATCGCGGAATCGTCGCTGGACGCCTCCATGGCGAGCGCTTCGGGAGGCACGCGGCTCCTCGAAGCGATCCAGGCAGTGACGGCGCGGCTCGAGGGCCGCGAGATCGGAGCCATCATCGTGGTCTCGGACGGCGCCGATCACGGCAGGCTCGAGGGAACGATCGATCAGGCAGCCCGCTCGCGGCTGCGCCGGATCGGGGCGCCGGTGCACGCCGTGTTGATAGGGGAGGATCGACCGATCCCGGACCTCTCCGTCGCCGACGTTCGCTTCGACCCGATCGGATTCGTCGGCGAGACGGTGGAGGTCGACGTGCGCGTGCGGCGAACTGGCCTGGGCACGACCTCCGTTCCAGTGACGCTCCTGCGCAACGGGCGAGTGATTCGCGAACAGACCGCGCGCTTCGGCCAGAGCTCGGACGGCAGGGTCCGGTTCTCCTTCGTGCCCGATCGCGTCGGCCGGTACGTCTACCGTGTCTCGGTGCCGCTCTACGACGGCGACGCCGTCGCAGAGAACAACTCGAGGGACGTCCTGCTCACGATCACGCGGGACCGGCTGCGCATCCTCCTCGTGTCGGGGAGGCCCTCGTGGGACGAGCGCTTCCTCCGTCGGACCCTGCAGAAGAACCCGAGCATCGATCTCGTCTCGTTCTTCATCCTGCGGACGCTGACGGACCTGCCGTTGTCTTCCTCCGAGGAGCTGTCGCTCATCCCGTTTCCCACGGACGAGCTGTTCTCGAGCCACCTCGACGAGTTCGACGTCGTGGTCTTCCAGAACTTCGAGCACGGCCCGTACGGCGTGTCGCCGCATCTGGACCGGATCCGTGACTGGGTCGAGGAGGGGGGCGCCTTCGTGATGCTGGGAGGCGACCTCGCCTTCGCGAGCGGCGGCTACGGCGGCACCGCGCTCGAGGAGGTCCTGCCGATCGTCCTGCCGCCGGGCGATCTCGCGCCGCCGGACCTGGTCGACACGGCTGCGTTCCATCCCGTCCTGACCGAGGAAGGGTCGCGCCACCCTCTGGCGTTCCTGGGGCCGCCCGGGCGCGACAACCTTCGCGCCTGGCAGGCGCTGGTCCCGCTCGAGGGCCTGAACGTGACGGCGGGTCCCGCGCCCGGTGCCGCCGTCGTCCTCGAGCACCCTCACCTGAGGACGCCGGACGGGTCTGCCAGAGCGCCCGTCCTGGCGGCGCGTGAGGTCGGCCGCGGCAGGACCCTCGCGCTCATGACCGACTCGACGTGGCGGTGGGCCTTCGAGCAGGTCGACACGGGCGGCGAGCCGCGGCAGTACGAGACACTGTGGGAGAACGCGCTTCGCTGGCTGACTCACGATCCGGAGCTCGAGCGACTGCGCGTGACGACCGACCGCGAGCGATATGACCCTGGCCAGCGGATCTCGGTCGAGCTGCAGCTCCTCGACCGATCGTACAGGCCGGCGGTCGGCCAGCCGATCACGCTCGATCTCGTGCCCATCGACGGCGGGCCGTCGGCGGTCAGCCGTTCGGGCGCGGTGGACGAGCTCGGGACCTACCGGCAGGAGTGGGCCGCTCCCGGCCCGGGAGCGTACAGGGTCGTCGCCCGCGCCCGCCTCGCGGCTCGCGAGGAGGTCCCCGAGGAGGAGCTCTCGGCGGAGGAGGTCCTGCTCGTCGAGGGCCCGGCCGCGGAGATGGCCGACGTCGCGGCGCGCCCGGGCCTGATGCGGCAGATGGCGAACGCGACGGGCGGCCGCTACGTCGAGGATCCGCCCGATCTGAGTCGCCTCCCCGTGGAGAAGGCCAGGACCGTGCGCGTCGACCGTCGCAGCGACCAGCCGCTCGTGGATCGCTGGTGGTTCTTCGCGATCGTCGTCGCCGCGCTGTCCCTCGAGTGGGCCGTTCGCAGGAGGCTCGGTTACCCGTGATCGGGCAGGCGGCTACCGGGATCGCCGAGCGCGACCGTGCCCCTGCTTTCGCGCGAAGAGCTCCGTGACGCTGCGGCAGCGGGTGGCCGCCTCGACCCATCGGTCGAGGATCGTCTCGTCCGCGGTGTCGAGAATCTGCCGTTCGCCTCCGCCGCTCACGGCCAGGCCGCGGCCACGCAGGATTGCGACGACGGCCTCTGCCTTGCCGCGAGCGCGGCCCCTGGCCTCGCCCTCGGCGCGGCCCCGCTCCAACGCCTCCGTGAGAACCGGGTTCCGCTTGGCGAGGAGCGCGCGAGCCACCGCGTCGTCGGCCTTGGCCGCCACGACCAGGTCGTGTACCGGCAGCGGCATGACGAAGACGGGATCGTCGATCACGCCGTCCAGCGGCAGGATCTCCCAGCTCGAGGTGGTCCTCGACCACTCGAGCGCTCGCTGGCGTTCGGAGTCGATCGCGAACACGCGCCGGACGCCACGATCGGTCAGCGCGGCTGCCTTCCTGCCGGCCCTGGTGAGGCGCTCGGTCGTGAGGACCTCGAACGCAACCTCCTCGAGCCGCCGACCGCCGGTCTCCGGATCGGGATCCGGGCGGTAGACACTGCCGTCTGGAGCGAGGTCCGAGGCCTCGGACGTCCGGGTGAGCATGTCGCTCGCCGCGTTCCAGCCTTCGGCGACATACGCCTCGAGGAGCGCCGAGAGCTTGGAGTGCCGGCTCGCATGCGGTTCTTCCGCTGGGCACACGTGGGTGATCTCCCCGTCGAGCGCCTCGTACCGCGTCTCCGGCATGACCAGCCGCTCGTCGACGTCGAACACCTGCCGGCCGGCGGGAGGCCGACGTTCGCGCGTGGCGGACGCTCTCGACATGCAGGTGAGGGTAGCACGGGTGGTTGCCCATCGCGACCGCCCGGCTCGTCCCGTGATATACGCCTTGCTCATGTCGAACTGGTGCTGGTCCGTGCTCCTCCCCGTCTTCGCGGCGGGTTGCGGCGATGATGGCGATGGCGGCGGGGGCGACGCAGACGCGGACGCCGATGCCGACGCCGACGGGGACGGTGACGGGGACGCCGACGCCGACGCGGACTCCGACGCCGACGCGGACTCCGATGCGGACGCGGACGAGATCTGCGCGCTGCCCGAGGACCGCCGCCAGATCGAGATCGACGTGACGGTGGACGGTCACGAGGTCACGACTTGCGGCGTGTGGCGGCTCAGGATCGCGGCATGTGCGACCCCGGTGTACCCGCTGTGCGAGCACGGCGCCTGCGACTCGTGCGGCGACTCGGTTCCAGCGGATTGCGACCTCGGCGAAGCCTGCGACGCCCCGGTCCTCGAGGTCGCGACCGCGGGCAGCTACCGCGTGTGCGTGGTGGCCGAGCTGGTGAACGGGGATCTCTCTTTCGAGGGCTGCGGCGAGACCGAGATCGACTGGCAGGGCGTCCGTGACGCCGTCGCGATCGACGTCCAGACCGAGGATCGCTTCCCCTGCATTCGCGAGTGGTACTACGACGCCGAGCGGGACCTTTGCTGCGACCTGTACGGCGAGGGCTTCTGCGTGCCGCCGGAGGGGTAGGAACGACGAGCACCACCGCACCCATCAGTGGGGCATCCACGTCTCCGGAGGGTCCCGAGACGCCACCGCGCTCGCCCGGGACCCGGCTCCCTCGCGAGACCCGCGCGCCCGAGCTCGCCTCGTTCGCGATTCGCCGCGTCGCCCTCGGCGGAGCGGCGGGAGCGGCCGCGGGAGTCGTCCTCGGCCTCGTCGAGACCGCCATCGTCGCGGCTCGCCTTCCGTCGACTCCAGGCGCGGCCGTCCTCGCCGGGCTCGCCGTCTGTGCGGTCGGGCTGCACGGCTTGCCGGCGGCGCTCGCGGGGGCGCTCGTCGGGCTGGGCAGTCTGACCCTTCCACTGGACACGCTCGTGCGCACCTTCAGGCCGATCGCGCCTCGGCTCGTCCTCGCGCTCTCGATCGTGCTTCCCTGCACGGCCGCGGCCCTGTTCAGGCTCGCCCACCACTTCGCTACCGGCTATCACAACCAGACCCTCGCCGCGCTCGCGATGGCCGTCTGCGCCCTCGCGGTCCTGGGCTTCTCCTCCACGGGCGCGGCTCTCCTGATCCGCTCATTGCGCCGGCTCGATCCACGACCAGCCGTCGCCTGGGCCATCGCCGGCACGGTGCTCGTTGCCGTCGTGGCGCCCCCGCTCGCCGCAGGGCCTGACGGGGCGCTGGGCGGTCCCTTTGGCTTCATTGGCCTTTGCGCGATGGACGCGCTGGACCTCGCGCTGCCCGCGATGGGGATCGTGGCGCTCGCCGTCGGTCTCGCCTGCGTGCGGTTCGCTGCGAGGCTGCCGACCCGAAGGCTGGTCGGGCTCTCGCTCGTCCCTCTCGCGCTCGCCGCCGCAGGGGTGGGCGCGCTCGGGCTCGAGGGCGTCAGGGCCACCCTCGGCACCGCGGCGCCGGCGCTGCCGCGCCTCGTCCGGCCAATCGACCGCGCGCTCGACGGTGACCGCGACGGCTTCGCGCGGCTCCTCGGCGGCGGCGATTGCAACGACGACGACGCGGCGGTCAACCCGGCGGCAACCGACGTGCCGGGAAACGGTCGAGACGAGGACTGCGACGGCGAGGATCTGACGCTCGCGGACGAGCCCGTGGCCCGGGGACCTTCCGCCGCCGCGCCGGCCGTGCGCCTCAGGGGCGACCTGTCCTTCCTGATCATCACCGTCGATGCCATGAACCTCGACATGGGCTTCCTCGGCTACGATCGGTACCCGACGACGCCGCGGCTCGATCGACTCGCTGCGCGGTCGGCCGCCTACGAGCGCGCGTACGCCCTCGGCACCTACACTGCGCAGAGCCTGCCTCCGATGATGGCCGGGCGATACCCGTCCGAGCTCGACCGGACGAGCGCCCACGAGGTCCGCTACTTCCTGAAGAACGAGTTCCTGGCCGAGAAGCTGCGCGCGGCCGGCTTTCGGACGAGTGGCGCCGCGTCCCACTTCCTCTTCGCGCCGATCTTCGGCTGGACGCAGGGATTCGATCGATTCATGCAGATCGGCTCGGAGGGCGACGCTCCGCCTGGATCGCACGTGGACCTCAGGCACAGCTCTCGCCTCGTCGCCAACGACGCCATCAGGAGCCTCGAGGACGCCGAGCGGACGGGCGGCCGCTTCTTCTTCTGGTATCACTTCCTCGATCCCCACAAGCAGTACCTCGAGCACCACGAGGCGCGTTTCGGTGGGTCGAACAGGGCGCTGTACGACGGCGAGATCGCGTACACCGATCTGCACATCGGTCGCGTGCTCGACGCGCTCGAGAGGGCAGGCCTCGCCGACCGCACGGTGATCATCGTGACGGGCGACCACGGCGAGGCGTTCGGGGAGCACGGCGCCCGTTTCCACGGCCGCGAGACCTGGGAGGAGATCATCAGGGTGCCGCTCCTCATCCACGTTCCGGGCCTCGAGCCTCGGCGGGTCCAGCGGCGGGTCTCGCACATCGATCTGTACCCGACGCTGCTCGAGCTGGCGGGCCTGCCCGTGCCCCCGGCCGCCCGCGGGCAGAGCCTCGTCCCCGAGCTCGCCGGCGGCGAGCTCCCGGAGCGTCCGATCCTCCTCGAGCAGCCCAAGAACCCCTATTACCGGATGCGACGCGTCTTCATCGACCAGGGCTACAAGCTCCATCACCTGGTCGAGGAGCGAGCCTTCCGTCTGTTCCACCTCGACGAGGATCCACGCGAGGAGCACGACCTCGCCGTCTCGGATCCCGCCCGGCTGGCCGCGGTCCGGCGCGCCTACTCGCGGTTTCTCGCGGCGCACGTCTCGTCTGTCGAGCCGGTCGACGTCGCTCCGGCCTCCTCCACGAGAGTCGAACCTGGATCCGAATGAGGCGCCCGAGTCCGGGCCTGCTATCCTACTCGGGTCTTGCGTCTCGCGCTCCCCGTTCTCCTGGCGCTCCTCCCGCTCCGCGCTTCAGGCCAGGAGTGCGCGCCCGCCGCGCCGGATCTGTACCCCGCGGACGGGTCCTCGGGGCTGCCCAGGGACGGCGTGGTTCGCGTCGTCTTCCACGAGATCTACGAGCCGCAGTCGCCGGCGGACGAGATCCTGACGCTCTTCGACGACGCGGCCGGGGTGGCCGTGCCGGGCACGGTCCGCGTGGAGCCCCAGGGCGAGACCGACACCCGCGTCGAGCTCCTCACCGAGTCCCCGCTCGAGCCTTCCACGCAGTATCGGGCGGCCGTCCAGTTGCCGTGGGGAGCGGGCGAGACGAGCTTCACGTTCCGGACGGGCTCGGTGCTCCAGGACGCGAGCCCCCCGGCGTTCGATGGCGCGTCCGAGATCCGGGTAGTCGCGGCCGACGACGTTCCCTGCGGGGCCACGGAGGGCGACGACCCCGAGAGTGGGTACCGCGTGACGGTCTCGTTCCCACCCGCCGCGGACGACGCTGGACCGGCCAACATGGACTACATCCTCTACCAGACGCTCGGGCCCGAGCTCGACCTGCCCGTCGAGCGCAAGCGCGTCCGCGCCTTCGGAGCCGATCCATTCGGCGCCGTCTTCCTGCCCGAGGAGGCCGTCGACAACGAGCGCGTCTGCTTCGTGGTGCACGCGGTAGACATGTTCGGGAACGTCGCCGGCCCCGAGCGCGAGGCCTGCGGCGACCCGGTCGGCCCCGGCCAGTTCAGGTCGATGTGCACGGTCGGGGCCGGTGCGATGTCCGGCGACACGGATGGGAGCGCGCCTGCATCGTTGCTGGTCGTGACAGCATTTCTGCTTGCCAGGCGGAAGCCTGGCCCGGCGGAGCGCTCATGGCAGCGGCGGATAGCCAGCACAGCTCAGGAGGCAGTTGAGAAACCGTCGTAGCTCGGGGCACTGCTCGGCTGCGCCAGCCAGATCGGTTTGTTCAAAGAGCTTCTTCCCATCGATCGGCTTCTTGTACCTGCGGGGGTGCGGGCCCTGCTGGAACAGCGCGCTCAGCCGGTGCGCTGGCGGATTGTTGCCATCGATTTCCTCAGGATGGGCGCCCCACGGCTGTCTGTTCCCGACGCGAGCTTGGCGCACGATCGCTTCCCATCCCACGAGGAGCCACGCCTCGAAGTCGTGCTTGGCGACGGCCGCGTGGCAGCGCGTGTCGGCGGGCAGCCAGCTTCGTAACGTCTGTAGCGCGTCCTCAGCGCTTGCGAACTTCGGGTAGAGGTCCGTCAGCGCGATGACGCCCGAGACCGATGGGTCTCGCAGGACCCCTTCTGCCAGCCCCCTAACCCGCCGCTCGCTCAATCCGCCGTCCAACGCAACCGGCTTGAGCCGCGCTTTCGGCCGTTCCCCCGAGTGGCTGTCCAGAAATCGCTTCAGGTGGTCCTTCGCGGCGCGCTCGGTGTCGCCCTCCACGATGAGGACGATGGTGCTCACGGCTTGCCACCCATGAGGCCCAGCTGCCAGACCTGGTCGAGCGTGTAGTTCTCGAGCCAGTGGCCCAGATCGAGCTTGTCGCCGCGAATGAGGTGGCAACCCTCATCGTCGCGCTCGGTGACGACCACCTGCGCGGGCTTCATCCAACGGACGAGGGCGCCGGAGTGCGTTGCGACGACAACCTGGACCTCGTCCGCCGCCTGAGCCAGCAACTCGGCCAGCAGACGCAGCAACTCCGGATGCAAGCTGAGCTCTGGCTCATCGAACAGCACGAGGCCGGGCAGGTTCCGCGACAGCAATATCGCCGCAAGGTGCAGGAAGCGAAGGGTTCCCGTCGAAAGCTCGTTCGCGTACAGGGGTGTCGCGGCGTCCTTTTCGTACCATGCCAACGCGGCCTGGCCGCCCGCGGAGAGTGGAAACTCCAGCTTCCTGAAGCGCGGGAACCCCGCGGAGAGCACGTCCGTGAGCTGCTCCCAGCGGTCGTCGTCGCCCGCTCTCATCTGGTAGAGAACGGAGACCAGGTCCGACCCCGAGGCGCTCGGCGCTCCTTCGGGTGGCTGCAGCGTTTGTGGCCACCGTAGCGCAGAGCGCTCGTCCAGCACGACTGGCGCCGAATGGAGGAGGCTCGCCAGGAGCTCGCGAAACGACTCGGGCGCGGCATAAGTCCTTGGCACTTGCGCGAGAACGGCCTCTTCGTGCTTCACCGGCCAGCTGGGGTCCACGAGGTTTCCCGTCGCCGGGTCGTGAAACTTCAAATGGCCGGGATGCCGCTCAAGAAACCGAAAGGGATTGCCCGAGGGATGCTGGCGGTCCTGAGAGAGGCTTTCTCCGGTGATGGCGTATCCGATGCCGCTCGGCGCGATCTCGAGCTCGTACGAGAGCGGCGAGCCCAGCGTACTACCCGGCCACCCCACGGGTGACGACTCGATGCGAACCGCAAGATTGCCGGCATAGCCCTGCGAAAGCAATCGTGCGATCCCTCCGCGTGCGGAGATCGCCTTGGAGAGGCCGCCCCGCATTGCTTCCGCCAGCAAGACGAAGAGATCGAGAAGCGTGGACTTGCCCGACGCATTGGCGCCAATCAGCACACTGAGACCCGCCAGATCGAAGGTCGTCTGCTCGAGGACGCGGTACCCCGCTACGGTCACGCTCTCGATGTGCAAGTCGAGGCTCATCGCAAGTCGAGTGGCCGAAGGGGGAGCCTTGCGATCACGCCAATGCGGCTAGCACGTCGGATGCAGGACTTCAAGCAGCTCTGTTGGTCGCGACGGCGACCGATCGGGAGGAACAGGCGACAGGCGACGGGCGACCGGCAACGGGGAATTCCAGACCCGGACGAGGAACCGCGGCCGTCCGGCGGCTGCCAGTTGCCAGTTGCCTGTCGCCAGTTGCCTGTCGCGTGTCGCCTGTCGCCTGTCGTTCCAGCCCGCACGCCTGCGTCTGGCAGGCAACCGGATAGGCATGGGACGGGACGGCACCGGACCACGGTGTCGCGGTCCAGACGCTGCTGCACAAGCTGGCACATCTGATGAGAAGGCGACCCGGGGGACTCCGAGCGCGCATGCGGGGCAAAGCGCGTGGGTAACGACCTCGCGCTGCTGGCCGCCGCCGTGAACCTGCGCCGGCTCGCGGTGCTCGGCGCGCGTTGCACGTGCTCCGGCTGGCGGGTGTGAGGCCGCCGGGTCGCAGAACGCGCAACAGCCTTGGGCCACCTTCGGCGCCGGGCGGAGCCAGCCACCTGAGTCCCGCCGCTCAGCGCCGCGGTGGACCTGCGGCCGGCTCGCCCCCCAGGCGCGAGACCGACGCGTACTCGACACCACACTCCTAGCCCGCGACGATCTCGACCTCGACGTGCACGACGTCCTGGACCTTGAGGAACAGGAACCGCGGGGCCTCGAGGTCGAAACCGCGCATGTCGAGGTCGAAGGACGCGGTGCCGCGCGCAGTCGTTCCCTCGATCTCGCCGGTCGCGGTGGTCGCGATCGGGACCTTGCGGCCGCGCCAGTCGATCGTGCCTTCGATTCGCAGGGCGCGCGGGGTGCCGGAGGCGCGAGTCAGGACGAAGCGGGCGACGGGGTGGCGGTCGGTGTCGACGTGGCGGCGGGAGCTCATGTCCGTGAGGAAGTCGCCCGATCGGATCCCGGCGATCTCGACCGCCAGGTCGAGCTTCAGGGTCCCGGGGACGTCCTCGGGGTCGACGGTGACGCTGCCGGAGATCGCGTTGCCCGAGGCCTTCACCGAGTGCATCGTCGCCCGAGCCTGGACGCGAACGGTCGAACGGCCTTCGAGGACCTTCAGCTCCACGGACGCGTCACCGCCCGCACTTGCGGAGGATGCGGCGGAAGTTGGAGCGGTCGAGGCCCGCGTGGCGCGCGGCCTGCGACACGTTTCCGGTCGTCTTCTTCAGCACGCTCGCGATGTAGTGTCGCTCGAAGGTCCTGAGCGCCACCCGCTTCGCGTCTCGGTAGGGCAGATCGGCGAGGTCCGACCCGAGCTGCAGCTCCAGCCTCGCCTGCTCCTGGGCGCTCTCGGTGAGGCGGGGGAAGTCCTCGAGGACGAGCGTGTCGCCACGGGACAGCACCATCGCGCGCTCGATTGCGTTCTCCAGCTCGCGGACGTTTCCGGGCCAGGGAGCCGACGCCAGGGAGTGCATCGCCACGGGGTCGATCGACGGGACGCCCCGGCCGGTCTTGCGCGCGAACTTGCGGAGGAAGTGCACGGCGAGCATCGGGATGTCCTCCGGGCGGTCGCGAAGCGGAGGGATGCCGATCTCGATGACGGCGAGGCGGTAGTAGAGGTCCTCCCGGAACGCACCGATCGAGACGGCGTGGGCGAGGTCGACGTTCGTGGCGACGATCACCCGGACGTCCACCGATCTGACCTCGTTCGAGCCGACGGGCTTGACCTCGCCTTCCTGCAACACGCGGAGCAGCCGCACCTGCGACGGCAGCGGCAGGTCGCCGATCTCGTCGAGGAAGATCGTGCCCGAGTCGGCAGACGCGAAGAGCCCCTCGCGATTCGTGCTCGCGCCGGTGAACGCTCCGCGCACGTGCCCGAACAGCTCGCTGTCGACCAGGGTCGACGGGATGGCCGAGCAGTTGACGGCGACGAAGGGCTTGTGCGCCCTGGGACCGCGCTGGTGGAGCGCTCGCGCGACGAGCTCCTTGCCGGTCCCGCTCTCCCCGCGAACCAGCACCGTCGCGGTGCTCTGCGCGACCGTCTCGATGAGCCGGAAGACCGCCTGCATCTTGCGCGTCGAGCCGACGAGGTCGCCGTACCTCTCCTGCGACTCCAGCGCGGCCTCGAGCTGCCTCGTTCGATCGATGAGGCGCCGCCGCTCGGCGGCCTTCTCGATCACCAGGGCGACGGCGTCGGGGGACGCGAACGGCTTCGTCAGGAAGTCGTACGCGCCGCTCTTGACTGCCTGGACGGCTGTGTCGACGTCGCCGAAGGCCGTCATCATGACGACCTCCATGTCAGGGCGCAGGACCTTGGCTCTCCTGAGGACCTCCATCCCGTCCATTCGCGGCAGCATCAGGTCGAGCAGCAGCACGTCCGCCGGCTCGGCCGCGAGGAGCGCCAGGGCCTCGATCCCGTCCTCGCAGGTGGACACGTCGATCCCGCGGACCTGGAGGATACGGGCGAGCGTACGCAACAGCGGAGGCTCGTCGTCGACGATGATGACTCGCAGCTTGCCCGGCGCGCGCGCCTCGCTCTCGCCGCGCGCCGGCCGTTCGCCGCCGGCCAGCGCCGGGACCTCGCCGCCCTCGGCCGGCATGGGCCTCGAGCCATTGCCGGGCACCAGGCCGGGATCGGGGAGCACGGTGGACGCCTGGATCGGCCCGCCCGCGGGTCCCCCGTTCCCTCGCTGCGCGATCTGCGTCGTCACGGAGCCCTTCATCTCTTCGACCCCCGATCCCCGCGACTTTCGCCCGCCTGGTCGCGCGCCGAGCCGGCCGGAGCGATCGACGGGGGCGACTCCACTCCCGGATCGTAGACGTATCCGTGGTGCTGGTACAGGCAGATGCGGTTTCTGCCCTCGCGCTTCGCCTGGTACAAAGCCTGGTCGGCGAACTTCAAGAGCTCGTCGCGCGTCTTCACGTCTCGGCTCGGGTAGAACGAGATCCCCATCGAGACGGTGATCCGCGCGCTCCTGCTCCCGCTCGTGAACTCGCGTCCCGACACGCTCCTCCAGATGCGATCCGCCACGGTCAGCGATCCATTGAAATGCGTCGAGGGCAGGATGAGCAAGAATTCTTCACCACCGTATCGCGCGACCACGTCGACCTCCCGGACCTCGCTCCTCAGGATCTCCGCCAGTTGCTCGAGGACGGCGTCACCGAAGGGGTGCCCGTGGGTGTCGTTGACCTCCTTGAAGTGATCGATGTCGATCATCGTGCACGAGAGGGGATCGTGGTACCGCTCGGCTCGCTTGAACTCCTCCGTGAGCCGCGTCTGCAGGTAACGGTAGTTGTACAGGCCGGTGAGCTCGTCGTGGACGGCCAGGTCTTCGAGCTCCTTCTTCGTCGACTGCACCGTGTCGTGCATGCGCTTGATCCGGAGCATCGCGTGGACGCGCGCTATCAGCTCCTTCTCGTCGAAGGGCTTCGTCACGTAGTCGTCCGCGCCGAGCTTGAGGCCCGCGACCTTGCTGTCGATGTCGCTCTTCACGGTGACCAGGAGCACCGGCAAGAACGTGTCGGGCGACATCGACTTGATGATCCGGCAGGCCTCGAGCCCCGAGAGCCGCGGCATGATGATGTCGGTCAACACCAGATCGAGGCCGCCGCGACCGACACGGTCGATGAGCTCCTGGCCGTCCGAGGCCTGCTCCACCTTGAACCCGTGGCCGCGCAGGAGGCCCGAGAGGAGCTCCCGCGTGATCCGGTCGTCGTCCGCGACGAGGATCGTCGCTTGCGTGAGGTTGTCCGACATCGAGTTGCTCGCTTCTGTCCGACGAGGGAACCACGGTGGCAGGAGCAGATCAATCTTGACAGGCGGGCAGGATCTATCCCGCCTGGAGATCGGCATCGCACCCTTGACGCGCGCGTGATTTCGCGAAACGGAGATCAGAACCGAGCGGCTGCGGAGACGCCGAGCCCGCCGGGCCCGAGGATCGGCACGATCGCCGCGTGGTCCCCGGCCTCGTCCGGATCGGGCTCGCGCCGCGCGAGGACGAAGGCGATGACGGTGAAGCCCGCGGCGAGGATCGTCCCGGGCAGGAAGACGAGGTCGGCCAGCATCCTGTAGGTGAGGCCCTCGTCGCGCAGCTCCGGGCTCGGGTCGTTCTCGTACTCGGAGTTCAGGGACAGGGCGCGCACGCCCGTGAACACGAGCCCGCCCGCGAACGCCGCGGTCGCGGCGAGGCCCACCCAGCGGAGCGTGGGGCTCCAGCCCGATCCTTCGTCCCTCGGCCCGGGGGTCTCGGGGCGCGGAGCGTGCTGGTCGGTTCGCCGGTCGTGGCCCCCCGTGTCGGCGGCTCGCTCGGGGAGCCGCAGGCGGACCTCGAGGCTCTCGCCGGACACCACGTCGACCTCCGCCGTGGCCGTCCGACCGCCCGCCGCCCGCGACTCGATCGTGTGTCGGCCGGACGAGACGACGACCGGATCCTCGCCCAGCTCCACCTCGGCGCCGTCGACCGTCACTGCGGCATCGGGCGACGGTGGAGTGATGGCGAGGAAGGCAACGCGCCGGCGAAGGCGAGCAAGGGCCTCCTCCACGTCGGCGCGCCGCGCCGGTTCGACCTCGTCGCCGCGAAGGCGGAGGTAGCGCTGATACTCGGTCACCGCCTCCACCGGGCGCCCGAGCTTGTCGAGGCAGGACGCGATGTTGAAGAGCACGGCAGGGTGCGGGCGCGCCTCGTAGGCCTCGCGGAACGCCTCGAGCGCCTGCTCGTAGCGCCCCGCCTGGAAGCGGCGTGTTCCCCGGTCGAAGGCGGCGCGCGCGGTTGCCGCGCCGCTCTGCGCCGACGCATCGAGCGGCATCGTCAGCGTTGCCGCGGCGATCAGAGCGAGGGCGAGCACCCTAGAACGGATTTGGCTCGAGCTTCGTGGGTCGCCGGGCCTTCTTGATGCGGCTTCTTGGTCGATCCTCTGGTGCGGGGTCGAGCGCGACCTCGACGGAGCCGTCCTGGGTGGCCTCGACCTCGAGGTCCCTGGACAGATGGCCCGGAGCGGCGACCTGGAGCTGGTGGCGTGATCCACACGCCGAGGGTAGATCGATCCTCGTCCCAACGCGAACTCCGTCGAGTCGGACGCTCGCGTCCGGTGGCGCGATCGACACGCGAACGCGGCAGTGCGGCGCCAGCGGGACCTGGGGCGGCCGCGGGGCTTCGGACGGCGCGACGACGGGAGCTCGATCGGCCAGGGACGACTCCGGGCTGCTCGCAGCGATGGGCGGGCGAGGCGTACCGAACGGCGCATCGTCGACGACCTGACCAGCCGGCTCGGGCGTGTTCGAGGGGCGGGGGCCGCCCAGGAGGCGGCCGACCGTGTACGTCGCGGCGCCCGTGACCAGGCCCGCGAGCGCGAGGGCGAGCGCGATCCTCGGTCGCGGGCGACGCGCCTGGGAGAGCGACGCGGCGGACGGACCCGACTCGTGAGCCTCGACGGCAGGGGACCCCGGGGCGAGCGGCAAGGCTTGCGTGCCGTCGTCGCTCGACACGAGCTTGGCCTCGATCCCGGCGGGGTTCTCGAGCTGGCGGGTGGCGTCGAACGGGTCGACCTCTTCGCCCTCGGACTCCTCGGCCTTTCGCGTGACCTCCCAGGCCGTCGGAGTCGGCTTCAACGTCGAGGTCGTCGTGGAGTCGAACGACGGCTCGGACGAATCCTGCAGGAGCCCTGTGACGAAGGAGAGGTTCTCCACGACCTCGCAGAGGGCGGTCGCCATCGCCGTGGCGGACGGCCATCGCGTCTCGGGATCTCGCGCCAGCGCCCGCTCGATCACACCCACGAGCTCGGGGTGGAGGCCAGGCCGCAAGGAGGCGATCCCCGGCGGCGCCTCGGTGGCGATCTTGACGATGATCTCGTTGTAGGTCTCGCCCTCGTACGGAGGCCTGCCGCCAATCATCTCGTAGAGGATCGCACCGGCCGCGTAGATGTCCGTCCTGTGATCGATCTGCTTGAGCCCGCGGGCCTGCTCCGGCGACATGTACGCAGGCGTTCCGAGCACCGCGCCCGTGTGCGTGAGACTGCCGCCACCGGTCATGACCTTCGAGATGCCGAAGTCCAGGACCTTCACGTCCTCCTCCAGCCCGTGCCTGATGACGAAGACGTTCTCCGGCTTCAGATCCCGGTGGACGATGCCGTTCGAGTGCGCGGCCTCGAGGGCGTCGAGCACCTGCCCCACGATGCCGACGGCCCGGTCCACGGCCATCGGGCCCGTTTCCTTGAGCTCCCACGTCAGGTTCCTTCCGCTCAGGAGCTCCATGGCGAAGTAGGGGATCAGCCCATCGTCCGTCCAGCCCACGTCGAAGACGTCGATGATCCGGGGGTGCGCGATCGCGGCCGCGGCGCGAGCCTCGCGCATGAACCTCTCGACGAGGTCGAGGTCGTGGGCCACGCGGGACTGCAGGAACTTGAGGGCCACCGAGCGGCCGAGCGCCAGGTACTGGGCCTCGAAGACCGTGCCCATGCCGCCCTGCCCGATCTGGCGGACCAGTCGGTACTTGCCGCCGACGACGTCGCCGACCCTCGGCCCCGGGGATAGTGACCTACCTTCCGCCATCGCGACCCGCTGCGAAACGAAAGCGTACAATGGTCCCCCGCGAGCCGCCACCATGGGGATCTTCGACAAGCTCGGCCGCATGGTCGAGGACGCGTTCCTCCTGCCGGAGGAGCTCAGGACGGCCCTCGAGCGCGGCGAGGCCCACCTCGAGCGCGGCGAACTCGAGGAAGCGGCACGAGACCTTCGCCTGGTCCTCTCCGAGCGCCCCGACCATCCCCGGGTCGGAGCCCTCTACGCTCGTGTCCTCAGGTGTCGCGGCGATCTCGATGGTGCGCTCGAGGCCCTGGCCAGGGCGTCGGCCTCTGATCCGGAGGATCCCGAGGTCCTCTTCGAGCTGGGCCAGGCCCGGCGGGAAGCCGGCGACGAGAAGGCGTCGATGGAGCACTTCAAGGCCGCGGCTGCCCAGCTCGCGCGGCACGGCGGACCCGCGTACTCGCGCGCGGCGAACGCGCTCGCGGACGGGCACCTCGCCGCGGGCAGGCCCGACCGGGCCGTGCGCGAGCTGCGGAAGGCCGTCAGCGCGACTCCGGCCGATGCGAACGCTCATTTGAAGCTCGGCGAAGCCCTCGTGGCGGATGGGGAGATCGGAGCCGCGCGAGAAGCGCTGCGCCGAGCGGCGGAGCTCGAGCCCGAGCCCGCCGCGCTCGCCAGGCTCGGCGAGGCGTTCCTCCAGGCGGGTTGCCCGTCGGACGCCGAGGCGGCCTTGCGCATGGCGTGCTTGTCGCCCGATCCCCCGCCTCGCGCCCGCAAGGACCTGGCGCGTGCGCTCCTCGAGGACGGCGATTGGGCGGGCGCGGTCGAGGAAGCAGCCGCCGCGGCCCCCATCATGCCCGGCGATCCCGAGCCCCGCCTGATCGCCGCCGAAGCGCACGCGCGCTCCGGCGATCTGCGCGCGGCGCTCGGCGACTACGAGGCGGCGCTGGCGCTCGATCCGGCGGACCCGGTCGCGCTCAGGGGCGCGATCCGCGTGGCAGGGCCGGTCGATCCCGCTCGCTGCGAGACGATCGCGCTCCGCCTCGCCGAACGCCTGCCTTCCGATCCGATCGTCATCGCCGGTCTGGCCCACGCGGCGCTGGCCCGAGGCGAGGTCGCCGGGGCGTCCGAGATCCTCTCCAGGATCGGCCCCGTCGGTCCGTCGTCGTCGCCCGAGCTCTGCGAGGTGGCGGCCACGGCGTCGCTCGAGCGCGGCGATGGCGAGGCCGCGCTCGAGGCGATGGCGCACGCCGGCGGTGGCGCGCGTGGCGCGTGGGCTCCGGCCGACCTTCGCGACCGCGCGGCCCGGCTCGTCGCTACCGCCGGACAGAAGCCGGACCTCGCGGTCCTCTGCGAGCGCCTGCACCGGCACGCACTGACCCGACCGGAGCTATCGCGGCTCTCGGTCGAGGTCGCGCGGGTGCGGGGCGAGCTCGACCGGCCTCTGCAGCTCGCGGTCATGGGCGAGTTCAACGCGGGCAAGAGCACCTTCATCAACGCGCTCATCGGGGAAGAGGTCGCTCCCATGGGCGTGACGCCGACCACGGCGACCCTGAACGTCCTGAAGTACGGCGCCGAGCGGAAGGTCCGCGTCGTTCACGTCGACGACACGGTGCGGGAAGGGTCGTACGCCGACCTCGAGGAGATCCTCGCCGAGGCGGCCCTGGCCTCGCGAAGCGTTCGCAGGGTGGAGATCCTGTTTCCGGCGGAGGCGCTCCTCCGGGTCAACCTCATCGACACTCCCGGCACCAACGCGCTCGAGCCGGAGCACGAGAAGGTCGCGCGGCGGGCCATCGAGGAGGCCGACGCCGTCGTGTGGCTGTTCCGGGCGGGCCAGGCCGGCAAGGACAGCGAGCGGAGGATCCTCGGCGCGATCCGCGGCCATCGCCGCAAGACGCTGGGCGTCCTCAACCAGATCGACCGCGTGGCCCCCGAGGAGGTCCCCGCGCTCGTGGCCCACCTCGACGCCGAGCTCGGAGGCACCTACATCGAGGCGGTCGGAGCCCTGAGCGCGCGAAGCGCCCTGCGCGCGAAGCTCGAGGGCGACGCGGCGCTCCTCGCGTCGAGCGGAATCGAATCGCTCGAGGCCCTCCTCGAGGAGCGCTTCTACCGGCACGCGCTCACGCTCAAGCGCCAGAGCTCCGCGATCCGGCTGCAGGAGCTCCTGGTGTCGATCGTGGCCGACGAGGAGCGAGCGCTCGCCTCTCTCGTTTCCCGCGTCGCATCGCTCGCGTCTCAGGGGCCACAGAAGGAGAGGCTGGGCTCGGCCCTGCGCTCCAGCCTCGCGGCGCACGTCGACGCGGTCGAGCGCGCGCTCGCCTCGCTCTGCGAGCAGGCCGCGGCCGAGGTCGACGACTTCGTTCGGCCCAGGGAGAGAATCCTCGCGCGGCGAGGTTTCGCCGACGAGGACCGCCGTTTCCTGTCGGAGCTCTTCGACGAGCGCCTGGAGGCGCTCTCGCGCCAGCTCTCGAGCGAGCTGTCCGCCGAGCTGACGGGCCATCTCGGTTCGTTCGCGTCCGCGCTCGGCGCTCTTGGCGACGTGCAAGAGCGGCTGGCGGCGAGCGCGGAAACCTGGACGACCTCGGCTCTCGTCGGCTTCACGTCATTCCAGCGCGGGCTCTTGTCGGGCGGCTCGCTCGACAGGCTCTTCTCCGAGACCTTGCGACCCGGTGTCGCGCAGGGCGAGATTGCCCGGGCCTTGAGGGCGCTGATGGCCGATCCCAGGGCGCACCTCGCCCCGAGCCTCGAACGAGGCGCCGACCGCTTGGTGGCTCTGATGAAGGACGCCCATTCCCGGGCGCTCGGGTCTGCCGAGGAGCGCGAGCGGCGATTCAGGGCGCGGGTCGTGGACCCCCTTCGTGGCTTCGCGCTGGTGGCGGCTGAGCTGGCTGCCTAGCACCTTTCGTGCCGTGGGCAGGCAAAATCTCAATGATGCCGCCAGCAAACGCCATTCCAGCCGCCGACTCGCTTTACAAACCATGGAAATACCGGTAGGAATGGCTCGATGAGGGCCATCGTGGGCTGGGGTCTGGTGCTCGGGGCATGCGCGGGCCCACCAGCGTCCGGGCCAGGCCGAGGGGCGGACATGACGCCCGAAGCCAGGGTCGCCGGCGTGGTCCTGGAGACCCCCGCGGGAGTCCTCGAGGCGCGCACGGTCGACCTGGAAGGCGGGGGCTGGTCGGCCCTGGACCTCCTCGTCGGCGATGCCCACGCGCAGGAAAGGTCGCCTGCCAGCGAGAGGCGGGCGAGCGAGCCGATCGACGTCCGGGCCGACAACCTCGACCTCGACGGCGAGGCAGGCAAGGCCGTCTTCTCCGGAGCGGTGACCCTGACACGAGGTGTGGTGACGCTGAGCTGCGATCGGCTGACGGCGACCTACGGTCGCAGCGGCGAGGTCGTTGCGGCAAGGGCGGACGGCTCGGTCCGGCTGCGCAAGGGCACCGGCCTCGTCGCGACCGCGCGCGGTGCCGAGCTCGACCTGTCCAGGGGCGAGATCGTGCTCGAGGGACCAGCGCGCCTCGAACGACCCGAGGGCGTCGTCGAGGGCGACCGCGTGGTCATCTCGCTCGATCGGGAGCGCGTGACGGTCAGAGGCGCGCGCGGCCGCTTCCGGATCGCGGCCGCTGGAGCGCGCCCATGATCGTCCTGGCGGGAAGGGGGCTCGGGAGGAGCTTCGGCCCGCGGACAGTCGTCGACGGCGTGGACGTCGAGGTGCGGGCCGGCGAGGTCGTGGGCCTGCTCGGTCCAAACGGCGCGGGAAAGACCACGGCGCTGCGCATCCTCGCCGGAGTGATCTCGGCCGACGCGGGGCGGGTCGAGCTCGCTGGCGAGGACGTCACCCGGCTCGGTCTCGCGGCTCGGGCGCGCCGCGGCCTCGGCTACCTCGCCCAGGAGCCGACGGTCTTTCGTTCCCTCAGCGCGCGGCAGAACGTCCTCGCGTACCTGGAGGCGGCGCGTGCCGCGCGGGCGCGGCAGGCTCGCGAGCGGTCGGCGGACGACCTCTTGCGTCGAGTCGGCCTCGATGCGCTGGCCGACGCGCGCGCCGGAACGCTCTCGGGTGGGGAACGGCGGCGGCTCGAGGTGGCGCGGACGCTCGCCCTGGACCCAAAGGTCCTCCTGTGCGACGAGCCCTTCACCGGCGTCGACCCGCTGGCGGCGACCGAGCTCGCTGGCACGTTGGCACGCCTCGCTCACGCCGCGGGAGTGGGCGTCCTCCTGTGCGACCACGCCGCGCAGGTCGCGCTCGCGGTCTGCGACCGGATCTACGTGATGCTCGAGGGCAGGATCACCGCCGAGGGAACGCCGGACGAGGTCAGCGAGAGACAGGACGTGCGCGGGGCTTACCTGGGGCCGCGCGCGGTGGCTATAATCCAACCAGGCACCGCGTCCGCAGTCGGAACCAGATCGGAAGGAAGCGGCTAGCCATGCTCACGATCGGGAGGACCACGAGATGACGATGATGGAGCTCAAGCAGCAGCTGAAGCTGTCGCAGCAGCTCGTGATGACGCCCCAGCTGCAGCAGGCGATCAAGCTCCTTCAGCTCTCCCGGATGGAGCTCGTCGACATGGTGCGCGAGGAGCTCATGGAGAACCCCGTGCTCGAGGATCTCCTCGAGGTCCCGTCGCGCTCCGGCGAGGTCCACGGCGACTCCGGCGAGGGGCTCGAGAAGCAGGCCGTGTCCGTCGACGGGAAGGTCTCGGAGGCCCCGGTCCTCCCGAACGAGGTGCAGGAGGAGTCCACCACCCCGAAGGACGCCGAGAAGAAGGTCGAGGAGATCGACTGGGACCGGTACCTCGAGAACTACACGCTGCAGGCTCCGACCCCCGCGTTCCGGGCGGACAGCGAGGAGCTGCCCTCGATCGAGGCGACGCTCACCAAGCGCACCAACCTGTTCGATCACCTGATGTGGCAGGTGAAGCTCTCCGACTTCACCGATATCGAGAAGAGCTTCGCCGCGCTCGTGATCGGAAACCTCGACGACAGCGGGTTCCTCAAGGAGGTGAGCGTCACCGAGCTCGCGGACCAGGCAAGCCTCGATCCCGAGGACGCAGAGGAGGTCCTCAAGATCATGCAGGAGTTCGATCCGATCGGCTGCTGCACGCGGAACCTGCAGGAGTGCTTGCTGCTGCAGACTCGCTACCTGGGCCTGGGCGACCTGGCCGAGCGGATCATCAAGGACTTCATGCCGCAGCTCGAGAACAAGAACTTCCCGCAGATCGCGCGGGCCCTGAACCTGCCGGTCGAGGAGGTCTACGAGGCGGCCAAGGAGATCGGCGAGCTCGATCCGCGCCCGGGGCGCAACTACTCCGGCGACGAGCCGCAGTACATCACGCCGGACGTGTACGTCCACAAGCTCGCGGACAAATACTTCGTCGTCCCGAACGACGACGGGCTGCCCAAGCTCAAGATCAGCGGCTTCTACAGGAGCGCGCTGGCCGCGGATCAGAGATCGCGCGAGTACATCCAGTCGAAGCTCCGGAGCGCCCAGTGGCTCATCCGATCGATCGACCAGCGGCGCCGGACGATCATCAAGGTCACCGAGGCGATCGTCGAGAAGCAGCGCGAGTTCTTCGACAAGGGCGTGGCCTACCTGAAGCCGATGATCCTGCGCGACATCGCCGAGGCGGTGGGCATGCACGAGTCGACGATCAGCCGTGTCACGACCAACAAGTACGTCCACACCCCGCAGGGGATCTTCGAGCTGAAGTACTTCTTCAACTCGGCGATCAAGCGCCTATCGGACGAGGACGTCGCGAGCGAGGCCGTCAAACAGGAGATCAAGAAGATCATCGCGGAGGAGGACGCGAAGAACCCGTACAGCGACCAGAAGATCGTCGAGCTCCTCGGGGACCGCGGCATCGTGATCGCGCGGCGCACCGTCGCGAAGTATCGCGAGATGCTCGGGATCCTGAGCTCGTCGAAGCGCAAGCAGTACTTCTAACCAGGACGCTGCGCCGCCGGCCCGGGGGCGCGGGGAGGCCTCTAATGAAGCTGTCGATCACGTTCCGCCAGATGAACCCTTCGAAGGCCATCAAGGAGTACGCGAACGAGAAGGTCTCCAGGGTTCAGCGCCACCTGCGCAAGCCCGCGGATGCGACGGTCGTCCTCTCGATGGAGCGGTACCTGCACGTCGCCGACGTGACCATCACGGCCGGCGCGCAGACGTACAAGGGCCGCGAGGAGAGCGACGACATGTACGCGTCGATCGACAAGGTGATTGACAAGATCGGGCGGCAGATCCGCAAGGCCAAGGGCACCGTGCGGGCCAAGAAGAAGTCCGCGGCCGGCCTGGCCGAGGCGGGGGGCGAGGAAGCCGAGGCGGAGGCCGAGGGGGAGCGGGCCTCCGCGATGACCGAATAGACCGTGGCCATCAGACTGACAGGGCTCCTCTCGCCGGAGCGGATCCTCCTGGGCCTCGTCGCCCGCGGGAAGGCCGACCTGCTCGAGGCGATCGGGGCGCTCGCGCATCGGGCGGTGCCGGCCCTCTCGAGCCAGGAGGTCCGCGAGGTGCTGGGCGAGCGTGAGAAGCTCGCGTCGACGGGGATCGGCGACGGGATCGCCGTGCCGCACGGCAAGTTCGCGGACCTGGACGATCTCGTGGCGCTCCTGGTGACCGTCCGGGGCGGCGTCGACTTCGACGCCATCGACGGACGGCCGGTCGACGTCGTCGTCGCGCTCCTCGCGCCTGCCAAGGCCGGCGATCCCCTGAAGGCGCTTGCCAAGGTCTCGCGTTTCCTGCGCGACCCCCTGGTGCGCAAGCGGCTCCTCGGCGCTCCCGATCCCTCGGCGGCCTTCGAGGTAATCCGGGCGCAGGAAGTGGCGAGGTAGGACCTTCCGCCGATCGAGATGCGGCCGCTGCAGATCATCATCGTCACGGGAATGAGCGGCGCCGGAAAGACCACGGCGCTCAGGGCCCTCGACGACCTCGGCTTCTACATCGTGGACAACCTGCCGCCGCGGATGGCCGCGGAGTTCGCGCAGATGTGCGCGGACTCGCCCGAGGTCTCGCGCGCCGCGATCGGCTTGCACGTGCGCCTCCACGGCTTGACGGATCCCCTCGAGCCCATCCTCGAGGAGCTGCACCGTGCGGGCTACGAGATCGAGACGGTCTTCTTCGACGCCTCCGACGAGGTGCTCGTCCGCCGGTTCAGCGAGACGCGCAGGCCGCATCCGATCTCGCCCGGAGGCGAGGTCGTGGAGGGCATCGGTCTCGAACGGGACCTGCTCGGCCCGCTCCGCGAGCGGGCGGACCTGATCGTGGACACCACGATGCTGACGCCGCACGAGGCGCGCCGGGTGATCGTCGAGCACGTGGCGCGCGGGTCGAAGAGCACGATGACCCTGCGCCTGATGTCCTTCGGCTTCCGCCACGGCGTCCCCGCCGACGCCGACCTCGTCCTCGACGTGAGGTTCCTGCCGAACCCGCACTTCCTCCCGGAGCTGAGGCCTCTGACCGGCCTGGATCGCGCCGTCGCCGACTACGTGCTCGCGCACGAGGAGGCGCAGCTCTTCCTCGGGAAGACCGCGGCGCTCCTCGAGTTCCTCATCCCCCGCTACGAGCGCGAGGGCAAGTCGTACCTGACGATCGCGTTCGGTTGCACGGGTGGGCGCCACCGCTCCGTCGCGCTCACCGAGGCGCTGTCGTCGCGGCTCGCCCGCGAGCGCAACCACCACGTCAAGCACCGCGACATCGGTCGCTAGGCGATGCGCTTCGGCACGGTCGACACGTTCGTAGATCCCGCGGATCCGAGCCCGCGGATGGGCCGGCCGATCGCGAACCAGGAGCTCGTGCGGGCGCTTTTGACGCACGGGACCTGGGAGCGCTACACGTTCTTCGTCCCCGACTCCTGGCACGTCGCGCAGGTCTCGAGGGCTCTCGGTGCGCTCGTTCCCGACGAGCGGCTCGGCAAGCGAATCGAGGTCCGTGCGCAGGTCGAGCTGGCGAAGGCGCTCCGCGACGAGGACTTCGACGTCTTCCACCTGGGCGACTTCACCTACTTCCTGCCGTTCCTCGCCGCCGCCCGCGATCGCGCCAGTCATCCGTTCCCGATCACGGGCGTCACTCACTCGCTCGACGGCGTGACCATGCACACGCGGTTCATTCAGCTCCTCCTGGCGGGGCTGAAGCCCTACGACGCGGTCGTCTGCACGAGCCAGGCCGCCGCGCGATTCGTAGAGGCGAAGCGGCAGGAGGTGCAGTCGCTCCTCCGTGGCGTCGGCGCCGACCTCGGATGGTCCGCCCAGTCACGGGTCATCCCGCTCGGGGTCGAGCCTGGGCTGTTCGAGGAGGGAGACCGCGAGGCAGCACGAGCGTTCTTCCAGATCCCCGCCGACGCCACGATCGGACTCTCGGTGGGTCGGCTCTCGCTCAGGACGAAGACGGATTGGGCGCCCATCCTCGAGCTCCTCGCCCGGATGGACCGCGCCGGCGAGCTTCCACCGAAGTTCATCCTGATCATCGCGGGCGGCGACTCGGGCGGCAGCGCGGCGCTCCTCGACGACGCCATCAAGAGCCTCGGCATCGCCGCGAGGGTCGTGGTCTTCCCGAACTTCCCCGCCGAGGTCAAATCGAAGCTCTACCAGGCCGCGGACGTCTACCTCTCGGTCGTCGACAACTTCCAGGAGACGTTCGGCCTGAGCGTGATCGAGGCGATGGCCTCGGGCCTGCCCGTCGTCGCCTCGGACTTCAGCGGCTACCGCGACGCCGTGACCGAGGGCGAGACCGGCTGGGTCGTCCCGACGACCTTCTGTGCGACGCTGCCGCCGTTCCTCGCGGACACGATGGGCATCCTCGACCCGATCGTCTCGCGATTCTTCCTCGCCCAGATGGTCGCCGTCGATCTCGAGCGCCTGCGCGAGGCCGTGCTGGACGCCACGCGCGATGTCGCGGGTCGCGAGGCAAGGGGCCGCCGAGCACGGGCCGCGGCGCGAGCCTACCGCTGGCCGGAGGTGATCCGCGCCTACGAGGAGCTATGGCGCGAGCTCGGAGAGATGGCCGCCACGACGCCCACGACGGTGGCGCGCGCGCTTGACCCGGCGCTCCTCACCGGCAACGGCATGGCGAGCTACCTCCACTTCCCTACGCACCTCCTCGCCGGCGGCGACACGCTGTCGCTCACCGACGTCGGTCGCGCCGTCCTCGAGGGCGCCGGCGCGATCATCCGCTGGGAGGACGTCACCCTCGCCGTCGATCCCGGCCTCGAGCGCGCGATCCTGGCAAGGCTGGCGTCCGCGCCCCACACCGTCGCCGATCTGCGCACTCTCTCGGCCGTCCCCGGCGTCGTGGACTTCCACCTGATGTGGCTGATGAAGCACGGCGCGCTCAGGATCGGAGCTTAGCCCGATCAGACGGAGAGCACACGGACGGTCGGGAAGAAGGCCTGCAGGAGAAGCAGGTCTGCGACGTCCGCCGTGTAGACGATGTCCCCACGCCGCGCGGCCGAGGCCATCACGATTGAGTCAACGGCTCCGCAGCCCGAGCAGGTGACGAGAGCTTCGCCGGCGAGCTTCGCGATGCGGTCGTCGAGTGGCTCGACCCGAACGCCTCGAAGGATCGTCTCGCGGACGTCGGTGCGCCCTCGCCACCACTCCGAGATCACGACGGCAGGCACGGTCACCGGGAGACCGTCCTCGACCGCCGTCCTGTACACGCGGGCGATTCGCTGCCGGCGCCGCTCGAGCCCAATGAGCGCGCCGGTATCGAAGGTCAAGCCGATCATGCCGCCCGGCGGCGGCGAGCGCGCGGCGCGGCGCCCTGCCATTCCGAGCGGATGGCGTCGAGCTGCTCGGGGGTTGCCTCGGCGACGTCACCGAGCCACCCCAAGAGCGCCTCGCGGCCTTCCTCCTCCCGGATCCGTCGCGCGCCCTCCGCGATCGCGGCCGACAGGTTTCCGCCATACCTCGTGTCGGCCCGTCGGCGCAGCGCGCGGAGGTCGGCACGGTCGAGCGAGATGCTCACCTTCTGGGTCCGACCCGGACGCTGGGCTGCACCGCGCCCGCCTTGCTTCCTCATGCTACCAAGGTAGCACAGGTGGCATGAGGTGGACGAGATCATCGTGGTGGCGAGGCGGGTTGACGGCGCGGGCGCGACTTCGGACTAGAAGTCGACGTCGCCGTTGATGTGGAGCGTGGGATCGACGAACTCGAGCGTCTCGTCGATGACCGAGTCGTGGCAGAGGTAGCACTGATCGAGGGCGGGGTGGTCCTCGGTCGGGGGCAAGCTGTGGCAGGTCCCGCATGCGACCTGCGTTCCGTCGACCATCGTCCACACCGGGGCCGTCATGGTCCCGCCGGAGAGGGTGGCTCCGTGGCAGTAGGCCCCGCTGCAGCTCACTCCGCTCCAGGCGGGCGTCGCTCCCTCTTCCGTCGCGCGGTCTCCGAAGGTCACCTCCGCCACGCCGTCGCCGTCGATGTGTCCCGGCGACTCGACGGCCGCCGGGACGACGTGGCACTCGGAGCAGGGGACGTCGGCGTGCCAGTCGGCGGGCTCGAGGTGCGACTGGTGCGCGCCCACGCCACGCGCGGTCGTGGCCGTCTCGCCGGTCGTGTCGGGCGGAGGCGCGGGGTCGGTCTCGGTGCCGTGGCAGCTCCCGCAGGTCAGGACTGCAGCGTCCGGCTCGGCGTCCGGCGCCGCATCGACCGCAGCGTCGAGCTCGGGCGCGGCGTCCACGCCCGCGTCCAGACCGGGCGCGGCGTCGACACCCGCGTCCAGACCGGGCGCGGCGTCGACGGTGGCATCGAGGCCGGGCGCCGCGTCGACTGCGGCGTCCACTCCTGGCGCCGCGTCGGTCGCGGCGTCGGTCCCAGGCCCGGGGGTCTCTTCTCCGCCGCAGCCCGAGCCCAGCCCGGCGAGGGCCGTCACGACCGCGAGCGGAAGGGCCCGTCGGGCTGCTCGCTCGTTTCCTCCATGGATTACGCGCATGTCCGCACTCCTTGCTCGCCCCGATGACTGCAAGCGCGGCGCCGGGCGCCGAAGGGCCGAGCTGGAAGGGGGAACGCGGCCCTCACGCCGAGGTGTGAGCGATCTCGTCACACTCGCGCAACCTCTACGCGTGCGCGGCTACCTCGCCGCCACGTGCAGCTCCGTGCACACGTGCTCCGCGTGATTGGCGAAAAACTGCTGGCCTTGCGGGGTGGCGGGAATGTTATAAGCGGTCGCCGTGAGGGCAGCTCTCGCGCCCGTCGCAGCGCTCCTCGTGAGCGGTTGCACGTACTCGGGGCCCGGCTACGACCTCGATGGTCAGGACGTCAGGATCACGTTCCTGCACACGGCGGACTGGCACTCGCGGCTCATCCCCTACGAGTTCGCGGTCGGCCAGACGGACGAGCGCCTCGGGTTGACGCCGGGGCAGGGCCCGTTCGGCGGCGGCGCCCGCATGGGGTACCTCTTGCGCCGCGAGCGGGCGCGAGCCGATCGGGTCCTGCACCTCGACTCGGGGGACTGCTTCCAGGGCGCTCCCATCTTCAACTTCTTCTCCGGCGAGGCCGAGATACGCGCGCTGTCCGAGTCCGGGCTCGACGTGGCGGTGATCGGCAACCACGAATTCGATCGGGGCGGGGCGAACCTCGCGCGCCAGCTCAGCCGCTGGGCCACCTTCCCGGCGCTGGCAGCGAACTACCACCTCGATCCGGTCCAGGGCCCGCCCGGCACCACGGGGCTCGACGAGATCGCGAAGCCGTTCTCGATCTTCAACCTGAAGGGGCTCAGGGTCGGAGTCATCGGGATGGGGAACCTGTCCTCGATGAACAGCATCTACGTCGCGCCGAACAGGCTCGGGATCACGCCGCTCAACACGGTCGAGAGCGCCCAGTTCTACGTCGACCTCATCCGGCCGATGGTCGATCTCGTCGTCCTCGTCTCGCACCTCGGGCTCACCGGCGACCAGGAGCTCGCCGAGAACACGCGCGGAGTGGACATCATCTTCGGCGGGCACCTGCACATCGTGCTCAACCCTCCCAAGACCGTGCCCGACCTCGACGGCAGGTCGGTCTTGATCGTCCACTCCGGCGCTTTCATGAAGTACCTGGGTCGCCTCGACGTGGTGGTCCGGCAGAGCGAGGAGGGATCGAACGACTGGGAGGTGGTCTCCCGCCGCTACGAGCTGTTCCCGCTGGACGCGTCGGTGCCGGACGACCCGCTCATCGCCGAGATGCTCGAGCCATACGAGCTCGCGATGGACTCGGGGCCCGACCTCGATCTGCTCGTGGGCTACGCGCCGAACATCGTCCGTCGCTTCGGATCCGCGGGGGCGGACAGCGCGCTCGGCAACCTCGTGGCCGACTCGATCCGGATGCGCCTCGGCGTCGAGACCGACTTCGCGCTGACGAACACGACGGGGCTCCGCGCCGACCTGGGCCCCGGCGCCATCGACGTCGAGACGATGATCAACGTGTTCCCCTTCGACAACTCGATCGCGACCATGTTCGTCTCGGGCAAGGAGGTGCTGCAGATCTTCGACTTCGTCGCCCGGCGCACCGCGCGGCGCGGCTGCCAGACGCAGGCGCAGGTCGCGGGAGTCGAGGTCACGCTCGACTGTAGCGGCCGCGAGCCGCGCTGCGCCGAGCTCGGGGGCGAGCCCTGCGCCACCGAGATCCTGATCGGCGGCGAGCCCGTCCTGCCGCAGTCCTCCTACGAGCTCGCCACGAGCGACTACCTCGCGGGCGGGGGCTCGGGCTACCGCGTGCTCGAGCGAAACACGACCCAGCGAAACACGTACATCCCGATGCGGGATGCGACGATCGATCGGATCCGCAACGGCCCGCCTTGCACCGACGACACTCCCTGCACGACCGACGAGCAGTGCGAGGACGCGACCCAGACCTGCGCCTGCGACGCGCGAGCCCGGTACGACCAGAGCGCGGGGACCTGCGAGGACACGGGCGAGTGCACGGGCCTGTCGGGCCACTGCGTGCTCAGGGCCTGCGTCGACGACGTCGCGGCCTTCCACGCCCAGCGCTGCGCCTCGGCGCTCGACGAGGAGACCGCGGACCGCTGCGCCTGCGACGCCCGCGCCGACGCGAACGCCGAATGCGCGATCCTCCCGTGCATCGACCGCGGCGTCGGCGCCTCCGAACAGGGAAGGGTCCACCTGATAGCGCCATGAGGACGGGGACACGCACCCGGTCTGCAGGTGGCCGAAATCGCAGCGGTTCTGGGCGGTACCGCGCGTTTTGGTCGGTGTCCGCCTGCTGTCTGATGGCTTGTGTCGTCGACAACCCCGTGGAGCGCCGCGAGGGGCCGTCCTCCATTCGCGTCACCATCACCGACGGGGACCGGGGCAGTCCCGAAGAGCGCTTGCCCTTCACCATCGACGGCGTGCCGTACACGTTCGACCTCGAGGCGGTCGACGAACGAGGCGATCGAGCTGGCTCGTTCGACGGGTTCATCCGGATCGAGGCCCAGCCAGGCGATGTCTTCGTGACGTCGGCGCCGGAGGGATCGGTGTCGAGCAACGTGAAGATGAGCGGCGGGCGAGCAGAGGGCGTCGTCGCGCAGGTGTCTCGCGCCTACGGCGACGCCGTCCTGTGGGCCGAGGACGTGGGCTTCAGCCCCGGGCCTCCGGGCGTCGAGGCGGCCTGCTCGAACAGGGAGGACGACGACGGCGACGGCCTGTACGACTTCCCGGCCGACCCGGGGTGCTTCTTCGCCAACGACGACGACGAGGACGCCGGCGGCTACGCGACTGGCCTGTCCGAGACGCTCCACTTCGCCAACCCGCGCCTCGCCGACATCCAGGGCGGCACCTCGGCGACGCCGCTGCCCGGCGCCGGCGTGACGGTCGACGTCGGCGATCCCGGAGCGCCCGAGGTCATCGTGACGCGGCTCGCGGTCGACGGCATGTACCTCTCGGATCTGCGGTCCCTAGATGAGTTCGGTCACGTCTTCGCGTTCAACTTCTCCACGCCGCAGCAGACCCGCGTCTGCGACCGGCTCTCACGCATCGACGGGATCGTGTCCGAGTTCTTCGGCTTCACCGAGCTCAACTTCCCGTCGTGGCAGGTCGTGCCGTGGGAGGGCGAGGCCGGGGACGGCACCTGCCCGGTGCCGGAGCCCAAAATCGTGGACGGGGCGCTCCTGAACGACGTCGAGGCCATGGAGGCGTACGAGGCGGCGCTCGTCAGGGTCGTGGACGTCGAGGTCGGACAGTTCGTCGACTGCGACCTCAACGACGACGGCAACGTGAACTTCCCCGACGGCTCCATCTGCGATCGCGAGTGCGAGTGCTCGAACCAGTGCGAGATGAGCGGCAACTGCACCGAGCTGACGCAGTACCTGGAGTACGGGCAGTGGACCGCCGCACTCGGCGCCGGCTCGGGTCCGAAGATCTTCGTCGTCTCGAACGCCACTGTCCCCACGTGGGACCCGGCGGAGCACCAGGGGGAGCACGTGTCGGTCATCACTGGAACGCTGCGCCAGATCCAGTTCATCGATCCGCCCTGGATCCTCGAGCCGCGCTGCCCGGCCGATCTCGTGGCGGAGGGGGACCCCGCTCCGATGGACGAGGCCTGCGTCACCTCGCGGACGGAAGACCCCGATGACGTCCTTTGATCGAAAGAGAGCCATGAAACGCGCAATCACGCTTGCAGCCGTCCTCCTCGCGCCGAACGTCGGCCTGGCGAACGACTTCATCGACACGCGCCTGACCTGGACCTTCGGCGACGACGACGTGCTCACGAGGACGGCCGAGACCGCGCCGCCTTCCCCGCTACCGCGGATCGGCGACCGGCCTGGCTACGAGCTGTTCTTCGACAACCTCGACACCCGCTACAGCGGCCGGGAGAACGTCGGGCACCTCGTCCTGTACAAGAAGCTCGCCGGCTTCGTTCCTGGGCTCGTGACCGAGGCCGGGCTGGTAGGCCTGTACATCCCGGGCGTGGGGATCAGCGACGACGGCAGCTACATCAAGGTCGCCTACACCGGCCGGCCGGATCGTCCCGACGACGGAGTGGGTCTGACCCTGTTCCCGTTCACCACCAACCGCTTCCAGCTCGGCTACCTCTACGACATCTCCTGGGGCGGCGACGCGATCTTTCCGAACGCCTCGGGCCCGGCGCCCGGCGCCAAGCTCCAGCTCGACATGGGCCCCGGCTACTACTTCCTCGGGCTCAAGACCGCGTCGATCTCGGTCCCGATCGAGACGGTCTCCGGCAGCGACACGGACGTCGAGATCGTGCGGGTCGAAGAGACGCAGTACGCCGTCCTGGGTGGGGGGGGCTGGGACTTCACACCCAGCCTCCGTCTCGACGTCGGCGGCGGCTACTTCCAGCAGGGCCGCTTCGATCTCGTGGGCGTCCGCGGCCTGCCGGTCTACACGTTCGGCGGCTCGATGCGGCTCGTTCTCCACCAGGGCATCGACGTGGGCACGAGCGTCGACTTCAAGCTGTACCGGAACGACCCGGAGGTCCCCTACACGTTCGGCAGCCGCGAGGAGTACGTGCCCGGACGCTTCTCCTGGTCGCTGAGCGTCGAGGGGAGCCTGCTCGAGCAGCACCTGTCCGACCCGGAAGACGCGGATGCGACGCTCCTTCAGCCCGCCTACGCCACGGCGCTCCAGCTCAAGGTCAAGTACGGCTACATGCGCGGCTCGGTCATCGGGTTCTTCCGGAACCTGGAGTACATCCTGCGCAACGTTCCCTCGTTCGTGCCCTTCGAGGGCTTGCCTTCCGAAGCCACGGCCAGGCCCGAGCTGTTCACGGCGCTGACGCTGGACTACCACTACGCGAGGGCCCGCCTCACCCCCGGAATCATGGGCGGCGTGCAGTTCCCGGCGACGTTCGCCTCGACGGTCAGCGAGGGCTCGCTCGAGGCGTCGCGCACGCTCGTCATCCGGCAGGAGGGCGACTTCGACATCCTGCCGCCCGGAAAGAAGGAGCTCCCCATCATCGGAGCTCGCGGCAGCCTACGCTGGGATCTTTCCGACATCCTCTCCTCGTACTTCTTCGTGCAATACGTTCACGACCCCAACGCGACGCGCCTCGTGGCCGATCCCGGCAGCGGCACGCGGCGCATCTTCCAGCGCGCCGATCAGCTCGGTCTCGGCCTGACGGTGCAGGCCCGATACTGACGGACAGATCGCGCGGTATGGTCTGGAAGGGCAGCAATCTCGCGCTGTTGGGGATCGGGTGCGTGTCCCTCTCCTGCGCCCGGCCAACGGACGTGAGGTTCGAGCGGTACACGGTGACGGTGCCGGTGGGGTGGGAGGCGAGACGGGCGGAGGAGGAGCCCGGGCACTCGACCCTCGTGCTCGTCCCACCGAACCGGACGCTCCTGTGCCGGCTCGAGGTGATCAGGTCCGACCGAGAGCTTGCCGCGAGCGAGGTCGACGCGTTTCTCGAGATGGCCCGCCAGGACTTCCGCGGCTCGCGCGAGACTCCCGTGCGAATGCGCACTCCCGTTGCACACCTGCGCGGCTTCGCGGTGCGCGAGGCCGTCGAGGCGAAGTCCCGCATCGTCGGAGCGCTATCGGGCGAGTCCGAGATCGAGGTCTACGCCGGGATCGCGGGCCGCGAGCTCGTCGCCGCGATCGCCGGCGGGTGGAGCCGCGATCCCGCCGGCCGCCACCTGCGCGACGAGTGCTTGCGCGCGCTGAAGTCGCTCCGCATTCCCTGACGGCGTCCGCTTGCCCGCGCCATCCCCTTGCGCCGATCCGCTCGGCGCGAAGGCCGGATACAATCGCGGCGTGGCGCGCCTCCCCGCATCGACGCCATCGCGCGGCGCTGATCCGCACGGCGCAGAGGCCGGATACGATGGCGGCGTGACGCGCCTCCTCGTGATCCAATGCCGTTCGTACTGAGAACGAGCGCCGCGGCAGCCCTGCTGCTGCTTCTCCTGCGGGCGGCCTTCGCCCAGCCCGTCGAGCCCTCGTGCTTCGAGACGCGGTTCCTCGACGTCGGGCAGGGGGACGCCGCGATCGTGCGCGCGGGAACCGGGGAATCGATGGTCGTGGACGCGGGACCACGCGATGCCGGCGAGCGAGTCCTCGCGGCCGCTCGCCTTCAGGGGCTCCCGCCATCGATCATCGTCTTCACCCATCCGCACGCCGACCACATCGGCGGGCATCGGCCGCTGATCGAGGCCTTCCGCGGCACCAGGATCCTCGAGGCGGGCTTCGCGTTCGGCTCGCAGGTCTACCGGTCGCTCCTCCGCTCGCTGGTCGCGCAGCGGCGCTCGTTGGAGGTGGCCCGCCGCGGCCATCGCTTTGCGGTAGGGCCGCGGGTGCAGGTGGAGGTCCTCGCCCCCGAGGAGCCACTCGTCACTCGCAGCCGATCGGATGCGAACGCGAACAGCGTCGTGCTCAAGGTCGTCTGCGGGAGAGTCGCGATGCTCCTCGCGGGCGACGCCGAGCGCGAGACCGAGCGGCGCCTCGTCGCCGGCGGAAACCTCGCCGCGCAGATCCTCAAGGTCGCGCACCACGGGAGCCGCTACGCCTCGACGGCCGAATTCCTGGCGGCCGTGCGCCCATCGATCGCGGTGATCTCCTGCGGGCGCCGCAACCGCTATGGGCACCCGGCACGGTCGACCCTGGACGGTCTCGCGAGGATCGGCGCGGTCGTCCACCGCACGGACCTCGAGGGCGACGTCATCGTCCGAACCGACGGCGAGCGAGTCGAGGCCACCGCCGCGGCGCCGACGCCACAGTAGTGGTGTCACCGCCGTCCGGGAGGGCCGATCCCTGCTTTCGCCCGCGCTTGCAGGAGCGTCGCGACGGACTCGGGGGGCAGCGCGCAGGCTCCGCCGAGCGGTGCGGCACAGAGGAGGATTCGCGAAAGGTGCTCGACGAGCTCGGTCCTGAGGAGCGCGACCTCGGGGTCGGCGCCGTACGCGATCGTGCCGTGCGAGGCCAGCAGGAGCGCGTCGTGCAGGGCCAGGAAGGGCTCGACTGCCTTCACGGCGTCGGGGCCGGGTGTCGCGTATTCGACGAGCGGGATGCGCTCGCCCAGCGAGACCACGGCCTCGGCGATGGGCATCGCGTCGATCCCGCGCCCTGCGCAGCCGAGCGCCGTCGCGTGCGGCGGATGCGCGTGAACGACGGCGCCGACGTCCCGGCGCGCGCGGTAGACGGCGAGGTGCAGGCCGATCTCGGAGAAGGGGCGGCCGCGGCCCGCGACGAGCCTGCCCTCGGCGTCGACGACGATGAGGAGGTCCTCGACGATCAACCGCTTCGAGATCGCCGTCGGCGTGCAGACGATGCGATCGGGTCCGACCCGCGCCGACACGTTTCCGTCGTGGTTCGCGACCCAGCCGCGCTCGTGGAGCAGGCGCGACACCTCGGCCACGGCGCGTCGGGTCCGGGACTCGTTCATGGCTCACGCCCCGGTGTCGACCCGGTCCACGATCCCGACGACGACGGAGCGGATCGGAAGCTTGTCCTCGAGCGGAGCTCCGAAGACGAGCCGTGCGCCGCCGCCTTCCTGGTTGACGAGGACCCAATCGCCCACGCCGGCCTGCGAGTGGTCGACGGCTATGAACGTGTCGCCGACGTCCCTGCCCTCGTCGTCCGTCGGCTGGCACACGAGCAGGGTGAGCCCGTGGTAGCTCGGGTGCTTCGCGGTCGCGACGACCGTGCCGACGACCCGGCACACTCTCATCTGGCCCGGGCCTGCCTTCGCCTGTCGAGGTCCACCGAGTCGACGATGCCCACGATGGCGGCGTCGACGGGGACGAACGCTTCGTCCAGGGCGAGCGCCGCTTCGCGTGCTCCGACGAGAATGACGACGTCTCCGGGCCCGGCCCGAACGGTGTCGACCGCCACGAACGGCGTTCCCTTGTCCTTCTCCTGCTCGTCGACCGGCTGGACGACGAGGAGCTTCAGGCCCTCCAGGCCCTCGTACTTCCGCTCGGCCACGACCGTCCCGATTACCCGTCCGAGGTTCACCGCGACGAGGATGGAAACAGAGCGGATCGACGGTGTCAACCCGAAGGTCTACTGGAAGACCATGTCGCAGGAGCGCGTCACCTCGATGGCGCTCAGCGTCGGGCGGTTCTGCCGGTTGATGCTCCTCAGCGTCGCCTCGACGAGGAGGTACTCCGCCGGGTCGACACCGGCCCGGTCGAGCGCCTCGTCGATGGCCAGCGGGGACTCGTCGGGGGGGACGATTCCGACTGCAACCCACTCGGCCGTCGCGAGCGCCTCGACGGAGGCGGCGGTCTTTACGCGGAAGGACAGCTCGCTGCCCGCCTCGACGTCGGCCGTGAAGCCGAGCCCCCTCCAGTGCACGCCCGTCCCGTCGCAGGCCTGGAAGACGTGGGGGTAGATGCCGGTCGGGTTGGTCGCGTTGACCATCTGGAAGCCGGTCATGTCGGAGTAGGTGTACGAGCTCACGAAGGGCGGCCGCACGTCCTCGGTCTCGAGAGTCTCGGGATCGGTCACGTGGCCGGTGTCGCCCATCTCGATGGACCAGATGTTGCCGTCGAAGTCCACCGCCCAGCCGTGCCCGCCGGCGCCCGGGATGCTGGTCGTCTCCATGGTCTCGGCGTCGATCTTCCACGCCGAGCCCCAGCCCTCGCCCACGTAGGCGTTGCCGTCGGCGTCGACGGCGATCCCGCCACCCGAGACCTCGGCCCCGGGCGACTCCCACTCCTCGGTTTCGGGGTCGAGGCGAGCGACCGAGCCGCCGATCCAGACGCGGCCCTCGCCGTCCACCGTCAGGCCGTACGCGTACTCGGGGGCGCAGGCGTAGTCCTGGCGGTCGAGCGTCGTGGTGTCGATCCGCGTCGGGCACTCGCTGAGGCCCACGAGCCAGAGCTGGCCGTTCGGGCCCATCGCCGCGCCGTAGCCGCCGACGTTCTCGATCTCCCGGCCGGTGAACTCGCCCTCCTCGGAGTCGATCTCGTAGACGGTCCCGCCGGCGCCCCAGAGCTGGTAGGAGGCGACCCAGACGTACTCGTGGATACCGCCGTCGAGCTCCGCGCGCAGCTCGGTCGCGCTGCCGCGCGCGGCCGGGATGCCTTCCAGGTGCCAGACGACGCAGTCGTCCTCTCCCCAGTCGAGGATGTCGTTCGTGCCGCTCGACGTGTCGAAGCCGTCTCCGTTCTGGTCGACGCAGTCGCTCGCGAGGACCTTCGTGGCGCTGCCTTCGCCGCGGTTCGCGACGACGACATCGCCATGCGCGTTGACCGTCGTGCGCGACGGGTCCGTGTAGGCCGCCGGCCCCGTCCGGTAGCGTCCCTCCTCCTCGCGGGTGCGGGTGTTTATCTTCGAGACAGTGCCCTGACCGCTGTTCGCCACCCAGATGACGAAGTTCGAGATCGACACCTCGCCACCGAGCGTCAGCGAGCCGTCCGCGTTCAGGACGATCGATCGAGCCCCATCGGCCTCGAGATCGAAGCCCTCGTCGCAGCCGACACCCACGCACTCGGCCTCGCAGTCCAGGTTGCAGTCGCCGCAGGGTGACGTCACGCCTTCGTCAGTCGAGCCGTTGCAGTTGTTGTCCTCCCCGTCGCAGATCTCCTCGCCGGGAAGCACCTGACCGTCGCACTCGCCGAGGACGCCGCCCTCGCACCTCTGAAGACCCGCGGCGCAGCCGCCCGAGTTTCCGGTTCCCTCTGGCCCGTGGTAGCAGGCGACGACGTCCCCGTCGGTGCAGGGGCAACCCTTCCGACCGGGATTGGCTTCGCAGCCCGTTCCGCACTCGTCGATGGTGCCGGGGTCCGTGTCGTCGCAGTCGTCGGCCTCGCAGCCGTCGCCCTGGCCGGCCCCGTCGCCGTCGAGGTCCACGCACTGGTCGGCGTCGCCGTCGGCATCCCCGTCGCCGCCGGTGTCGTCGTCATCGTCCCCGCCGCCGCCACCTCCGCCGCCAGGACACCCAGTGAGCGCGAAAGCCAGGACCGCCAACCAAAGAACGCGAGCCGCCATCAGTTCCTCCCTGTCGGGATGGTTGGAACGAGCATCACCCATGCCCGGCGCGTTGGGACCAAATCACGAGCGATTACCTGGGGGCAAGACCGGGTTGGGCCAGGTGGCACAGACCTCCCTCACCGGGGGGGAGACTCGAGGCTCCACCCCCGGTCGCACGGCATCGTCGCCTGAAACCGATGGAGATGGACAGGGATCCAGGCAATCGCCGCTCGGGCGGGCGAGGCCGGAACGAAACGCGCGGTTGTCCTCGGAAGGCTTTTGAGATCAGCTACTTGCGGATGGGCGCGCCGCGATTCGTGCGTGTCCCCTCGGGCACCTCGGGCAATCGCCGCGGCTGCTTGAGCCGGCCGGAACGAAACGCGCGGTTGTCCTCGGAAGGCTTTTGAGATCAGCTACTTGCGGATGGGGTGCGTGTCCCCGTGTCCCCTAGGCCGGAACGAAACGCGCGGTTGTCCTCGGAAGGCTTTTGAGATCAGCTACTTGCGGATGGGGTGCGTGTCCCCGTGTCCCCTACTTGCGGATGGGGTGCGTGTCCCCTACGTTCCGTCCACGCTCAGGCGGGCGCCGGCGTGGCAGAGGCCGCAGGCGTTGGGCATGATGTCGGCGTCGTTCTCCGCGCCGCTGCCGTCGGCGTCGAACCCGGCGCCCAGGAGGACGGCGCTCTGAGCGGGCCACACGACGTCGAAGACGTGCGAGCCCTGGTCGCCCGCGGCGAGGGCCGTGTGGCCTTCCGCGTCGACGCCGGTGGTCCAGCCGCCCGACTTCGTGGTCTGCGCCATGTGGCAGGAGCCGCAGCGACCGACGGGCATGCTGTCGTTGGTCGGCTGGTAGGCGGCGACCCCCATGTTCACGTGCTCCTGCATGTGCTCGCTGACGGCCTCGGCGATGGCGAGGTTGGCCTCGTTGACATCTTCGGCGGTGTAGCCGCCGTCGCCGTCGACCACCTCCAGGGCGAGCTCCTCGCCGTCGTGCGTCACGGCACCGCCGCGGTTGAGGAAGGCGATCGCGATCTGCTCGGCGGAGAGCTCGGCGTACTCGTCGCTCAGCTCGGCGTGGCAGGAGAGGCAGAGCATGTTGTCCCTGACCGTGGGCGTGTCGAACGCGTAGGACCCGTCGAGGATCGGGGTCGCCGCCCGCGGTCCCTGGTAGAGGCTGTGCGGGTTGTGGCAGTCGCTGCACGCCGCGCGCAGGTACGGGTTGTTCGTGTGCACCGAGGCGTTGAGCTGCGGCTCCTGCTGCCGGTGGCCGAGGCCGTGCAGCCCGTCGGGCCAGGTGTGGTTACCGCCGCCCTCCTCGGAGATGATTCCGTAGCCCTTGATGTAGTCGACGGGATCGAAGACACCGGGAACGAACGTGCCTCCACCCACGAGATCCGCGTTGGCCGCGTTGTAGGCGTATCCGAACGCTCCGTTCGGGTCGAGGCTCGATCCTTCGTCGGCCGCGTGGCACTGGCCGCAGGTCTGGCGCTGCGCGGCGGCCGTGAGGTTGCGGACGGAGATGATGTGGTCCTCCCTCTCGTCGTCACCCGGCGGGTCGAGGTGCTCGGAGGCCGGGCCGTGGCACTTCTCGCAGGTGATGTTGAGGTCCTCATACGCGTAGCTCGTGATCAGGTTGCCGGCGTCCCATTCGATCTCGAGCCCGGTGTTGTGGCAACCGGCGCACTTGCGGGAGAACGTGCGGCCCTGCGACCTCCAGTCGGCCGGCTTGTACCCGCCCCACTTGGGCGCACCGTCGCCGGACTCGGTGACCTGCACTGGGAAGATCACGCGGTCGTTCGCCTGCCCCGTCCAGTCCGGGAGCGCGTCCAGCACCGCAACGTCCTCGATCCTCGCAAGGAAGCGCTGCTTGTAAACGCCATGGTTCGGGCCGCCAAAGACATCGCTGACGCCGCCATCGCCCTGGCCGCCGTAGGTGCCGACGATCTCGATGATGACTGCGTCGCCGCAGCCGGTGCCTCCGAACCCGAAGGAGTAGACACCCGCATCATTCTGGCAGGCGTAGACCGGAACGGTCGTGTCATCCACGGGGCTCTTTGCGTTCACGCCCGTCGTGACGGTTCCGTCGACGACCGGCCACAAAGCCGTGTAGCGCATCTGAGACCGATCGGGCGTGATCGACCGGAAGTGTGCGGAGAGGGCGTGGTCCTCGACCGCGTGGCTCTCGAGGTCGCTGTGGCACGCGTCGTTGCAGCCGAGGCCGCCGCCATCGATGCCGACGTACTCGGCGGTGTCGCTCGGACGGCCGGAGAGCGTGATCTCGATGCCCTCGACGGTCTCGCCCGCGGTGACCAGGATCGAGCGCCGAGTCTCGCCGGGAAGGAAGCCCGAGTCCGCGGCAGGTGTCGCGCTCAGGAACACGCGACCGGGGGTCACGCCGTCGAGCGTGAACGTACCGTCCGCGCCGGTGACGTCCGAGGCGCCCTGGCCGTCGACCGATACGGTGACGCCCTCGAGCCCGGTACCGCTCCGCCTGAACACCGTGCCCTCGATCGAGCCGTCGGTCGGGGCGACCGGGGTCAGCTCCACGCTGATGTTCGTCGTGCCGCCGGCGGCGACGCCGACGTTGACGAGCACGAAGTCCTCGTAGCCCGCGAGCGTCGCGGTCACGGTGTAGACGCCGATCGGAACGTCGGCGAGCGTGAAGTCTCCGTCGGCGTCGGTGGTCGCGACGCTCGAGGCCGGGTTCGTCGAGACATCGGCGTCCTCCAGCGGATCGCCGGCGCCGTCCGTGACCGAGCCCTCGATCGTCCCGAGATCGACTGCCGGCGTCCCGGGCTCGCCCTCGTCGCCCTGATCGCCCGGGTCGCCCTGATCGCCCGGGTCGCCCTGATCGCCCGGGTCGCCTTGATCGCCCTCATCGCCGGCCGCGCCGTTCTCGCCGGGCAAGCCGTCCGCCCCCGGATCTCCCTTCGGACCTTCGCAACCGCCGAGCGCCAGGAGCGCAGGCAGGACCGATACCCAGAACCAACGGAAGCTACATGACATAGTGGGGGCCTCCTTTTTCGCCGCTCCCGCGCTTGGCAAACCTCGTGCCGGGAGCGGCTGACGTGCGGGCGCCAGCCCCATTGTTTTCCGTCACACATGTCGGGAGGTCTTCGCGCGCCCTGACCGAGACCCGTCAGTCCCGGTGATCGGCGTGACCGTCTTCCGTCACCGGCTCGGCGGGCGCGGAGGCGGTCGTCTCTTCTCCTGATCGGGGCGCTCTCGAATCCGAGACGGCGGCGGGCGATGTCCCTCTCACGCTCGCGAGGCGGCCGCGAAGCGTGGTGCGCGACATCTGCAGGAGCTCGGCGGCCTTCACCTGGTTGCCGCCCGTGCGCGACAGGGCCCACTCCAGCAGATCCCGCTCGCACGTCGCCATGACCTCCGCATACGAGACCGGCTCGACGGCGCCGACGTGAAGCGTGACGAGCTTCGGCGCCGTCTTCGGTTGAAGCTGCGCCGGCAGGTGGCCGAGGCCGATAGGACCGCCGCGCGCGAGCGTGACCGCGTGCTCGATCGCGTGCTCGAGCTCGCGCACGTTGCCGGGCCAGTCGTGCGCGACCAGCGCCTGCAGCGCCTCCGGAAGCAGCTCCGCGACGGTCTCGGCGCCCCGGGCCTGCGAGGCCTTTCGGGCGAAGTGGGCCGCGAGCGGCACGATGTCGTCCTTGTGCTCCCTGAGCGGGGGGATCTTCAGCGAGACCGTGTCGATCCGGTAGTACAGGTCCGCGCGGAAGCGACCTGCCTGCACGAGATCGGCGAGGTGCTCCTTGGTCGCGCAGAGCACCCGCACGTCTCCCCGCATGGTCTTCGACGAGCCGACGCGCTCGAACGTGTGGTCCTGCAGGAACCTGAGCAGGCGCACCTGGATCTCGCGCGGCAGATCGTCGACCTCGTCGATGAGGATCGTGCCGCCGAACGCGCTCTCGAAGCGTCCGCGGCGCTGCCGGGTCGCGCCCGTGAAGGCGCCCGCCTCGTGGCCGAACAGCTCGCTCTCGATCAGGTTCGGGTTCAGCTCCGCGCAGTTGACCGTGACGAAAGGCCGCGATGAGCGCGGGCTGTTCTCGTGGATCAGTCGCGCGAAGACCTGCTTGCCCGTGCCGGTCTCTCCCTCGATGAGGACGGTGACGTCGGCGTCGGCCACCGACAGCGCCCGCTCGACGACCGCCGCCATCGCGCTCGACCGGTAGACCAGATCGCCCACCGACCTCGAGCGCGCCGCGTTCGCGCGCAGCTCGCGGATCTCGTCGAGGTCGCGCCGTCGCTGGATGAGCCGGCGGACGCGGATGACGAGCTCCTCGGCGTTCAGGGGCTTCGTCAGGTAGTCGGCCGCGCCGCCGTGCATCGCGTCCACAGCGGAGGCGACCGTGCCGAAGGCCGTGATGAAGACGACGGCGGTGTCGGGCCACCTCAGGTGGACGGCCTGCAGGAGCTCGAGGCCGTCCATCGACGGCATCCTGAGATCGGTCACGACCACGTCGATGTCGTGCGCCTCGAGCTGCTCGAGCGCTTCGAACCCGTTGGTGGCCGTGTGGACCAGGAAGCCCTCGTCGGTGAGCTGGACCTCGAGCGTCGCCCGCGTGAGCTTCTCATCGTCGACGATGAGGATCCGGCCTTCGGGCCTCGATTCCTGCGCGTTCATGCGGACACCTCGGCAAGCGCGGCCTGGAGCGCGCGCGGCAGGCGGACGCGGAAGGTTGCGCCGTTGCCCGGCGTCGAGTCCACCGTTATCTCGCCGCCGTACGACTCGACGACGCGGCGCGCGACCGAGAGCCCGAGACCGGTTCCGCGGCCGATCTCCTTGGTGGTGAAGAACGGTTCGAAGATCCGGTCGGATAGCTCGGGAGGGATACCGACGCCGTCGTCGGCGACGGCGATCTCCACGGTTCCGTCGGGGACCCCGAGCGTCCGCACGACCACCTTGCCGCCGGCCCTGGTCGCGTCCAGGGCGTTGACAAGCAGGTTGACCAGGACCTCGACGATCCCCCGAGGATCCACGAGGACGCCCGGGACATCCGGCGCGAGGTCGGTCGTGAGCGAGACGTGCGACTGCTCGGCCTTCAGCGCCACGAAGTTCGTGGCCTCTTCCGCCAGCAGGTTCGGCGAGATCTGGACCGGTGGCTTCCTGTCGTCCGCCCGGGCGAAGCTGAGCAGGGTTCGGGTGACCGCTGCGATCCGGGCCGTACCTTCGAGGGCGTACTCGAGCATGCTGGCGACTCGCTGGGCGTCCGCCGGGCTCCGACGTGCGAGGTCGAGGGCCCGGCTCACGCCGTCGAGCGGGTTGTTGATCGCATGAACGATGCCAGCGGCGATCTCGCCCGCCACGGCGAGCCGCTCGGCGCGCTGGAGGCGCCGGGCCAGCTCGTGCGTCTCGGTCACGTCCCTCACCGTGACGATGGTCGAGCCTGAATTCCCCGCAGTCACCATCGGCGCCGCGGCGATCTCGAGGGTTCGTCCAGCCGGCGTCGTCCGGATGCGCCGGAGGGCCTCGCCGCGAGCGCCTGGCGCGTCCGACGACGAGCCGCTCCCGAGCAGGCTGTCCGGCCAGGCGCTGCCGACGGCGGCTCCGCACATCTGCCGAGCCTGGCTGCTGGCGTACTCGATGCGGCGGTCCAGGTCGCAGACGACGACTCCCGACGGCATCTGGTCGAGGATGCGCTCGTAGTAGGCGCGCTGCTCCTCGCTCTGCGCCATCCGCCGCCGGATCTGCGCCGCCATGTCGTTGAACGTCCTCGCGAGCATCGCCAGCTCGTCGGAGCCCGTGACCGGCGCGGTCGCGTCCAGGTCCCCGCGTCCCATCCGCAGGCTGGCCTCCATCAGGGCGCCGATCGGTCTCGTGATCACGCTCGCGAGAAGGAGGATCCCGAGGATGCCGACCACTGCCGCGGCTCCCGTGGCCATGAGGACGCGTCGGGCGACGGCCGCGGTGGTGGCCAGCGCGGGCTCGAGCGAGATTCCCACGTGGACCCTGCCGAGGTTGCCTGGAAGCGTCGCGGGCACCTCGACCGCCCTGTCGCCGAACACACCGACCGTCCCCGGGCGGCGGTGCCGAGCAATCTCGCGGAGCTCGCTCCTGGCGAGCGGCTGGCTCGAGCCGAACTGCACGATCTCGCCGCGAGGGTCGACCAGCACCACGAACGCCGTGTGCTCGCTCTCGGTCTCGACGAGGAACCGCACGGTCCGTGCGTCCCCGTCGGCCACCGGCCGCGCGAGCTGGCTCGCCAGCGTCACGGCCAGCGCATGGGCCCGCTGCCGCGCCTCGTCGCGGAGCGACGAGGACAGGTCGTAGCTGACCACCGCCGTGGTGACGGTGCCGCCGGCGACCATCAAGGCGCAGAACGCCACTATGATCTTCGTCCTGAGCCTCCCGAACGTCGCGAGGCGTCGCGCCGCGGCCCGAACCGGTGCGAAGAAGTTGCGTGAGTCGCCGGCCATCGCTCGAGGCCGGAGGTAGCATGCAACGGTCGGGCCTGCCCACGCTTGCCGCTGCCCACGAGCGCGGCGCCGGGGAAACCGCGGTGCCACGGAGCGCGAGGCCTCGGACGGGGCCTCGTCGCGCGCCTGGCTCGAGGTCGCCGCCGGCCGAAAAATCAGCGCCCGAACGGGGTGGCCGGTTCTCGTCACCGCGTCGCGGGGAACGGACGTTCCCGGACCGAGACGACCTGGCCCTTCTCGATCTCCACCCGCCAGTAGAACGGCTGGGCGCCCGACCTGCAGCCCATGGTCGCCGAGGGGGCCGAGACGAACAGCGGAGCATGGGCCGGGTGGTAGCGGTAGCCGACGTGGCGGTGGCCGTTGAAGATGCAGGCGAAGCCGTTCCGCGCCAGGAACTCGAAGACGCCTTCCGCGTTGCGGAGCCTCATCCCGATCTGCCAGGGAGCCCGGCCGACGCCGCGCAGCGGCGGGTTGACCACGTGGTGATGGAGCATCGCCAGCCGGCAGGTGCCCGGCGGGAACCGCTCGAGGTCCGCCTCGAGCGCCCAGAGGGCCTCGGCGCTCACCTCTCCCGACGCGCTGAACGGCGTCCGCGGCGGGATGCACGAGTCGAGACCGCACATCACCGCGCCCTCGCCGAGCTCGCGCACCCAGGGAGTGGCCGTCGGGAGCCCGAGGTCCAGCGCGAACGCGCCCCAGAGGACCCGCTTCCGATGGCGGTCCTTGCGGTCCGGCGCGGGCACGACGAGCGAGGGCGAGTCGTAGACGTCGTGGTTCCCGGGGATCGCGAGGAGCCGGCGCTTCTCGACCCAGGGCCCGAGCCAGCTCGCGACCAGCTCGTAGCCGACACCATCGTCGGTCACGTCGCCGCTCAAGACGACCCAGTCGGGTGCGTCGTCGCGCAGCGTCCGGGCCGCGCGGTGGAAGAGCAGGTTCGTGTTGGCCGGATCGATCTCCAGCCGCGCCTCGACCGCTTGCTCCGAAGGAAAGGACTCGGCCAGTCGCGACGACTCCGTGCTCTTGCGGCGCCTGACGAGCTCGGCCAGCCCCGCGCGCGCGGCGGCGTCTCCGTCCCGATCGGCCTTCCGCTTCTCCTGAACGTAGCCTGACTCGTCGAGCAGCCTGTAGCTGTACCCGTTGCTCGGGTCGCGCGACCGCAGGCCCCGGCGCGCGCGGCGCTCGACGCGCCAGCCCTCGACCTCGTCGACGGGTTCCCACTCGCCATCGGGCTTTCCGAGAGGCGTTCGGAGGCGCCGTCCGCGCAGGCTCGTCACGTGCTCGCCGAACCGCGAGACGTGCGTATCGGAGAGGTGTGCGATGACGAGGGCCATCAGGGGATGAGGAGGAGCTTTCCCGTCGTGCGTCGGGCTTCCAGGTCGGAGTGCGCGCGCGCCGCCTCGGCAAGCGGGTACTCGCCGCCGATCCGTAGCTTCAGCTTGCCCTGCGCGATCCAGCCGAGGACGTCGCCGGCGCGAGCCATGAGCTCCTCGCGAGTCGCGATGTGGTGGTTCAGGCTCGGCCGAGTCAGGAAGACGGAGCCCTTCGCGTTCAGGACCTGCGGATCGAACGGAGACACCGGCCCCGACGAGGCGCCGTACAGCACGCACAGCCCGCGAGGCGCGAGGCAGCCGAGGCTTCTTTCGAACGTGTCCTTGCCCACCGAGTCGAAGACGACTCGCACGCCGCGGCCCTCGGTGAGGCGCCGCACCGCCGCCTCGAAGTCCTCGTCCCGATAGAGCACGACGTCGCCCGCGCCGGCCGCGCGCGAGAGCGCCGCTTTCTCGGCGGTCGAGACCGTGCCGATGACGCGAGCTCCGGCGCTTCGGGCCATCTGACAGAGCAAGAGCCCGACTCCGCCGGCGGCGGCGTGGACGAGACACGCGTCACCCGGGGCGAGCCTGGCCGTGGAGTGGACGAGGTAATGAGCCGTCATCCCCTGCAGCATCGCGGCAGCGCCCGAGCGTGCGTCGATCCCGGCGGGAAGAGGGACCAGGCGGTCGGCGGGTGCGAGGACGTGTGTCGCGTAAGAACCGGGGATGCCCGTCCACGCGACGCGAGCGCCGGCGGCGAGCCCCGCTCCTTCACCGACGGTCTCGACGACGCCCGCGCCCTCGAGCCCCATCGCGACGGGCAGGGTCCCCCCGTACAGACCCGTGCGCAGGTACACGTCGATGAAGTTCACCCCGGCGGCCTCGACGCGCACGAGCGCTTGCCCCGGCCCCGGGTCGGGAACGGGCGCCTCCTCGAGGCGCATCTCGTCGGCGCCGCCGTGACGCCGGGCCAGGATCCGTTTCATGCGGTGCTCTTTAGCATGCCCATCCGGTTTCTTGCCAAGCCGGGATCCGGACGGGGCGCACGTCACGGTTGTGTGGCGGCGCGTATTTATCTTTGCGGCGTGCCAATCTTTCGAGTATAAGACTCGGAAGGAGGATCCATGCCCGACCCTGCCGACGTTCCCGCCTCCGTTCGCGACCTGGCCCGTCGCTTGGCGGAACCCGCTCCCATGCGCCGCGGTTCGCTGTCGGTCCGCTTCCTCAGGTGCAACAAGCCCGGCTGCGCCTGTGCCGACGATCCGGACAGCCGCCACGGGCCGTACACTAGCGTGGTGCGCACGGTCGGCGGCAAGACGCGCTCGCGCGCGGTGCCTGCCGCCCAGGCGCAACGGCTGCGCGCCCAGGTCGAGGCCGGCCAGGAGTTCCGCGAGCACGTCGAGGCGTACTGGCAGGCCTGCGAGCAGTGGGCCGACGCCCAACTCGACGCGCCGGAGGCGGCCTCGCAAGAGGCGGCCAAAAAGGGGGCTTCAAAACGGCCTTCGACGCCGAGGTCGTCCGGGAAATCGAAGCGCTGATCGCGCCGGGCGCCGCCGACCGGCTGGACTTCGAAGCGGTCGAGATCGCAGCGCGTCGTCGGGCGCTGTCGGTTGCCGCCCGCGCCGTCCAGCAGCGGCTGAACGCCGACACCTCGGACCACGCGGGTCCGATGTTGCAGTGCCACTGCGGGCAACCCGCGCGTTACGCCGGCCGGCGCGACAAGACCTTCACCACGGCGTTGGGCGAGATGACGCTTTCGCGCGCGTACTACCACTGCGAGGCATGCGAGTCGGGTTTCTGCCAGCGCGATGCGGCGCTGGGACTGGAGGGCACGTCGCTGTCGCCCGCGGTCACGCGCATGACGGGGCGGGCCGCAGCGATGGTCAGCTTCGAAGAGAGCCACGAACTTCTCGAGGAGTTGGCTGGCGTGGAAGTACCGACCAAGCACGTCGAGCGCGCGGCCGAAGCGCTCGGACGCGAGGTCGCCGAGGACGAGAAGCACGTGGTCGATCCGTTGCCGCTCGAGGAGCCGGTGGCGCCGACGCTGTACCTGGGGATGGACGGCACTGGCGTGCCGATGCGCACCTCCGAGTTGGAGGGCCGCGAGGGCAAGCAGCCGGACGGCTCGTCCAAGACGCGCGAGGTCAAGCTGTGCACCCTCTGGAGCGCCGAGGGGCGCGACGAGGAGGGTACGCCCGTACGGGACGAGGGATCGGTTACCTACTCGGCGGCGATCGAGAGCGCGGCGAGCAAGGACACCGACGAGGAACCGTCGGCATTCGCCGCGCGCGCGATGCGCGAGGCAACGCGGCGAGGCTTCGACCGTGCCGAGCGACGCGCGGTGCTCGGCGACGGTGCTCCGTGGATCTGGAATGTCGCGAACGACCACTTCCCCGAAGCGCTCCAGATCGTCGACCGATTCCACGCCAAGCAGCACTTGTCCGATGTCGCCAAGACGATCTGGGGCGCCAAGAGTGACTCGCACACGCCCTGGGCCAAGGCCAGGCATGACGAGCTGGATGCCGGGGACATCGACGCCGTCCTGGCCGCGCTGGCCGTGCACGCCGGCACCGTCGAAGAGGCGCGTCAGTGCGTCGACTACGTCACGACCAACCGCGACCGGATGAAGTACGCAGAGTTCCACGCGGCCGGACTCTGCACTTCGACCGGCGTGGTCGAGGCGCGCAAGTTCGCTGCAAGACGGCGATCGGGACGCGCTGCAAGCGGGCCGGCATGCACTGGACCGTGGCCGGCGCCGACGCCATCATCGCCCTGCGCTGCTGCAAGCTCAGCGGCCGCTTCGAGGACTTCTGGGAACGGCGGGCCATGCAGCGCGCCGCGGCATGATCTGCCTCCGCCGCCCGAATCGCGCTGCCCCGGCTTTCGGAGGTCTCGGAGGGCTGTGGACTCCGTGGATTGGCGCCCACTCGGATGTGGACGGGCTGCGGACGGCTCAAGAAACCGAGCCGCCCGCAGCCCGCCCACAACCTCGTAAGCCGGGCCCCAATCCACCGAGCCCACAGCCCCGACGACGGCGATTCTCCCTGACCCCGGACCGGAGAACGTGGGTCACTGCCTCGACGGTGACGGTGCCTCGAGTTGCGTGCGGCGATGCGCTCTGGCCCGACCCGTCGAGCTCGAGGTGCAGGAATCGTCACCGCGATGTCGATTTCGATTGACGGGTTTCGGGGCGGTGGCGAAACCGCCCTCTCATCTGCGCAATAGAATCGCCCCGTAGCTCACGAGGATGCGCGCTGGAGCGCCGGAGCGACCCCTGCCGAGCGCTCACACGTTTCGTCGGTTGTCGCGCAGCAGATCGC
>JACPQR010000035.1 GCA_016190375.1 Deltaproteobacteria bacterium
CGTCTACTTCACGCGGTTCAGGCCGCTCGGTCGACTCGGGCCGCTCGGTCGACTCGGGCCGCTCGGTCGACTCGGGCCGCTCGGTCGACTCGGGCCGCTCGGGCGGTTCAGGCCGCTCGGACGGCTCGGGCCGCGCGGTCGACTCGGGCCGCTCGGACGGCTCGGGCCGCTCGGGCGGTTCAGGCCGCTCGGACGGCTCGGGCCGCTCGGACGGCTCGGGCCGCTCGGACGGCTCACGTGGTGCGCGTGGCGGGGGCTCCTCGAGCTCGGGTGGTGCGCGTGGCGGGGGCTCCTCGAGCTCGGGTGGTGCGCGTGGCGGGGGCTCCTTGAATGCGTCGCAGCGGGCGGCGGTGGAGCACGAGCGTGGGCCGCTCCTGGTTCTGGCGGGGGCGGGGAGCGGGAAGACGCGCGTGATCACGCAGCGGATCGCGCGGCTGGTCGAGCGGGGGGTGGCGCCAGAGGCGATCCTGGCGGTGAGCTTCACCAACAAGGCGGCGGGCGAGATGGGCGAGCGGATGGTGCCGCTGGTGGGGGCGGAGGCGGCGGGGCGGCTCGTGCTGTCGACCTTTCACAGCTTCGGGGTGCGGCTCCTGACCGAAGAGAAAGAGGCGGTCGGGCTCGGGCGCTTCGTCGTGTTCGACCAGGGGGACAGCCTGGGCGTAGTGCGGGAGGTCATGCACCGGCTAAGGAGGTCGGCGGCGAGCCGCAGGCTCGACCCCGCGGCCGTGCACGCGCGGATCTCGCTCTGGAAGAACCGGTTCCTCGGGCCGGAGGAGGTGCCCGAGACCGATCTGGAATACGACTCGGTCGCCCGTGACGTGTTCCCCCGCTACGAGGCGGCGCTTCGCGCCATGTGCGCGGTCGATTTCGACGACCTCGTCGACCTGCCCGTCGAGCTCTTGAAGCGGGAGCCCGCCATCCGCGAGAAGTGGCGGACGCGGTTCCGGCACGTGCTCGTCGACGAGTTCCAGGACACGAACCGCGCGCAGCTCGAGCTGGTCCGGCTGCTCGCGAACGACGATCGCAACGTCTGCGTGGTCGGCGACGACGACCAGGCGATCTACGGGTGGCGTGGTGCCGACGTGTCGAACATCCTGGACTTCACCCGGCACTTTCCCGGCGCGCAGGTCGTCAAGCTCGAGGACAACTACCGCTCGCGCGCACCGATCCTCGCCGTCGCGAACGCGGCCATCGCGGCGGGCGGATCGCGGCGTCACGGCAAGGAGCTCAGGTCGGCGAGGGGACCGGGCGATCGAGTGAGCATCGTCACCGTCGAGACTCCGGATGACGAGGCGAGGTTCGTGGCGCGCGAGATCGGGGCTCTTCACGGCGCCGGGGCTCGGTACGCCGACGTGGCCGTCCTCTACCGCGGGAGCCTGCAGGCGCGCCCAGTCGAGGAGGAGCTGCGGGCGGCGGGGATTCCCTACCAGCTCTTCGGCGGGACGAGGCTGTTCGATCGCAAGGAGGTCAAGGACGCCACTGCGTACCTGCGCGTCGTCGCCAACCCGAAGGACGAGATCTCGCTGCGACGGATCCTCAACTATCCGGCGCGCGGCATCGGCGAGGCGACGGTCGAGCGGGTCGAGCGCAAGGCGCGGAGCGCGAGGGTTCCGTTCGTCGAGGCGCTCCGGCGGATCGACGGCGATGCCGAGGTGCCGGACGGCGCCAGGCGGGGCGTTCAGCGGTTCTTCGAAGTGGTCGAGCGAGCGCGCGGGCGGTTTCGCGGCGGGGCAGCGCTGGCCGTGGCCGCGCGCTCGCTGCTCCAGGAGGTGGGGCTGCGCGCGGCCCTCGAGGACGTCGCGGACGGAGGCGCTTCCGGAGTGAGGCGCTGGGAGAACGTCGAGTCGCTCCTTCGATCGATCGAGCGGTACGAGCGCACGGGACGATCCGAGAAGCCCTCGATCGGCGCCTTCCTGGCCGGGCTCGCGCTCCGCGCGGCGGAGGATGACGACGCGCAGGAGGGCGTGGGCAACCAGGTCACGCTGTCGACCTTGCACGCGGCCAAGGGGCTGGAGTTCGGCGTCGTCTTCCTCATCGGCTGCGTCGAGGGGCAGTTGCCCCACGTCCGCACGACCGATCCGAAGGTCACCGACGCCGGGCCGACGGACGTCGAGGAGGAGCGCCGCCTGTTCTACGTCGGGGTCACCCGCGCGCGCGACAGACTCCTCCTGACCCGCGCGCGCCGGAGGGCGCTCCGCGGCAAGGAGGCGGCCATTGCGCCGTCTCGCTTCCTCGAGGGACTGCCGGAGTCGCAGATCGAGGTCATCGAGGACAAGGCCTCCTCACCGCTCTGCACCGGCGAGCTCGCGGAGCGCACTCGCGCGTTCCTCGAGCGTCTCGGCGGCGGCGGGAACAGGGAGAAGAGCTGATGGCCGACGGGCGGGGTCACATGCACTCGCCGGGGCCGCGGTAGTCCTCGCAGGCGTTGGCGGCGAAGCGGTCGTAGCACGCGGACTGATCGGTGATCAGCTCCGGCTCGTCGTCGCCGATTCTCAGCGGCTCTCCGGAGCGCTCGCCGAAGAGCCAGCCGTCGGCGCCTCGGGCGGCGAGGGAGAAGCTGCCCTCGTGCCACTCGGGCGGAGTGCTCTGGGCGCATTCCTCGCGCGTCTCCTCGAGACACTCGCTGTCGCAGCGATCCCACTCGGCGACGTCCTCGTCGGTCGGGTCGTCGTCCTCGGGGAACGGGCCGCAGCGATCGAGCGAGCACTCCTGGTACTCGGGACACGGAGGCTGGTCCTCGTATCCGGGCGAGTGGCGCGCGAGCACGGTGTCGCCGACGGCGAGCTCGAGGCCGTCGCCGCAGCCGCCCGACGCGTCCCACGTCCCGGTCAGCTCCTCCCCAGGCGCTGGCGGCTCGTTCGAGTCGGGCTCGACCGGCTCGGAGAGGAGCTCCTCGACGAGGATGGTCCACACCGTGCCCTCGTGCGCGGTCACAGTGCCCCTGAACGGCGTGCGCTCACCGACGCCTTCGCAGACGCAGGGGTTGTCCATCGAGCCCTCCGTGCCGGACTGCCCTCCGAGACCGCAGCCGGCGCCGATCGCCACGGCTGCCAGGGTCACTACCGAAATGAGCCATCGCGCCATGCTGTTCCTCCCGCGCTTTCCTCGATGATCTCGGTGTACGCCGCTCGGTTTCCACGGTCCAGGGGAATCTTCGTCGGTTCCGAACATTCCGGGGGTCACATCCGCGCCTTGTCGTGCGAAAATGGGAAACAATGGAGACGGCTGCTAGCCAGTTCTTGAAGGCCGTGCGCGGAGATCGGTCGCAGGTCGCCTTCGCGCGGAAGCTCGGATACCGGGGGAACCCGATCACCGACTGGGAGAACGGCCGGCGCTACCCGACAGCCGCCGAGGCCCTGCGGGCCTGCGCAAAGGTCGGGATCGACGTCTCCGCCGCCTTCGCCCGCTTCCATCCGACCGAGGCGCTCGAGAGTCGACCGCGCGGCGCATTCGAGATAGCGGCCTGGCTCGACAGGCTGCGCGGCAAGGGACCGCTCGGCGAGGTCGCGCAGCGCGCGGGAGTCTCCCGCTTCGCCGCGAGCCGGTGGCTGAGCGGCAAGGCGAAGCCGCGCCTCCCCGATTTCTTCCGCCTCGTCGACGCGATCACCGGTCGCGTGGCGGATCTCGTGGCCGAGCTCGTGCCGATCGAATCGGTGGCCGCGCTTCGGGCTCGCCACGCCGCTGCGCTTGCGGCCCGCACGCTCGCTTTCGAGGAGCCGTGGACGGAGGCCGTCCTCCGAGTGCTCGAGACGACCGAGTACCAGGCCCTCGCTGCAGCGGAGCCAGGCTGGATCGCGCGACGGCTCGGGATCGACCCGACGGTCGAGCGCCGATGCCTCGACCTTCTCGTGCGCGCTGCGGTGGTTCGCAAGGTCAAAGGCAGGTACCAGCCGGCGGGGAGCCTCACTGTCGACACGCGCGCGCGGCCGGACGCCATGCGGCTCCTTCGTGGCCACTGGGCCCAGGTGAGCCTGAGCCGCGCGCTAGGGCCCGGCCCCGGCGACTCGCTCTCCTACAACGTCTGCTCGCTCTCGCGCGCCGATCTCGAGCGCGTCCGCGAGCTCCTTCGCGCGACGTTCCGCGAGATCCGCTCGATCGTCGCCGCCTCCGAGCCATCCGAGACGGCGGCGCTCGTGCTCCTGCACCTGATCGCGTTCGATCAGCCAGCAGGCCGCTGATCGCGTCACCGCCTTTTGACAAGGGCTGGCGGCGCCGGCACCATCGCAGGCTCTTGGCCCGCACCGTCCACACCGTTTGCAAGATCGGAGCGTGCGAGCCCTTCTGCGGAATCGACGTCGACGTCGAGGACGGGAAGATGGTGAGGGTGCGCCCGGACCGCGACCACCCGGTCTCGCGCGGCTTCGTCTGCGTGAAGGGGATGAGCCTCCTGGGCTACCAGAACTCGCCGGACAGGCTGCTTCATCCCCTGCGCCGGGAGGGCTCGGGCTGGGCGCGCGCAACCTGGTCGGACGCGACCCGGCAGATCGGGGCGAGGCTCCGGGCAATCGCCGATGAGCACGGTCCGCGCGCGATCGCCACCTACTGGGGCAACGCCGCCGACTCCATCGGCATCACGATGGCCAACACCTTCTGCCACGCCTTCGGCTCGCCGAACAGCTACAACGTGCTGTCGCTCGAGTACACCGACCGCGGCGTCGTCGCGCACGCTCTGTACGGCAACGAGAACCTGATTCTGCAGCCCGACGTCAGGCGCGCGAAGCTCGCGCTCTTGCTTGGAACGAACCCCGTCGTCACGCAAGGGCTCACGCTTCTTCAGCGCCGGCCCCGGGTCGCCGAGGATCTGAAACGAGCGAAGGCGGCCGGTGGCAAGCTGTACGTCGCAGATCCTCGCGTCACGCACACCACGCGGCTCGCGGATCGGCACCTGCGCATCCGGCCGGGCACGGACCTCTACCTGCTCGGCTCCATGATCCGGACGATCCTCGACGAGGGGCTCTACGACCGCGAGCGCGTGGCGCGGCACACGGATGGCGTCGACGGCTGGGCGTCCGCGGTCGCGGCGCTCTCGCCCGCCCGCGCCGCGGAGCTCACGGGGATCGGCGCAGAGGAGATCGGCGACCTCGCCCGCGCGTTCGCGCGTGCCGACGGGGCTTACGCGTCCACGCGCGTCGGTGTGCAGACCAGTCACAACTCCGTCGTCACGGAGTGGGCGGTTGCCACGCTCGCGAGCCTCACGGGCAACGTCGACCGCCCGGGTGGGCTGTACTTCAACCCGGGAGTGATCGACATCCCGGCGCTGATCGAGAAGTTCACGAAGCGAAGGAACACCTCGCCATCGCGGATCGGCGGCTTCCGCCCCGTCTTCGGCGGTCTACCGTGCTCCGTGCTCGCGGACGAGATCACGACCCCGGGTGACGGGCAGATCCGAGCGCTCGTGGTCGTGGCCGGTAATCCCGTCATCAGCTTCCCTGACACCGCGAAGATCGAGGCCGCGCTTCGCAAGCTCGACCTGCTCGTGTCGGTGGACATCTTCCTGAACGACACGGCGACGTTCGCCCACTGGGTGCTGCCTGCGGCCACGCAGTTCGAGCAGGGCGGCTTTCACTTCCTGGTCAATACCTTCGATCCCGAGCCGTTCGCCGAGCTCCGGCCGAAGGTCGTCGAGCCGCCGGGCGAGTGCCGCGGCGAGTGGGACATCTTCAAGGAACTCTCGCGGGCCGCGGGGGTGCCGTTCCTGAACAATCCGCTGTTCGATCGGCTCGCGCGGATCCTCGACGGGGTAGGGATCGGTTTTTCGCCCGATCTGCTGAACCGCTACCTCTTGCTCGGTGCGACCCCATCGTACGGGAAGCTGCGCTCGAGCGCGCGCGGGCTGCACGGGAGACCCTTCGCGTTCGGCCGGTTCTTCGAGGAGGCGATCCACACGTCCGACCGGCGGATCCACCTCTGGCACCCGACCTTCGCGGCGAGCCTGAAGGCCGCCATCGACAGCCCGCCGTTGCCGACGGCCGATCGTCCGTTCCTGCTCATCTCGGGGGCGCGGCGCCTCGAGAGCTACAACTCCTGGACCCACGACATCCCGGAGCTCGTGGAGAAGCTCGGCGGGAACTGGGCCATCTTGAACGACGGCGACGCGCGGAGGCTCGGAGTCCGCACGGGCGAGGCCATCCGCGTCCGCTCCGCCGCCGGCGAGCTGACCATCGAGGCGCGGCCCACGCCCGACATCCTGCCCGGCGTCGTGGCGATCCATCAGCACTGGGGACACACGTACGAGTCGGGCATGACGACGGCCCGAAAATACCCGGGCGTGAACGTCAACCGCGTACACCCGGACTCCGTCCGCGACCCGCTCAGCGGAATGCCGGTGTTCAACGGGACGCCGGTCTCGGTCGAGAAAGCGTGACGGGGCCTGCGGTGCCGTGCGTCAGCCTCGCGGGGACGCCGGATCGAGCCACGCGACCGTGAGCACCCAGGCGCCGTCGTCACGCCACACGACGGTCGGGTCGGGTAAGGCCGGTTCCGCGGGCGCGTCGAGGGCGACGTAGATGCGGTGGAAGCGTGGGTCGCCGGAAGGCGACGCCGCCGCTTCCGACGGGCCGCCGGGAACGTCGGCGGGCAGGTCGCGCACCTCGATTCGGCGGGTGTCGAGGCGCAAGCCGAGAGCGAGCGCCTTGAGCACCGCCTCCTTGGCGCTCCAGGTCCGCGCCACGACGAGGTCGGCCTCGCGGCCGGCTGCGAGCTCGACCGCTGCGGCCTCGGCGTCGGTGAAGAAGTCACGGACGAGAGCGGGGTCGCGGGGCTGGACGAGCTCGAGGTCCGCGCCCATCGTGACGCCCGGGGCTCTCGAGAGGACCGCGAGAGCGACGTCCGCGCGGTGCGACAGGGAGAGCGTCCACGGGACGCGCGACGGCGGGCCGTCGGACTCGACCTCGGCGTAGGGGGCACCCATGGGATCGTTGGCCACGGTGATCTGCCCATTGGAGAGCTCGCCCCCGCGTTCTTCTCGCAGCGCCTCTCGAAGGAGCCGCTTCGCAGCCCAGCGGCCGAGGAGCCACTTGCGTCTGCGGTCGGGGAAGCGAAGGCGCGCGAGGAGCTCCTCCTCCCTCGGGCTCAGGAAATCGGGCGGACTCTCGCCACGAGCCAGGCAGACGTGCTCCGCCGCGCGTGCGATGGTCAAGCGGAACGGAAGCTCCCCGGCCCAGACCCGCTCCCCGTCAGACTTGGCACCCATCGGGAAAACGATCTCATTGTCGCATGCGCTCGAGACACGGGGCGCGCTGAGGTCGACGGCCGCGGTGGTGTGCTCCACGGACGTCGTAGATCGCCTCGACTCGTCGGCGCGCCTCGCTCGAGGCGGCGCGGGTAGAGACAGATCGTGCGGTATGGTCTGAAAGCGATGCAAGTTCAGGCAGATGCAGATCGGCGCGCCGCGATTCGTGCGTGTCCCCGATCCCATCACCGATCCGATCGGCTCGTCGGCGCGCCTCGCTCGAGGCGGCACGGGTAGAGACAGATCGCGCGGTATGGTCTGAAAGCGCTGCGATTCCGTC
>JACPQR010000027.1 GCA_016190375.1 Deltaproteobacteria bacterium
CCCAGGTTGGCCGCGATCGAGCCCAGGGCGTCCTTCATCTGGGTCGCCATGTTCTTGTCGTGCTTGGCGACCTGCTCGATGACCTTGGGCATCGCCTCCACGAGCTGCATCGCGACCTCGAGCGCCTCGAACCTGTTCATCGCTGGATCCTTTCTGCCGTCCCCTCCGACCCACCCCGGACGGCCTTCGGCCGCTGGGGGCCCCGGGGGTGCGGCGTGTCGATTGCCCCTTTCTTGCGCGGCTCCCGTGCCGGCACGGTCCGCCGGGTCGGCACGGGAGGTGCGCCTCAGGGGTGAACGGCACGCCGCGCCCCGGAGGGGACGACGGACGGCCGCGATCTGTTCGAGGCGCTCGAGGTCGCGATGCGGCGAGCGCCACTCTCACGCTCGGCAGCAGCCCCTCCAGCGAACGACGCACCGAGCCGTAGCGCCCTCACACCCGGACAACGCTGGCTCGGGCTCGGGCCACGGGCTCGGCCACGGGCTCGGCCACGGGCTCGGGCTCGGCCACGGGCTCGGTCACGGGCTCGGGCTCGGTCACGGGCTCGGGCTCGGCCTCGACTCCGCCGCCTCGTTGCGAATCGCCGGCGCGACCTGTCCCGACTCCGCTTCGTGGAACCCTGAAGGAACGGCGTCTTACCGGCCTGCCGGGCCGCGGCTACCGACTACCGAGCCGGTCTGCGTCGCCAGGCCATGATCAAGACAGCAACCTGAAGAACGCGTAGAGGAACGCCTTGGCGGCGCGGCGGGAGCCCTCGTCGTTCAGGTGGCCGTTGTCCGAAGACCACGCGGGACAGAGCCTCCTCGCGCGGCGCGACTCGCAGGCCCTGCCGTCGGCGCCGGTCGAGATCACGGACGCGAGGTCGAGCACCACGCCGCGATTGGCGAAGCGGCGGATCATCTCGCGGCCATAGCGCCAGCGGACGAGGTTCTTCTCGGGCTCGTCGGTCGTCAGGGGAGGCGTCACGTGCAGGAAGCGCACGCGGGGGTGGCTGCGGGCGAGCTCCCCCATCTTCTCCTCGTAGTCGCCCAGGAGATCCGCAACGTCCGTGTCCTCCTCGAAGTCGATCCAGCAGAACTTGAACCCCGCCGCCTCGACTCGGCGGCCGATCCCCTGGTCCTCCAGGTAGGCGCCGAAGGACGCGATCTTGCGCTCGGGATCGCCGTTCTCCTCCACGCCCGCCTCGCCCCACGCGACCCGCGCGTAGTCGGAGCCCCGGCTCACCTCGGCGAAGTCGAAGCCGAGCGCTCGAGCCCCCTCGAGCACGTTGGCCCCCACCGATTGATGGCCCCAGAAGACCCGGCGCTTCGCGAGCGCAGCGATCTGCGCGGGATCGAGGGCGTCGAACGCGGCGATCCCTTCGCTGCCGATGACCCCCGTCGGAACTGGCGCCGCCGGAGTCGCAACCGCCGGCGTGGTCTGGGCCCGGTCGGCCGGCGAGGCAACCGGCGACGCCACGGGTGCGGCCGGAGTGCCTCTGTCGCTCGCGGGCGGCGGCGGAGCGGAGGACGAGCACGCGGCCAGCAAGAAAGCGGTGCAGGCGAGGACGAGGGTGCGGTCGTTCATCGACGGAAGTATCCCCTCGTCAGTCCACCGCCGGAAGCACGATCGTGAACACGGCGCCGCCCGCCGGATCGTTCTCGGCGTTGATCACGCCCCCCATCGCCGCGACCAGCCCCTGGCAGACGGCCAGGCCCAGACCGGTCCCGAGGCCAGGCTCCTTGGTGGTGAAGAACGGATCGAAGACGCGGGTCAGCATCTCGGAGGGAATTCCGGGCCCCGAGTCGGCGACCTTCACGCGCACGGCGCGACTGACCTCTGCGCCGTCCGGCCCGGTGAAGCCCTCGATCGACTCCGCGCCCACCCTGACGAGCCCCTGGCCGCCCATCGCGTCGGCGGCGTTGATCAGGAGGTTGACGAGGACCTGGGTGAGCCGCTCGCGGCTCCCGCGAACGCGCGGCAGGTTCTCGGGGATCACCCGCTCGACGTCGACCTCCCGAAAATTCTTCTGCGGGGCGAGCAGGCTCGTCGAGTCCTCGACCACGCTGCCGAGATCGCAGCCGTCCAGCTCGCTCACCGCCTCGCGCGTGGGGCGGGCGTAGTCGAGCAGGTCGCGGATGATCCGGTTCATCCGCTCCGCTTCCTTCGTCATTCGCAAGACGAAGTCGCGCGCCTCGTCCGCGGGGACGTCGCCCGCGGCGAGGATCTCGCAGAACCCGAGGATCGCGGAGACGGGGTTGCCGATCTCGTGCGCCACGCCGGCCGCGAGCTGGCCCACTGAGGCGAGCTTGGCCGAGCGGACCAGGTGAGACTGGACGGCCTCGAGGTCGCGGGTCTTCTGCTCCAGCTCGCCGAGCTTGCGCTCGAGCTCCGCCTGCTGCTCGCGCAACCGTGCGGTCATAAGGTTGAAGCTGTGAGCGAGGTCGGCCATCTCGCTGCCTCCCTCGACGGGGACTCGCGTGTCGAGGAGGCCCGCGGCCACCCGCTCGGCCGCGTGCCTGAGCGCGGTGACCGGGCGAACGATCAGGCGCGTCATGGCCACGAAGCCGAAGACGAGGAGCGCGATCGCCGCCACGCAGACGTACAGGACGGTCATCCGCCGCAGCCTGTCGAGCGTCTCGAGCGGCTCCTGGAGCGACACGTCGATGGCGACGACGCCGCGCGGGTCGGTGAGAGGGCGGACGGCGACCAGCCGCGGCGGGCCAGGACCCTCGACCAGCACCTCTGCCGCGACGGCCACGTGCGGGCCGGCGTCAGCGAGCCGCCCTCGCCTACCGGGCAGGCTCACGTGAAGGCTCTCGTGCCCTGCCGCGTCCCACACCGCGATCTCGTCGACGCCCGCGGCGCCCAGGGCCCGCTCGGCGACTTCTTCGAGCCGGCCCGAGCTGGCGCGGGCGCGGTCCAGGTCCGTCGCGAGCGCCCGGGCCACGACCGTCGCCTGCTCGACGCCCTGGCTGACGACCGTCGCGCGGACCAGCGCCAAGACGAGGAACCCCATCGAGGAGAGCGCGATCCCGAGGAGGACCGCGAGGCTGACGACGATCTGGACCCGAAGACCGAGCCGTCTAGCCATGCTCCGCCTTCTGGCAGGAAGCGCAGATCCCGTAGATCTCGTGCCTGTGGCTGGTGACGGCGAAGCCGTGCCGGCGCGCCACTCGCTCCTGGATCGCCTCGATCTCCGGCTCCTCGAACTCGACGATGCCGGCGCAGCGGCTGCAGATCAGATGATCGTGGTGGGCGGCGCCCGCGGCGACCTCGTAGCGCGAGAAGCCGTCGCCGAAGCGGCGCTCGTGAGCCAGGCCGACCTCGGTCAAGAGCTTCATCGTGCGGTAGACCGTGGCGTACCCGATGTGGCGATCGCGCTTTCGAGCGCGCGAGTGGATCTCGTCGAGACCGAGGTGCTCGTCGGGGGCCGCCTCGAAAAAGACCCGAGCGATGACGCGGCGCGGGCCGGTCTGCCGGAGCCCCCGGGCGACGAGCTCCGCCACGAGCCTTCCCTCCAGCGCTGCGATCTCCCTCCGCTCGCCCATCGCCGTGGTCGAGCTTAGTCGAGAAACCGGGTCAGGCCCAGCGAACGAGCCCCACCTCGAGCTTGTGAGAGAGAGCGGGGTGGTAGGGGACGACCCGCACGGTGTAGGCGTGCGCGCCCGTCGCCCGGCAGCGGATCTGCCCGGCGTAGCGGAACCGTCCGCCGCCGAGGTCCTCCTCGAGCGCCATCTGGATCGCGTCCGGCTCGCCCAGGTCGGAGCGGCCGTCGAGCTTCCCGGTGAACGTCTCGACGACGATGTCCGACGGTTGTAGCCCGCCAAGCTGGACGACGGCCTCGACGCCCAGCGATCCACCGATCGCCACCTCGGTGCCATCGCGCTCCCGGACCTCGGCGACCTGGACCGCGGGCCAGGCGGCGCGAACTCGTTCCTTCCAGGCGAAGAGCCCCATGGCTCCGCGATAGGTCTCGGCCTTCATCTGCGTGTGTCGCTCGAAGGCCGGAAGGTACAGGCTCTCGGCATAGTCCTTCACCATCCGGTTCGTGTTGAAGGCGGGTACGATCGAGCGCACCGACCTCTTGACGCAGGCGATCCACGAGCGCGGAACGCCGTCGAGGTCACGCTCGTAGAACGCCGGCACGACCTCCTTCTCGAGCAGGTCGTACAGAGCGTTGGCCTCGACCTGGTCGCCGTACTCGGAGTCCGCCCACTCCTCTCCGCGGCCGATCGCCCAGCCCACGCCCGGCTGCCACGCCTCGCTCCACCAGCCGTCCAGCACGGAGAGCTGCAAGGCGCCGTTGGCGGCGGCCTTCATCCCGCTCGTGCCGCTCGCCTCGAGCGGTCGGCGAGGCGTGTTGAGCCAGACGTCGACGCCGCCGACGAGCAGCCGTCCCAGGCCGATGTCGTAGTCCTCGAGGAAGACGACCCGCCCCTTGAGCGACGGCAGGCGAGTCGCGTGGACGATCTCGCGGATCAGCTCCTTGCCCGCCTCGTCGCGAGGGTGGGCCTTGCCGGCGAACAGCACCTGCACCGGCCGGTCCTTGTTCCCGAGGATCCGCGCGAGGCGTTCGACGTCGCGCAAGATCAGGACTGCGCGCTTGTAGGTCGCGAACCTGCGAGCGAAGCCGAGGGTGAGGGCGTCGGGATCGAGCGCCTCGTCGCTCTCCGCGATCTCGCCGGGCGGCGCTCCCCTGCGCTCCGCCTGAGCCCTGAGCAACCTGCGGACGCCAATCACGAGCCTCTGGCGCTGGCGCTCGTGGACGCGCCAGAGCTCTGCGTCGGGGATGTCCTCGACGCGCTGCCAGAGCTCTGCCGTCGACGGCTCCTCGCTCCAGCGCGGCCCGAGGTAGCGATCGTACAGGGCGGCTATCTCGCGCGAGATCCAGGACGGCGTGTGCACGCCGTTCGTGATCGAACGGATCGGCACCTCGCTCTCGTGGACCTCGGGCCAGATCTTCTGCCACATCTTCCGGGCGACCCGGCCGTGCAGCTCGCTCACGGCGTTGTACCGATCCGACAGTCGTATCGCGAGGACCGTCATCGACAGGGGCGACACCTTGTCGCCGGGATCCAGCCGCCCGAGGGCGAGCAGCTCCGCCGGATCGAGGCCGAGCCTCTCCAGGTACGGGCCCATCATGTACTCGACGAGATCCTGATGGAACATGTCGTGGCCAGCGGGAACGGGCGTGTGCGTGGTGAAGACCGAGCCCGCGCTGCAGGCCTGGGCCGCGATCGAGAAGGGGATCGAATCCGACATCGCGCGCTGGCGGGCGCGCTCGAGCGCGAGGAAGGCGGAATGCCCCTCGTTCATGTGGCAGACGGCCGGATCGATCCCGAGCGCGCCCAGCGCACGCATCCCTCCGATGCCGAGCATCATCTCCTGGCGGATCCGCATGTCGTCGTCGCCGCCGTACAGCCTCGCCGTGATCGCGCGGTCCTTCAGCTCGTTCTGCTCGACGTTCGTGTCGAGGAGGTAGAGCGGCACCCGCCCCACGTCGACACGCCAGATCTGCGCGGCCACGGTCCTGCCGGGATACTCGACGAAGACGAGCGGCGTGCCGCCCTTGGTGACCAGGCGCATCGGGAGGGTCGTGAAGTCGGCGACCGGGTAGCGCTCGGTCTGCCATCCGTCGTCGTTGAGCTGCTGCCGGAAGTAGCCCTCGGAGTACGCGAGCCCGACCGCGACGAGCGGAAGCCCCAGGTCGCTCGCCGACTTCAGGTGGTCGCCCGCGAGGACGCCGAGGCCCCCGGAGTAGGTCGGAATGCACTCGGTGAGGCCGAACTCGGCGCTGAAGTATGCGAGCTGCGCTCCGGACCCGCGGTGGGCGCGGGCGAACCACCCGCCGTCCGAGAGGTAGCGCTGCAGGTCCGCCGAGACGTCGTCGAGATGCGCCAGGTACGCGTCGTTCTGCGCGGCGGCCTCGAGGAGGTTCTGGTCGATCGCGCCCAGGAGCGCGACGGGGTTCCGGTGCATGTCGACCCACAGGTCGCTGTCGAGACGCAGGAACAGGTCCTCCGCGTCGTGGTTCCATGACCACCAGAGGTTGTAGGCCAGCTCGCGCAGCCTCTCCAGGCGAGGCGGGAGTGACGGCGTGACGACGAATCGACGGAGGTTTCGCATCGAGGGGGTGTGTATACCAGCTCCCGCGACCGGCGGTACCCTGTATCCCGTGCAGGTCCCGACGGTCGTCTGCAGGTCTTGCGGTCAGACCGCGCCCCATCCGCCCGACGATCCGATGGCCCTCTGCCCCGCCTGCGGCGCGGCGCTGCCGGCGACCCCGGAGGTCCTGCACGCGCGAATGGAGCTCGAGCGTGGTCGCGAGGCGAACGCATCCATCCCGGGCGTCAAGAAGGCCGAGGGCCTGTGGGTCGATGGGATCGGCGGCGCCGGCGCGGCGCGGTCGGGTGGCGGCTGGCTTCTCCTCGCGCTGCTCCTCGCCGCGGCGGTCGCGGCCCTGCTGCTCATGAGCGGAGTCGACGTGATCCGGTGACGGGACGGCTACCTCTCCTCGATCGCTCGCAAGGCGCCGCACGCGGAAGTACTGCCGGCGTGGCACGCGCGCCGGTAACAGCGGCGCGCGGCGTCGAGGTTGCGCGGACCAAGGCGGCCTGCTTCGTGGAGCGCACCGAGGCGTGCGCACGAGCCGGGGAGATCGGCGCATGCGCGCTCGTACAGCGTGAGGGCGCGCGCCGGGCCGCGACGCACGCCCTCGCCACCCTCGTACAGCTCGCCGAGCTGCTCGCAGGCCGAGCCTCGGGCGGCGCCCGCCGCCTCTGATTGGCAGACGCTCTCGAGGAGAGAGCGCGCGCGCCGGAGGTCCCGCGGGCGCTCGGCCCCGTAGCGGACCATGCTCGCCAGCCTGACGCAGTCCCAAGCACGGCTCGAGTCGCAGCCGCGGCGCAGCAAGCCCGACAGCGTCCGGTAGCATGGGCGCGCGCGGCGCTGCGCTGCGCGGAAGACCGCGAAGCTCGCAGAGTGCGCGACGTACCCCAGTTCGTCGCACACGGCCTCGAGGAACTGCCGCGCCACGTCGCGGTCGGCGGGCAGATCGCTGTCAGTCGCGTAACGAGCGGCAAGCGCGCGGCAGGCAGCCGCGCGGCCGTCGGCGCACTCGCTCCCGAGGCTCGCGAGGTCCGAGGGCACGCCGCTCAGGCCGAAGACCTGCGCCGTCGCGGCCGAGGGCCAGACGGCGACGATGACGGAGAGAAAGGCCCTCACGCGACTGAAACGTCCCAGACCGGTGGTTCATGCCACTGTTGGAACGCAGATTGCTCTGCGACCTGAGATGCTAGCCAAGACCCATCCCGGAGTCGTCGCGTGCGCCGTCGTTCTCGCGGCTTGCTGGGGTACGCCCGAGGATGCCGTGCAGAGCCAGTGCGAGGAGATCGAAGAGGCCTTCGAGCGGCGCGCCGAGGCACTCGACTGCTCGATGCCGCCGTCCGACTGTCCGGTGGAGCGGCCCTGGGCCAACGAGAATGTCGCCACATGTCGGATGCTCGCCAGCACTGCATCGACCTGTGCCGAGCTGATCGACCGCCAGGCGCTCGACGATTGCGGGACAGACGCGACGGTCGAGGAGCAGTGTAGCCAGCTAGAGCCCGCGGCGAATGCGCGTGCCGAGCTCCTGGGCTGCGGCCCGGTGTCGATCGCCGCGTGTGATGACGAGCGTCTCTGGCGTGCGCCGCTCGAGCCTGACGCGCTCGAGGAGTGCGTGGACGGGGCGCAGTCCGCCGAGAGCTGCGAAGCGCTCGACAGGCTGATCTCGGCAGGTCCGTGCGCGCTCTTGCAGGAGACGTAGGGACCACTGAGCGAGGGGGGCGTGAGCCCCTTCGCTCAACCGAAGAACACCTCGCAGCCGCCCAGCACGGTGAAGCCGCGCAGGACCGGCGCGCCGCCGGCCTCGGGGCTGCGCTGCAGGGTCAGCTCGATCTGCAGGTATCGAGCGTTTGGCACGTCGTCGCCGAACACGATGTTCCGATCGTCGAGCGAGCTGATGGTTCCCAGGTCCACCCAATCCGCGGTCTCGAGCTCCTCGATCGTCTCACCCGTCCGCACGCGGACCGCGACGCTCGTGCCCGGGGGGAGGTCGATGTCGAGCCCGATCCCCGACCACTCGGAGGCGGCGTCGTCGCACAGCTCGAGGACCCGCGAGTAGCGTCCCGACGGCGCGGTGATGTTGCGGAGCTGGAACCCGGTCATGTCGCTGTACGTGTACGGCGACGTGCCCGTCGCGAAGCGCCCTTCCTCCTCCATCGAGTTCGGGTCCACGCGGCTCGCGTCGCTCGAGCCCTCGTTGACCATCCAGATCTTTCCGTCGAAGTCGATCGCGACGCCGAGGCCGCCAGAGCCGCTCGTCCCGACCGAGCCGACGCGCTCGAACTGGTCCGGATCCCACTTGACGAGCTCGGCCTCCTCGCCGCTCCAGACGTAGCCCTCTCCGTCGGTCGCGATCCCGCGGCAGGTCTGGGCGTCCTCGTAGTCCCACTCGTCCGTCTCGGGATCGTATCGGTAGATGCAGTTGTACCAGAGGTTGCACGACCAGAGCCGGCCGCGGTCGTCGGCGGCGATTCCGTAGGTGGACACGCCGGCCTCCCCGAAGAGCCCGTCGTCGCCGCACGCCGGAGGCGACGCGTAGTCGACCGTCGGTGGGTTGGAGTTCAGATCTATGATCCCGACCTGGTCGGCCCCGCCCGCGTAGCCGGACGTGAGCCCGGCGACGAACAGGATGGCGTCCTGGGTGATCGCGAAGCCGTAGGGAGAGACGTTCGGGACCTCGAAGGTGTCCTCGACCGTCCCGTCCGAGCCGTCGAGCTTGTGGACCTCGCGGTCGTAGAAGCAGCCGACGTACACCTTCGAGGCGAAGGTCCCGTCCAGGCCGTTCTCGATGTCCACGGCGATTGCCCGCGCCGCGCAGCCGGGGTTGCCGACCGCCTGGGTCCACAAGACGCACTCGTCGGTGTCACGCGGCAACGGCACCGAGTCGTCGGAGGTGTCGATCGATCCGTTGCCATTCCCGTCGTCGCAGTCGATCTCGTCGGCCGCGATCTTCGTGACCGACGCGGTCGCCTGCGATCGAGCCGGCGGGTAGAACGCTCGGTTCGCCACGTAGACCGAGCCGTCGACGTCGACCGCGGTCCGGGACGGATCCGCCTGGTCGTCGTCGATGCCCGTGTAGAAGCGGCCGATCTCGTCGCCGGTGCGCGTGTCGAGCTTGGAGACCGTCCCCTCGCTCGAGTTCGCGATCCAGATGTTGGTCAGGTTCACCTCGGTCTCGCCGAGCGTCAGGTACCCTTCGTCCGTCTCCTCCACGCCGTCGCAGTCCTCGCGATCCTCGTCGCAGAAGGGCTGGTCGTAGTCGGGGCCGATCGAGACTCCCTGGCAGTCCTCCTGCGCGTTTCCGCAGGTGCCGCAGGCGTTGACCACGCCCTCGTCGATGCGGCCGTCGCAGTCGTCGTCGACCTCGTTGCACATCTCGTTGGGCCGCGGAGCGCGCTGGCCGATGCAGCCCGTCCAGACCCCGCCGTCGCAGGAGCGCTGGCCCGCGTGACAGTCGGCGACACCGAGCGTCGCGGGGTCGCCCGTGTAGCACTCGATCTCGTCGCCGTCGTCGCATGGACATCCGGTGCGCTCGGGGAACTCGTCGCAGTCCTGTCCGCACTCGTCCTGCAGGCCGGGGTCGGTGTCGTCGCAGTCGTCGCCGGTGCAATCGACGCCGGCGCCATACCCGTCACCGTCCTCGTCCGAGCACTCGATCTCGCCCTCGCCCTCGCCCTCACCCTCGCCTTCGCCTTCTCCCTCGCCTCCGCCTCCGCCCCTCTTGGACGGGCAGCCTCCGAGCGCGAGGACGGACAGAAGGACCCACGCCAGCGCGAATCGAATGCTCATGCGACTCCTCCCCTGCCCCGCGACGGACGCACGCGCCGACAATGGGACAGCGCTGTGGAGACTAGTCGAGGGACGAACCGACCGTCAACGGGGGCGGGAGCTTCGAGGTCAGCTTCCAGCGAAGATGAAGGGATACGCGGCGGCGAACGGCTGCGGAGAGGGGCGGAACTGCATGTGGCGGACCGTGCTCGAGATGCACGAGAGCAGGGACGTCCGGTCGAACTGCGGCCCCTCGACCTGAACGTTGTCGACGGAGCCGCTCGTTCCGATCTCGAACCGGACGATGATCTTCCCGCTCGGAAGGCGCTCGCGCCGCTCGGCCTGAGCCTGGCACATCCGGATCGATCCGAGCCTCGAGCGCATCGCCCTGTCGACCTCGGGCGCCGTCAAGGGTCCTTGCGCCGGAGTCTCGGGGATGGCCGCGGACAGGAGCCCCGCCACCCCATCGCTCGCGTTGTTTCCGAGCTGCGGCGAGGAGTCGAGGTGCTGGACCGTGGCACCCGAGCCGACCAGGCGAGCCCACTCGGCGTCGAACTGCGACCCCGGGGCTGTTGCAGGGGTGGAGCAGCCCGAGAAAGCCGCGAAAGTCCCGACGATCATCATCCAGGGCACCTTGCTCGCCATTGGCACCTCCACCTTTCTGATCGGGCCAGCTCGTAGTACGGACGAGATCGTCATTTTTCTACGCTCGCCTTCGAGCCGCAACGAGAATATGCTGCGCGCCTCGGAGGGCCCATGCGCATCCCCCTGTTATTGATGACCTTTGCGCCCTTGGCGGGATTCTCCCCGGCAGCCCGGGCCGACGAGTGCGCCAACGTCCTCATCGTCCTCGATCGCTCGAGCAGCATGGACCGGCTCCTGGTCGGGGACGAGCGCTCGCGCTGGGAGGTCGCGATCGAAGCGATCGGAAACCTGCTCGACGGTTACTCGAACAACGTGAAGTTCGGCCTGGCGCTCTTCCCCGGCGGGACGGCGACGAGCTGCGAGGTGGCCTGCACCGCGGGGTTCGTTGCCGTGGACATCGCGAGCGGGTCGGCGAGCACGATCGAGGACACGCTGTCGACGGCGGCTCGCTGCCAGGGAACGCCGATCGGGGTGACGATGGAGGAGCTGGTCGACATGCCCGACCTCGGCGAGGCCGGCAAGCGCAACTACGTGCTCCTGGTCACCGACGGCAGCGAGACGTGCCCTGGCGATGCCGCAGCGGTGGCTGCCGAGCTGTTCGCGCAGGAGCCGGAGGTCCGGACGTTCGTCATCGGGTTCGCCGAGGACATCAACGCGGACGAGCTCGACGCGATCGCATCGGCCGGGCACACGATCGGAGCGTTCACCGCCTCCGACGAGGGCACGCTCGAGGCCGCGTTCGACCAGATTCTCGGCGCCGTCTACGAGGACCCCGAGTTCGGCTGCATCGGCGGCGGGATCGGCGACGGCGGCCTTCCAGGCTTCGACTCGGGCGTCCCTGACGTGGACGGCGGTGGTGACGCCGGAGCGGTCGTGAAGACGGAGGACGGCGGCGGATGTGGCTGTCGAAGCGCCGGCCGGTCGCGCGGAGCCCTCGGTCTGTCCGTCCTCGCCGTCGCGCTCGGCGTTCTCCTGAGGCGCCGCTGGATCCCATGAACCACTTTCGTGCCTGGATGTGCCTCTTCGCCCCGCTCGTGGTCGGTTGCGGGGACGACGAGCCCGGCACCAGGCGCTCCGAGGCGAGGCATCCCGTGAAGACGACCGAGACGACTGGCGCTGGCTCGACCACCGAAACATCCCCCGCTGCGAGCGAGGACCAGGCGTTCCTCGAGTCGTTCACGGCGACGCACGGTTACACCCTGGGCCGGCCCACCGCGGCGAAGCCGACACCGGACGGAAGCGTGGTCGTCTTCCTGCGCAGCCCCGCCCGGAGCGCGGTCAACACGCTGTACGCCTTCGACGTGGCCGGCGGCCAGACCCGCACCCTGGCCGACCCTGCCCAGATCCTCGGTGGCGAGACCGAGCGGCTGTCTCCCGAGGAGGCCGCCCGCCGCGAGCGCTTGCGGCTCCAGACGGGCGGCTTCGTCGACTTCCAGATCTCGCCCGACGGAGCGAGCATCGTCACGACGCTCGGCGGCCAGCTCTTCCTGATTGCGATCGCGGGCGGCGCCGCGACGCGGCTCCCCGCCGGCGAGAGCGCCGCCATCGGCCCGCGCTTCTCGCCGGACGGCTCGCAGGTCGCGTACGTGCGGGGAAGCGACCTGTACGTCACGAGCCTCGCCACGATGACGGAGCGCCGCCTGACCTCGGACGGCACGGCGGACGTCACGAACGGCGTGGCCGAGTTCGTCGCTCAGGAGGAGATGGGACGACTCGACGGCTTCTGGTGGTCACCCGACTCGACCCAGATCGCCTTCGAGCGAGCGGACGCCTCCGTGGTGGAGAGGCGGACGTGGATCGACGAGATGAGCCCGTTCTCGCCCCCGCAGAGCCTGCCGTACCCGCGGGCTGGAAAGGCGAACGTCGCCGTCCAGCTCGGCGTGATCCCCGCGTCGGGCGGGACGCCGCGCTGGATCCAGTGGGACCGTGCCCGGTTCCCCTACCTGGCGCGAGTCACGTGGCAGAAGGACGCGCCCCTGACGCTCCAGGTGCAGACCCGCGATCAGCGGGAGGTCGTCGTCCTGGCCGCCGACCCGCGCACGGGGACGACATCCACTCTCCTCTCGGAGCGGGACGAGGCATGGGTCGCGCTGCACGACTCGCTCCGCTGGATCACCAAGGGCCAGTCTTTCCTCTGGCAGACGGAGCGGCAGGGCACGACCGAGCTCGAGGTGCGCAGCTCCACCGGCGACCTCGCGAGGACGATCGCCGGCGCGCGCGAGGGCTATCGGAAGCTGCTCGACGTCGACGAGGCTGCGGGGTTCGTCGTCGTCGAGGCGGGCCTGGCGCCGACGAGCGCCAGCGTCCTCCGGCTGCCTCTCGCGGGCGGCCCGAGCCAGACGCTCACACCCGAGCCTGGCGTCCACCACGGCACCTTCGGCGAGGGACACGCCGTCTTCGTCGACGAGCACCGCGCAATCGATGCGCCGCCGAGCCTGCACGTCAGGAAGAGTGACGGAACGATCGTCGGGGAGCTGCCCGGCGTCGCCGAGGCGCTCCCGTTCGAGCTGAACGTCGAGATCGCGCGCATCGGCGAGGGCGACGGCTGGTACACCGCGGTCGTCAAGCCGCACACGATGGAGCCGGGTCGGCGCTACCCGGTGATCGACCGCGTTTATGGGGGACCCGGCGTCTCGGCGGTCCAGGAGGACGTGCTGGCCTACCTGTTGTGGCAGTGGGTCGCCGACCACGGTTTCGTGGTCGCCTTCGCGGACAACCGTGGGACGCCCGGCCGCGGCCGCACGTTCGAGCGGGCAATCAGGGACCGACTGGCGGAAGTCCCGCTCGCGGACCAGGCCGCGGCGATGCTCGAGATCGCAAAGCGCCCGGACGTGGATCCCGGGCGCATCGGGATCTTCGGCTGGTCGTACGGCGGCTACGTGTCGACCCTCGCGGTGGTGCGGCGCCCTGACGTCTTCAAGGCGGCGATGGCAGTGGCGCCCGTGACCGACTGGGCCGACTACGACACGCACTACACCGAGCGCTACCTGGGGCTGCCGGACGCGAGCCCCGGCGTGTACGAGGCGAACTCCACGCTCGGCGGCGCCGCGAGCCTGACCCGCCCGCTCATGCTCGTGCACGGAACCGCGGACGACAACGTCCTTCCCAGCCACACGCTCCGCCTCGCCCAGGCTCTGCACGCCGCGCAGAAGGACTACGAGCTCGTGCTGTTCCCCGGGCAAACGCACATGATCGCGAACGAGCAGATGCGCACGCGGCTGTGGACCTTGCTCCTCCGGTTCTTCACGAGGACCCTGCAGGGTCCCGCCTGACCCCGTCTCCTCGCCCTACCAGCGGTCGTCGTCGGGGCCCGGCAGCAGCCGGTGCAGGTCGGTGACGGGGCTCAGGTTGTCGAAGCCGCCGAGGAGGAGGCCGACGCGGCCCGGGCCCGCGGGGATGTGGAGCGAAAAGCCCCTGGCAACGGGGGACTCGACAGGCGTGATGTCGGTCCATTCACTCGTCGCGAATTCGAAGCGCCAGAGGTCGGAGATCACCTGGTCGGGTTGCATCCCTCCCGAGCCCATGCCCACCAGGAAGCCCGAAGCGTCGGGCTCGATCACGAGCCAGCCGCCGCGTCGACCCGTCGGCGGTCCTTCCCCCTGGGCCGTGACCTGCGTCCACGTCTCGTCGGTCGTGTCGAAGCGCCAGACGTCGGAGTAATAGCTGTTCCCGATGGGGCCCATCGCGCCGCCGAACAGGACGAGCGGCTCCCCGGGCGCGACGTGACGGAGGATGGCGTCGTACCGATAGCTCGGACCAGCGGCGTCGAGCTCGGTCCAGGTCGGTGCGTCGGCGTCGAACCTGTATGTCCTGTCGTAGTACTGCGCCGTGGCTCCGCCTCCGAACAGGTAGGTCGTGTCGCGGTCCGGCGCGTACGCCATGGCGCATCCGACGCTTCCCGGAGGCGAGAGGTCGGTCACGACCTCGGTCCAGACGTTCGACTGCAGGTCGAGCGTCCAGGTCTGTGGGTCGACGGGCGACCTGTCCCTGCCGCCGACGAGGATCACGATGTCGCGAACCGGGTCGTAGCTCGTGCAGGCGCAGTAGCGCGGGTCGGGAGGGTTGGTCGCCTCGATTCGCGTGAACGTCGGCGACTCGCCGCGCGCATCCACGAGCCAGGTGCCGTCGACGCTCTCGCCCCCCGCCACGGCGTCGATCGTCGTCCCGCCGAAGAGGATCGCCGTCCCGTCGCCCTTGTCGGCGATCATGAACCCCCAGATCCCGAATGGCCCCTCCCCGCCGGCATCCAGCTCTTCCCACTCGTAGACGGGCCTTTCGCCCTCGCCTTCGCCCTCGCCTTCGCCCTCGCCTTCGCCCTCGCCTTCGCCCTCGCCCTCGCCCTCGCCTTCGCCCTCGCCCTCGCCCTCGCCCTCGCCCTCGCCTTCGCCGCCGCCGTCGTCCGAGCAGCCGCTCGACGCGCCCGTGAGCGTGATCGCGAGAATGACCGTGAGCCGCATGTGAGGAGACTATCTCAAAGAGGCCGCGGGTAGCCGCATAGCCGTTATCGCGGAAGCGCCGAATCCGACCTCCGGTCGGCGCGGCCAAGACGAGCCCTGCTTCGTCGAGCGCGCGGTGACGGGTGGGAGGTTCGGGACGCGGTTCCGTGGAAGCGGATCGTCAGGTTCAGGCCCGGAGCGCATCGGAGCGCGGAGGAGCGAAACGTGCTCGGCATGGCACTTCTCGCAGTGGAGCGTCGGTGCGACGCAATCGCATTCGTGCGCGATCGCGACGGATCCCGCGAAAGAGAAGCCCGAATCGGGGCCGGAATACGAAGGGCGCAGGAGGCGTTTCCCGAAATCCGAATCGCCGGAGGCATGGCGGTCGAGAAGATCGAGGCATTCCTGCTCGGGCTGATGGAGGACCCGCGAGCAGAGGACCATCGAGATCCGAAGACCGTCCTCTTTGCGCAACAGGTCGACTCGGTCGAACGAATGGTCGAGATCATCGAGAGTGCAGACCTCGAGCGAATCCCCGAGACTGCCACTTGCCTACGCTTATGGATGCAGCGCGCGCGGAGGGCCTCGAGGTGAGATGGGTGCAGTTCCCGGTTTGCAGGCATCGGGACACGGCAAATCCTTGCGCTGCTGACGACGCCGCGGAGTCCCCGACGGGGGATAATCGCGATTGCCGAGCAG
>JACPQR010000006.1 GCA_016190375.1 Deltaproteobacteria bacterium
AGCCGTGAGCGGTGCGTGCAATCCGCTTTCCGGAATTGCCAGTTGCCAGTTGCCTGTTGCCAGTCGCCTGTTGCCTGTTCCGGATTCAAGCCTGCGATGGTCTGGGGCGGCGGCGCAAAACCCGGGACCGTGCAACGCACCCGTGGGCTCCTGGACAGCCTCATGTAGCCATGCTAGCTACATTTTCATGAACGTCCCCGTCCGGGACCTCAAGAACCGGCTCAGCGCCTATCTCCAGCTCGTCCAGAAGGGGGAACATCTCGTAGTCACGGACCGCGGCAAGCCCGTCGCCGAGGTCTTGCCCGTCCGGGGCCGCGTCATGTCCTCCGAGGAACGCCTGCAGCAGCTCGCAGATCGGGGCGAAGTGCGTCTCGCGCGCCGCCGGCGCGTCGCGGACTTCGAGCCCGTCCAGGTGCGGGGGCGTCCGGTTTCCCAGACGCTCCTCGAGGATCGCGAGCCCGGATGATCTGGTTTCTCGACGCCAGCGCGATCACGAAGCGCTACGTGGAGGAGCCCGGGAGCCCGGCAGTGAGACGGCTCTTCTCGCCCCGAGTGCGGAGGGCGGCGTCTGCGTTGAGTCTGGTCGAGGTGCCAGCGGCGGTCTTCCGGCGGGCTCGCGGCGGCGACCTCGCCGAGGAGGCGGCTGAACGGATCGCCGACAGGGTCCCGGTCGACCTCGAGTCAGGGGAGGTCGTCGAGCCAAGGAGCGCGGTGCTCGCGCTGGCGGCGGAGCTGGTCGCCCGGCGCCCCCTGCGTGGCTACGACGCCGTGCAGCTCGCGTCCGCCCTGCGGCTGGCTCGCGAGACGCGCTTCGCTTTGACCTTCGTGTGCGCCGACAGGAATCTCTGTCGGATCGCCCGCACGGAGGGCATCCGGGCGCTCCGCGTCTAGCAGCGCTCGACGCCCAGCCTCTCCTCTCCGCTCTGTCGAAAAATCACCGGATGTGGGAGAAATCCGTCGGGAATCAGGGGCTGACGGCGCCCGTTGTCCGCGAAAGGGGCTCGAGCGATGTCCGACGAGAAGCGGTTGAGTGATCTGGAAGGCGTCGTCGGTTTCCTCTATCAAAAAGTGAGGGAGCACGAGGAGGCGCTGGCGCGCGCAGGGCTGGCCGCGGCGCCGCCTCCGCCCGCTCCCGCCGCACAGCAGCCAGCGCCGGATGCGGCCACCGGCGCGCCGTCCTCGGGCGCAGCGGCAGTCGACGAGACCGTGCCCACGGCGGCGGTCGCGCTCGGGGCGCCTCCGCTCGGCGGCCAGGCGCCGTCACCGCCGGCTGCGGCCCCAGCCGCCCGGCCACCCGCCGAGCGATGGGAGTCGTTCCTCGCGACGGGGCTGCTCGGGCGGATCGGGATGATCGCGCTCCTCTTCGGCGTGGCCTTCTTCCTCAAGCTCGCCTTCGACTCGAACCTCATCGGGCCCAGCGGACGGGTCGCGATCGGGCTCCTCGGCGGAGCGCTGCTCCTCGCGCTGGGCGCGTACTACGAGCGCAAGGGCGGCGCGTCCTCGGGGTTGGGCACGCGAATCTTCGCCCGCACGCTCACCGGCGGCGGGCTCGGCGTCCTGTACCTGTCGCTGTTCGCGGCGTTCGCCTGGTACGAGCTCTTCGGTCAGCTCCAGGCCGGAGCGCTGATGGCGCTCGTGACCGCGACGGGCGTTGTCCTCGCGCTCCGCTACGACGCGCTGGCCATCGCGATGATGACGTTCGCCGGCGGCTATCTCACGCCGGTCCTCCTCTCGACCGGGCAGGACCGGCCGATCGAGCTGTTCGCCTACGTCCTCGTCCTGGACCTCGGGGCTTTCGCGGTCGCCTTCTTCCGGAAGTGGCGCCCGCTCGACGCGCTGGCCTTCGTCGCCACCGAGGCGCTCCTCCTCGGCTGGCTGAGCGAGTTCTACGACTTCTACGCGGATCCGCGGGTCTGGCTGGCGGTGGGCTTGCTCGCGCTCTTCTTCGCGCTGTTCACGCTCCTGCCGCTCGTCAACGCCGTCGTCAGCCGGCGCAAGGCGGCGCTGTACGAGCTCTTCTTCGTCTTCGTCAACACGGTGTTCTTCTACGCGACCGCGTACGCCGTCCTCGACTCGCACCACGTGCGCTCCACCGGCGCGCTCTCGCACCAGGCGCTCCTGGGGCCGTTCACCGTGGCGGTCGCCGGCTACCTCGGCATCCTCGGCTGGCTCATCCACAGGCGCCTGCGCGACGCGGACCCGCGACTCGCCGCGTGCCTGTACGCCCTCGCGCTCGGCCTGACGACCCTCGCCATCCCCGTGCAGCTCGAGGCGCACCCCGTCGCGATCGGATGGGCCGTCGAGGGCCTCGTCCTCCTCTGGCTCGGCCTCAGGGCGCGATCACGCCCCATCGAGATCGGTGGCGACCTGGTGCTGCTCCTCGGCTTCTTCTGCGCGCCGCTCGTCGAGGCGCAGAACGAGCGGGCCGACCAGTGGCTGGTCCTCCTCAACCCCGCCTTTCTCGGCCACGCCACCGTCGCGCTCTCCCTCCTCGGAGGGGCGTTCCTGTACCGCAAGCGCGTCGCGGAGAGGCTCGACCGCGCGATCCAGATGGGGCTGGCGTGCCTCTTCCACCTTTCCGCGCTGACGGGCCTGTCCCTCGAGCTCCTGTTCGCCGTGGACAGGCTCGGTGTGGGGCACGGCCACGCCGACGACGCCAAGGGCTTCGCGCTCTCCGGGCTCTGGGCGCTGTGGGCCGCGGGGACGCTGGCGGTCGGCTTCCTCCGCCGCGACGTCCTTCAGCGGATCATCGCGTTCACGCTGTTCTTCATCACGGCGGCGAAGGTGTTCCTCGTCGACCTCGCCGAGCTCGCCGCGATCTACCGCGTGCTGTCGTTCCTGGTCGTGGGCTCGCTCCTCGTCGCGGCCTCGTACCTCTACTCGCGGTGGAGCGCGCGCATCGAGGGCGACAAGTCATGAGGCGCGTCGGCCTTCCATTGCTGGTCGTGCTCGTGAGCTCGGCGGCCGGCGCCGACTTCTCGACCGAGCGCTGGCGCTTCCGGCGCGAGGTCCGCGCGGCGGACGGCGACCCCGAGTCGCTCGCGTCGATCGAAGCCGACGACGCGGTCTATCGACGGGCGCGACCCGACCTGGCCGACCTGCGCCTCACGGACGGCGACGCGCGCGAGATACCCGCGGTTCGCCACGAGGCGGCGCGCGCCGAGCGCGCCTTCGAGCGCAGGCCCGCCACCATCATCGACCGCGCCGTGACCCAGGACGCTTCTACGGCGGTCGCCGATCTCGGACCCGACGACCTGCGCGGACGGCACAACGCCGTCGAGATTGGCCTCGCGGGAGACGAGAGCGCGCTCGGCGAGGTGCTGATCGAGGCGAGCGAGGACAACGCGGCGTGGCAGACGGTCGGCTCGGGCGGCATCTATCGATTTCGCTCGGCTGCAGGCGCCACCACCAGCTACTCCACGGTCTCGTACCCACTGTCCTCGAGACGCTACGTGCGCGTGACCGTCTGGAACAAGACGGGTCGCGCTCTGGCGGTAGACTCGCTCTCGGTCGAAGAGGAGTCGACCTCTGCCGGCGAGCTGCGCCGGTGGACGTCGTTCACGCGCGTTCGGTCCGCGGAGGCAAGGTCGCCGGAGAGGACGACGGCCCGAGTTTTCGACCTGGGCACGGGCGGCCGTCCGATCGCCGGCGTGACCATCGACACCACGAGCCGCTCGTTCCACAGGGTCGTCTCGATCGACACGGCCGACGCGCTCGAGCCGCCGTCGTGGGAGCCGCTGGGAACCGGAGGGATCTTTCGCGTGCGAGTCACCGACCGCACCATCGAGCGCCTCCGTATCGACCTGCCCGAGCGCCACGCGCGCTACCTGCGCGTCCTGGTCGACGACGGAGACGACCGGCCGCTCGACGGCCTCGAGCTCGGGGCGGTCTCGTATCGGCCCGTGCGCCTGGTCTTCCGGCGCGGCCGCGGGCCGCTCGTGCTCTGGTACGGCAGCGCCGGCGCCCGCGCCCCCCGCTACGACCTCGGCGCCCAGCTCGAGATCGAGGAGCGCAAGGCCGCGCTCCCGGCCCGCCTCGGACCGCCGCAGCGCAACGCCCGCTGGGTTCGCCCCGGGCCGTCGGGCCCGTTCACGGAGCGGCACCCGATCGTCCTGTGGGCCTCCCTCCTCGCCGCCGTCGCCGTGCTCCTCGTCCTGCTCGTGCGGGGCCTGCGCAGAGCCGAACCTCAGGGGCAGTAGGGCTCCTCGAACGGGTTCGGCCGACAGGACCCGCGGATCCAGTCGTCCAGGACCTCCTCGTAGTCCGTCGGGTGCCCCGGCTCCCAGATGCCCCGCCGGTTCGCGCGCGCCTCCGCCTCGGCCCAGAGCAAGCTCGAGTGGACGGGCTCGGGCGCGCACCCGAACATCGTGTAGTACGCGCTCATCCCCGAGCGCACGATCTCCGTCTGGAAGAGCTCGCCGTCCACGAAGACCAGCGAGAGCCAGCGGTCGTAGGGGTCGAGGTCGGGGGAGCCCGGCTGCCCGCCGTCTTCCCTGACGGCCAGGACGATCTCCGAAGCGTCCTCGAGCTGATTGGCGACCATCTCCTTGGTCGCGACGCCGAAGTCCGTCGCCTCGTCGCCGCCGCTCTCTTCCGTGTTGACGTACAGGAAGCGGATCGCCGGATGATCGCCGTCCACCTCGAAGTGCGCCGTGTCGCCGTCGACCGGGCGATACAGCGAGGTCGCCTCGGGCTCGAGATAGCCCTCGGGCACGTCCTCGGGCCGCACGATCGGCGGGGGCGGGCAACCGCTGGGGACCCCGGTGTCTTCGCCCGAGTCGGCGGCGGCGTCGAGGCCGCCGTCGAGCGCCGCCTGGGCATCGCTATCGCCGGGCGATCGCTCGCCGTCGCCGCACGCCAGGAGCGCGATCGCCCCCAGCGAAAGCCGACCGATCATCGGCCAGAGGATACACCTTACCGCGGCCCCGCGGGGTCTCCTTGGACGCTCCGCTGGTGTCCGCGTCCGCCACTCTCGCGCATGCTCCGGTGCGGGAAGCGCGCTGTTCGCGGTCGGCCACCGCCGGATCGCGCGGGCACGCCGCTTGCTCCATGATGCATCGGCGGGCGCCACGAGCCGGGCAACGCTGGGCGAAGGGAGACGACCATGAGGACATCCGTGCTGCTACCTGCGCTTCTTCTGGCCTCCGGCACCTTCTCCGGGTGCTTCCTCAGCCACGACGACGACGACGACTCGGTGGACGGTGACGCGGACACCGACGCCGATTCGGACACCGACGCGGACACGGACACGGATGCGGACACGGATACGGACACCGACTCGGACGCCGACGGGGATGGGGACGGCGACATCGAGCCGTGCCCTCCGCCGCGGCCCGTGCAGGCGGTGGACCTCCTGGTCGTCGTCGACAACTCGAACTCGATGAACCAGGAGCAGGCCAGCCTGACGCAGAACTTCGGCGTGCTGGTCGAGCAGCTCACGAATCCGCAGGATCTCGACGGCGACGGCTCCATCGACCGCGACGCCGTCACGGACCTGCACGTCGGCGTCATCAACGGCGACATGGGCACCGGCGGCTACGCCGTGATGACCTGCGACGACGCGGTCGACGGCGATGACGGCAGGCTCCTTCACTCTCCGTCACCTGCCATCGCGGGCTGCGACGACGACTATCCGTCTTTCCTGTCCTTCGAGGAGGGGGACGACCCGGAGGACGTCGCGGACGACTTCGACTGCGTCGCGAACCTGGGGGTCGGTGGCTGTGGCTTCCAGCAGCCGCTCGGAGCCATCCGCAAGGCGCTCACGACGCATGCGGACGGTGCCAACGCCGGCTTCCTGCGCGACCTATCGGTCCTGGCCGTCGTCATCTACACGGACGGCGACGACTGCTCCATCCGCGAGGACCTGGCGAACTCCACCGACATCTTCAACACCGATCTCGCCCTGGGCCCGCTGACCCTTCGCTGCTTCAACCATCGCGACCAGTACATCGCGCCGGTGGAGGAGTTCGTCGAGAGCCTGCTCGACCTCCGGCGCTGCGATCCCGAGAACCTCGTGGTGGCCGGGATCGTGGGGATTCCCCCGGACTCGAATTGCAACCTGACCGACATGACGGACGCGGACTTCCAGTGCCTGCTAGATCATCCCATGATGCAGGAGGTGATCGACAACTCGGCCGAGGGCCAGGGTGAGCGCCTCGTCCCGAGCTGCGACGTTCCCGGCCTGGGCGAGGCCGATCCGCCGCGCCGCATCGTCGATCTCATCAGGCAGATCGACCAGGAGACGGGCGGCGGGTCCGTCCAGAGCATCTGCCAGGCCGACTTCGCGCCGGTCTATCGCGAGGTCAGCGAGCGGATCCGGGCCGCCACGGACCGCTAGAACACGCAGCGAGCCGAGACGTTGCCAGAGCCGTCGTTGTCCTCGCGGCACTGGCGGAACGCGGGCACGTCCGGGTCGAGGACGATCTGTGCCATGAAGAGGCCCGAGGGATCGGCGGGGGCCTCCATCTCGAGCTCGGCCACCTGTCCGGCGAAGAGCGGCGCCTCGGTCGCGGCGGTTCCGAGCAGCTCGTCGTGATCGTCGAGCCGGAGCCAGAATGCGACCTCGACGCCGGCCGGCAGCAGCGCCTGGCCGAGGTTGCGCACCGTCGCGCGCAGGATCGGCGGCGACTCGCAGCCGACGTCGAGGGTCACGGTCGCGTCGGGCGCGTCGAAGATCCCCTCGTCCTGGGCGTTCTGCCGGAAGTTGTTGAGCCACGGGACCTGCCAGTTTGCCCGCTCGCGCGCCGGGATCGCGCCGTACGTGTTGGCCGCCACGTCGCAGGCGTCGTCGCGATCGTCGCAGATGTTCGAGACGTGGTACGAGTGCTGGTTCCAGAGCGTGCGCGTCCCGACCCATGCGCTCGAGGCGTCGCCGAGGACCGTGATGCCGCGGTAGGCCGGCTGGCCGGGCGGAGGGGCCCAGGCCGGCCGGACCGAGTTGGGATCCGGCTGGTTCCACGGCGCGACGTCGCATCCCCAGCCTCCCGGACCCGGGTTGGCGCCGTTCGACACCATGACGATCTCGGCGTGCCCGTCGCCGTCGACGTCGGCCACGAGCGACGCCTCGGTCGCCGTGAACGACGTGGTCGGGGTCGCGAAGCGGACCTCGCCGGTCGGGCCGTCGTAGACCCAGAGGAAGCACTCGTCGTTGTAGACGACCTCGGCGATCCCGTCGCCCTCGAAGTCGAAGACGGTCGAGCCCGTCACGGACGAGCTCAGGTCGTGGTTCGGCGCCTGCCAGAGGACGCGCAGGGCCGGCGCCGCGTAGTCGGCCTCCAGTACCGAATAGTAGTTCGCCTGGGCGACTCCGATCTCGGCGGCTCCGTCGCCATCGAAGTCCGCGATCGTCGGCGGTCCTCCCGATCCCGTGCCCGGGAGCGTCAAGGGCCCGAGCTCCGTGGCGCCCGTCGCCCCCTCGAGGATCAATGCCTGGCCGCCACCGATCAGCACGACCTCCGGGGCGCCGTCCCCATCGAGATCCCCGACGGCCGGGAACCCCTCCGACAGGCCGGGTCTGTCCCACACCATCGTCCCGTCGCGGTCGTAGACGGTCTTCCCCGCGACGAGCTCGACATCCGGGTCCGCGTCGACGTTCCCGAAGACGCTCAGCGCCATCGCGGCGCCGCCGCCGAGGCCCGAAGCTCCCACGAACAGGCGAGTGAGCGCCCCTCCCGCGGTCGTGAAGAGGCTGGCGCCGTAGGCGATCTCGGGCGCTCCGTCTCCGTCCATGTCTGCGATCGCGAGGCCTCCGCCCCAGCCGAAGGAGGCCACACCGATGCCGGCGACCGGCAGGTCGCTCTCGAGCATGACGGCGCCCGTGGCGTCGACGACGACGATCTTCCCCTCGCCGGTGACGGCCGCGATGTCGACCCGGCCGTCCGCGTCGATGTCGCCGAGCGCCACGGAGAGGCCCGCGAACCCGATCGAGCCCTCGGCCGCGCGCTCCAGGGACCAGACCTCCTCTCCCGTCAGCCCATCGAGGACGCGCAGGACTCCGGTCAAGCAGGTGCTCGGCGCGTAGCCGCCGCAGGAGCAACAGGTGCTGCGCGCGTTGCCCGACACGAAGACGACGTTCGGCGGGTCGAGCTCGTCGACCGCCCCGTCGCAGTTGGAGTCCACGAGGCGCCCGACGGTCGGCGTGGCCCACACGTCCGTGAGCTCGGGCTGCTCGGCGGCCACGGGCCCCCACCGCCACTCTGTCACGGCCTCGAGCGCGCCGACCGGCGGGTGGTACTCGCAGCGCGGGAGGCACTCGGCGTCGTCGCCCGGATCCTCCTCGTCGCAGACCGGCGGCAGGTCGAGGCAACGGCCCTCCGGCGGCGGCTCGTGCAGGCAGTCCTCGCCCACCGGCTCGGGGAGATCTTCGGGATCGTCCACCAGGGCCGGCTCGCAGTAGCGGTCCTCGCCACACTCGCGCGAGGACCGGCAGTGCTCGCCGGGAACCACGCAAGCGCCCGCGAAGCAGATCTCGTCTCCCGTGCAGCACTCGCCGCCGCACTCCGGCGTCGGGCAGCATGCGCCGTCGATGCAGAAGCCGCCCGCGCAATCCAGGTCGCCCCGGCAGCCTTCCTCGACGCCTCCGTCGACCCCCGTCGGGCCCGAGTCGTCGCCCCCGTCGGTCTCGTCACCGGAGCAGCCCGATTCGCACGTGGTCGCCTTGCCACCGCCGCACCCGGTCACCGTCACGGCCCACATCCCGATCGAGAGGAGGGCGAGGATCCGCATGAGCCAAGCTTGCCGAGCATGCCCCGTGCCGCTGGTTTTTCCCCGCTGCCGCGCGGGTTTGGCGGGGACTTGCGACCCCGCATCGCCTCGGGGCCGTGGTCAACTGTCCAAAGCCGCGGTATCATCGTCCACCTCGTGCGCCCGCGCCGCTCGATAGCAGCGTGCGTCTGTGTCCTCTCCTTTGCGGGGCCCGCGGACGCGAGACCGGCCGCCGAGGAAGAGCCGCCGCCGACCCTCGAGCCCGGCCCGACGGTCCTCGACCTCACGCTGGGCCTCGCCTTCATGAGCCGGAAGATGGAGGTCCAGGTCGCCGGCTCGGATGGCCCCAGGACGTACTCGGCGCCAGGCTTCCTCGAGCTGACGGTCGGCGGCGAGTTCCATCCCCTCGCGCCGCTCGACGACTGGGCCTCGGGGCTGGGCATCTTCATCACCTACCGCCATCACTTCCTGCTCCTCGCGACGACCGGTCCCACGGACCTCGGCGAGTCGATCGAGGTCGACACGGCCGAGCAGGAGCTCCTCGCGGGCGCGCTCTTCAGGGTGCCGCTGCGCGACGGGCCGGCGAGCCCGTCGATCACGCTCTCGCTCGGAGGCGGGTTCTTCGAGTTCGCGCTGGACCCCCAGGCGATGTCGCTCCTGAAGGAGGACGTCCAGATGCCGACCATGAGCTACAAGAACATCGCCGGCACGGTCGCGGCGAGCATCCCATTCGGCACGCCTTCCATCGGCTTCGAGGGCTCGCTCACCGGTCGCTGGGTCCTGGACGTCGGCCAGGCGGCCCGGGACCTCCTGGGCGCGGACACGAAGGGAGGATCGGGCTTCGACGTCTGGGCTGGGCTCGGCGGCCGCTTCCTCGGCGCCGAGGGCTTGCACTGGTCCGTCTCGGGCGGCCTGACGATCTTCAACACCGAGCTCAGCGGCGCGACCACTACAGGTGACGGAGTGATCGACGGCTTCCCGGGCGCGACCGACCGGTACCTGCGCTTGCTCGTCCTGATGGGCTACGCCTTCCACTGAGATGAGCGGCTACCGCGACGAGCGTGAGGCGCTCCACGCCCGCGTCGAGGCGCTCGAGACGGAGCTCGCCGGCGCCCGGGAGGACCTCGAAGAGACGCGGGGCCAGCTCGACGAGGCTCGCACCGGCGCCCGGGACGAGGTCGAAGAGACGCGGCGCCAGCTCGAGTCGAGGCTGTCCCGCGCTCAGGACGAGATCGATGACACACGGCGAAAGCTCGCGGACGCTCGCGCGGCCGCTCAGGAGGACCTCGCCCTGATGCGGCGTCAGATGGACGAGGCCCGCGCAACCGCACAAGAGGACCTTGCCCAGATGCGAGGCCAGCTCGAGGAGGCCCGCGCCGGCGGCGGCCCAACCGAGGATTCCCGCTCCGAGATCGAGGAGCGCCGCGCGGCGGACGAGCTCGCCGCGATGCGCCGCGAGGAACGGCGGCGGACCGACCCGGACGTGGCCATCGAGTCGATCATCGCCGGTGCGCGCGCCGACCAGACGGTCAAGCTCATCGAGATGGTTCCCTACGCGCTGGGCGGCGTCGCCCTCGGCTTCCTGTTCGGGATCCCGCTGGCTGGCCTCGTGAACGAGCTTGCTTCCTGGAGCGAGGGTGACACCCGTGGGCTCTTGGCGGGTCCCTTGATTGGCCTGACGATCGGCACCGTTCTGGGACTCGTCCGGTACGTCCGCGCTGCTGTCAGAGGCCGTCGAGCCAGGATGGCAGCGCGGTGAGATCGGTGGCGAAGTCGATCGCGGTGCCCGCGGCGACTGCCGGCTCGTAGGCGGCGCGCGCCGCGTCTTCCGCCATCGCGGCGCCCGTCGAGTCGGCGGGGCGGAGGATCAGGAGCGGCCTCGATCCGAGCATCGCGGCGAGGTGAGGCAGGTCGCCCACCTCGAGGAGGCGGCGAGCGACCAGCGCGGGCGGGACGATGCGGTGCGAGCGCGCGACCTCGCGGTACGAGGCGAAGCCCGACGCGGCGACGACCGCGTCGAAGGTCGGCTCGGCCGCGCCGATCGCGATCGCCGCGCCCCCGTCGCCCAGGCCCTCGCCGCAGAGGATCACCTGCCGCGCGTCGAGGAGGTCTCGCGCCAGCGCAGCGGCGGCTCGCGTCTCGACTCGCCTCAGAGCCATCCCCGACAGTCCGACGAGCAGGGGGTGGCCGCCGAGGTAGCCGGCCTTCTTCGACCACGAGGTGCCGCGCGCGCTCCGGTAGCGGCCCGCCTGCGTGGCGATCCCGGTCGGCTCCACCAAGACCACGGCGCGGTCCGGGCCGATCATCCAGGGGACCAGCGCGCTGCCCGCCATCCCACCGTCCGAGATCGCGACGACGGCCTGGGTCGCCGTCTCGGGGCCGATCACGACGGCCGAGACCTCGCGACCGCCGTCCACGTCGAGGGCGAAACGGCGCACAGTGCCGAGGTCCGAGACGATCCGGGCGGGTCCGGGGACGGCGTCGGGCACGTCGAGGAGGGCCGAGAGCCGATCGGGGTCAGGGTGCGCGACGACGGTGTCGGCCGTGCGCTCGTGCAGGGCCACGAGCGACTGCAGATCCGGCGGATCGACCTCGAGGTCCGACGCCGGGCGCACCTCCGTGTCGGGCTCCGAGCCGACACCTCCGCCGTCCGCGAGCTCCTGCAGGAAAAAGTCGTACGCAAGTCGTCGGGCCTCCGCCAGGTAGCCGTGAGGTCCCCCGACGATCTCGAGGCGCACGCGGTCGGCGGCGCCGGCCGATTCGTAGACTCCCTGCACGGTCTCGAAGACGCGGCCCGCGATCGAGGGCGGGAACGTCCCGTCCCCGTCGGCCGCGATGAAGAGGAGAGGCCTCGGCGCGAAGGTAGCGAACAGGAGCGGCAGCGGCGCGAGAGCGGCCGCGCCGAACGGGATCTGGTCCGGATCTCCCCCGAGACTGTCGAACACAAGCCACTCGTAGTCGGTCGTGTACACGACGGGGGCGGCGGCCACGACCCGATCGTCGATGGCAGCGACGTACGCGCTGACCATCCCGCCGCCCGAGGCGCCGGTCACGCCGATCCTCGCGGGATCGACCTCGGGCAGCGACGCGAGGAACGAGACGGCGCGGACGGACTCGCCGAGCACCATCCCGGAGAAGGGGACCGGGCCGAGCGCGTCGAACGTTCCGAGGAAATGGTCGTTGTCGACTCCGGCCCGCTCGCCCTGCCAGAACGTGTCGAACGTCATCGAGACGAAGCCCAGCCGGCAGAAGGCGGCGGTGCGGATCTGCTCGTCCGCGAGGGCCTTCCCCGCCGTCCAGTGCCCGATCGGGTTGAGGATCGCGGGCAGGGGATCCGGAGCGTCGCGAGGAACGTAGAGATTCGCCGGGACCGGGCCCGAGCCTCCCTCGAACCAGACCAGCCGCAGCTCGCACGGGCCGTCATCGAGCGTCGAGACGACCTCCGAATCGGGGACCTCGGTGGGCAGCGGCTCGAGCCCGAAGGCCTCGCGCAGGGCGGCCCTCAGCGCCTCTCGATCGAGCTCGGAAGCGGCGGCCAGCCGCGCGCTCATCGCGTCCGGCATGGAGCTGCCGGCGACCGCGGGGTCGATGGCGGCGCCGAGCGCGTCGATGCCCGAGCCCTCGGGGCCGGGAGCGCCTTCGGGGACGAGGACGAGGGCGTCGAGACCGAGCCTCCCTTCTCCGATCGGTGTGAGCTCGAGTGCTGCTTCACCCGCCGGAAGGCTCGCCTGGCCGAGCTGAGCCCACCCGTGCTCGTCCGTGCCGGTCAGCTCCGCGCTCAGATCCCCGAGCGAGAGACCGACGCGGACCTCGCCGATGGCGGAGATCTGGCGTACCCAGACGTCGTAGCGGCCAGCCCGCGCGACGCCGATCGTGCGCGAGGTCGGAGAGCCCTCCTGCGCTCCGGGGACGACCGCGTACCCGTCGCCGCTGTACACGGGCCGGTTGCGCGAGACGTACCAGCCGTCGGTCCCGTCGCGCAGCGCGTCCTCGAGCTCGACGTGGTAGGAGGGCAGCCCGCCCGTTCGGAGCCAGCCGCCGATCCGGATCGGCCCCTCGAACGTGTCCAACGGATCGACGAGGGCCACGGCGACGTCGATGGTCTCGCCGGCCGCGCGATCGCCCAGGTAGGCGCCGCGCAGCCCGTCCGGCGCGAGCGCGGTCAGGGCGGTGTCCGGACGGGGATCGTTGTTCGGCGCGCCGTCCGACTCCGCGACGAACGGCCAGAGGAGCCACAAGTCGGTCGCGTCCTCGGAGATCGTGAGCTGGATCCGCCCCGTCAGCCGGTGCCCTTCCTCTTGCACCTCGAACGGTCCGGACGCGGTCGCGCCCGGCCCCACGACCACGGCCTCGGCGGAGGCAGATCCCGGCGCGACGTCGAGCAAGATCGCGATCGGGTCGCCCAGCTCGACCGCGAGCGGCGTCGGCGGCGGCAGCGACGTGCTCGATCCGCAGGCGGACACCTCGACGGCAAGGAGGACGAGAGAAGCAAACCGCATCAGGCATCGAAGAAACTACCACGAGCGCCGCAGTCGCACCGACGCGCCGGGAGCGCGCGGTAGTACATTCGCGCGGGTGACGCCCCCGACATCGAAGCCGCCGACTCTGGACGAGCTCGAGTCCGCCTGGCGCGCGCTCCCGCCAGTGCCGCGGGATCGCGGGACAGTTCGCTGGATCTGCGTGCGAAATGGCGAGGGCGTCCACGAGTGCCCGGATCGCATCCTGATCTCCGTGGAGGGAGGCGCGCTGTTGGATCGCTGGGCGGCCGGGCCCGAGCCCGACCCGGAGCGCCAGGTCACGATCATCCGGGCCGACGTTGCCGCGCTCGTGGCGGCTGGCCGCTTGCCGCTTCACGCCGCGGGTGACAACTTCGGCGTCGACTTCGATCTCGGCGAGGAGACGCTGCCTGCCGGAACCCGGCTCCGGATCGGCGGAGCAGTGCTCGAGGTCTCGGCGCGCGCGCACACTGGCTGCGCCAAGTTCCGCGATCGCTTCGGCGAGGCGGCGCTCCGCTGGGTCAACCAGCCTTCGGGCCGGCTGATGAGGCTGCGAGGCGTCAACTGCCGGGTATCGACAGCGGGCGAGGTCGCGGTCGGGGACAGGATCGAGAGGCTGCTCTAGGCTACGTCTATGCTATTGTCTCCAATATGAAGACCATTGCGATCACCATTGATGAGCCGACGCTGAGCAAGCTGGACGCCCTCACGAAGGGCAAGGAGAGGGCCCGATCCGCGCTCATTCGCAAGGCCGTGCAGCAGTTCGTGGCGTCCGAGGACGCAAGGCTGGCCGAAGAGCGGGATGCCGCAGCCTACCGGAAGCACTCGAGGCTCGTACGGCGGCAGGCAGAGGCCCTGGTGGCGGCGCAGGCGAGCCCGCCGCGTGACCGATGAACCGAGGAGAGATCTATCGGACCCACGATCGACTTGCAGAGCGAGGCGGCAAGCCCGGCTTCTATCTGGTCGTGTCCAGGCCTTTCATTGCCCAGAGCCCCGACGTCTCGACCGTCGTCTGCGCCCCCGTGTACAGCAAGATTCTCGGCATCAGCACGGAGGTGCTGGTTGGCCCCGAGGAGGGACTGCCTCGCCTCTCGGCCGTGAGATGCGACTTCCTGACGCTCCTGTTCAAGAGCAAGCTAGCCGATCTCGTGGGTCGCATGGGACCGACTCGAACGCTCGAGCTCGACACGGCGCTCGCGCGAGCTCTCGCCATCGCATAGGCGCCAGGCCGCGGACGGCCGCTACCGCGGAGGCAGCGTCACGTCCACGAACACGATGCCGCTTCCCTCGGGCTCGAAGGCCGGCGGGAACGCCTCGTCGATCCTGGCGGCGACACAGCGGGCGACGTCCGCGGGGCCCTGGTTGTCCGGCGCCGGCAGAGCGAGTCGCACCTCGCCGAGCGCGAGGTGGATCTGGACCTGGACGCGGACGGAGCGTCCCGGCGAGCTGCACCCGCCGAGCCGGGCGCGGGCGCGCGAGAGGACTTGCTGCACGCGCTCGCGATCGAGCTGACCCACGACGCGGGGCGCGAGGGTGGGCCCACCCGCGGCGCGCTCGACCCTGACCGACTCCGACGGCTCGGCCGGCCGGGCTGCAGGCAGCGGCCGTGGCGAAGGAGCGGGCGGCAAGTTCGCGGGCCGGATGGCGGACAGCGCCGGTGGGCGCACGGGCGTCTCGGTTCGGTCCTTGGGGGGCTGGGGCTTGGGCGCCTGCGCCTGCGGCGCATCCTGGACGGGAGCGCCGACCTGCGGCTCCTGTGCTCCGGAGGCGGCCGGAAGCGCGCTCTGCGTCTCTGGCGCCAGGGCGCGCTCCCGAGAGGAGGCGTCTTCCCGGGTCAAGAAGAGGATGGCGCTCACGGTAACCAGCGCCGCGCAGGCGCCAGCAGCGGCGAGGAGAGGCCAGAGCGATCGGCCCCTGCGCCCCGCCTCGACGCCAGGCGAGACGATCGCCGGCCGCGGCGTGACGGATGGCGGAGCCGCGACCTCCGGCTGTGGCGCCGTCCGCACGGCGGCCACGGGCGGCGCGCCGATTCCAAGCGCCGAGCGGAGCGCCTGCGCGAGCTCAGCGGCGCTCTGCCACCGTGCGTCCTGATCGCGCGCCAGGCCGCGATCGACGATCCCACAGAGCAGCGGAGGCACGGACGGGGCGACATCGGCGAGCGGCCTGGGCTTCTCGGTGCAGACGCGGACGACGAGGTCCTCGTAGCTCCGACCGGCGTGCGGCGCCCTGCCCGAGAGCATCTCGTACAGGACGACAGAGGCCGAGTAGAGGTCGGCCCTGCAGTCGACGTCGCGGGCCCCGCGGAACTGCTCGGGCGCCATGTAGCTGGGCGTGCCCATCACCACCCCGGACCTGGTCGCGGCCCGCACGCTCTCGGGCGTCCGCATCTTGCTGATCCCGAAGTCGAGGATCTTGACGAAATCTCCGCCCTCCTCGGACGTGATGAAGACGTTCGCGGGCTTCAGGTCGCGGTGAACGATGCCGGCGGCGTGCGCGACGCCAAGACCGTCGAGCACCTGGAGCGCTATCCCGACCGCGCGATCGACCGGCATCGGTCCCCGGCGCACCAGCACGTCGAGCGGCTGTCCCTCGTAGAGCTCCATCGCGAGAAACGGCTGGCCCTCGGGCGAGGTCCCGCAGTCGAGGATCCGCACGATGTGCGGGCTGCCGACCGCGGTCGCCGCTCTGGCCTCCTGGAAGAACCGCGCGACCGTGTCGGGCGAGCCGGCGTGCTCGGGATGAAGGATCTTGAGCGCGACCGGGTGGCCGAGGACGGCATGCCGCGCCCGGTGAACCGAGCCGAACCCCCCGCCGCCGACGTGCTGCTCGATCACGTACCGGTCCACCAGCGTGCCCGGCGCGAGGACGCGCGGGGGCGGATCGCCCGCGGGAGGGTCGGGGCCTCGCTCGGACATCGTCAGCAGTGTATCCGCAAAACCGGCGAGCAAATCGGCTACGCTCGCCTTGCCGTGAAGGGTGAGGACGACAGGCAGAATACGACGAACGTCGTCGAGACCGCCCGGAGCCAGGCCGGCGCCGTGCCGTCGACGCGCGTCTCGCTCGTCCTGTACCACCGGGACGGCGCGAAGGTCGTTCCGCTCGTCCAGGGCACTCCCGTCGTCGTCGGCAGGGAGTGGCCGGCCGATTCCGTGGTCGCCGACCCCAGCCTCTCGCGCCAGCACGCCCGCTTCACGCTCGCGGACGACGGAGTGTGGGTCGAGGACCTCGGCTCCACCAACGGCACGAAGCTCGGCGGCGAGCCCGTGAGCCGGGCGCTGGTCGTTCCCGGCGCCGAGGTGGCGCTGGGATCGGTCGCGGCGTCCCTGCACGTGCTCGCGCCGAAGGACGGCGGGTTGCGTGGCGTCGACGGGCACGATCGACTGCTGACCCGCCTCGAGGACGAGGTGCTGCGCGCCCGGACGTTCGGACGCCCGCTCGCGCTGGTCATGGTGCGCTCGCTCGAAGGAGCGCCCGTGCGCCACTGGATCGACCGGGTGCAGAAGCTGCTCCGGCCGGTCGACGCGTCGGGCTTCTACGGGCCGACCAGCGCGATCGTGCTCTTGCCCGAGATGGATCAGGCGGCGGCGACCGAGATCGCCCGTGCGCTGGCCGGCGCGCCCGGGCTCGCGCTCGCCGCGGGCGTCGCGACCTTTCCGAGGAGCGCCACGTCGGCGGACGAGCTCGTCGACGTCGCCAGGACGGCGGCGCGCAGCGCGACGAGCGGGCAGCCGGTCCTCGACGCCGCGCCACGCGACACGCTCGTTCCGCCGGCTGCCGCCGAAGGTCCGATCGTGCGCAGTCCCGCGATGCGCGCCCTGTACGACACGCTCGAGCGCGTGGCCCGCTCGACGATCCCCGTCCTCGTCCACGGCGAGACCGGCACGGGCAAGGAGGTCGTCGCGACGACGATCCACGCCGCGGGTCCGCGCTGCGCCGGGCCGCTTCGCTGCATCAACTGCGGCGCGATCCCGGCGACGCTGGTCGAGAGCGTGCTCTTCGGCCACGAGCGGGGCGCCTTCACCGGCGCCGACAGGATGCAGAAGGGGATCTTCGAGGAAGCCCGCGGCGGCACCGTGTTCCTCGACGAGATCGGCGAGCTGTCCGCCGCGGCGCAGGTGGCGCTCCTTCGTGTGATCGAGACGAAGCGACTGATGAGGGTCGGATCGACGCACGAGATCGAGGTCGACGTACGTGTCCTGGCGGCGACCCACCGCGATCTCGAGGCGATGTGCTCGGCCGGCACGTTCCGCTGGGACCTCCTGTACAGGCTGAACACGATGACCCTCGACGTCCCGCCCCTGCGCGAGCGAACCGAAGAGATCGCTCCCCTGGCGGACCGCTTCCTGGCGGAGGCCGTCCGGGTGAGCCAGGGCACCGCCCGATCGATCTCGCCGGAGGCGCTCGCGCTCCTCGTGCGCTACCACTGGCCCGGCAACGTCCGCGAGCTCAGGAACGTGATCGATCGTGCGGTGGTCATCGCGACCGGCGAGGTCATCGGGCCTCTGGATCTGTCCGACCGCGTGCGGGGCCTCGGCGCCGCGCCGGAGCCCTCGCCGGCCGGGGCGCCGACCGACGACGGTGGCGGAGCGGACTTCAAGGACCGCATCCGGACCTACGAGACCGAGCTGATCCTCGACGCGCTGCGCCGGACCGGCGGCAACCAGAAGGAGGCCGCGAACCTCCTGCGGATGCCGATCCGCACGCTGGCCCACAAGCTCCTGGCGTACGGCATCAAGAAGAAGTTCGCGTAAGAGCCGCCAGGCTCCGCGTCACGGCTTCGCCAGGCCGGGTAGCCTGCCAGGACGTCTTCATTCCGGCTGTCGCATCGTCCACGCCCGAAGCCGACCGAAGCTTGTCGTTCGCGTCCGCAAGCTCGAGCGATGCGCCCGTCGGCGCCGGCGCTACGCCCAGAGCGTGCCGATCGGCGCGGCGGTGATGCGCTCGCCCAGCGGGTAGACACGCGGGCCGGTGTGAAGCACGACGCCGGCCACGAAGCGGTCGCCAAGCTCGTCGCGCAACCAGGCGAGGTGCCGGGCTGCCTCACGACCGGGCCCGCTGTCGGCCTTGATCTCGACCGCAATGATCCGCTCGGCACCCAGTTCACCGAGCAGATCGACCTCTCGCCGACCCTGCTCCTGGCGAAGGTGGTAGAGGCGAGGCCGCGTTCGGGCGATGGCGAGCTCCGCCCGGAGATGGGCAGCAACGAAGGTGTCGAGAACTCTGCCGAGGAGGTTGCCGTCACGGAGAACCGCGCCGGCATCGACGCGAAGGACGCCGGCGAGGAGGGCTGGATCCACGAGGAACCGCTTGCCGGAGAGGACGAGCCGCTTGAGTCGATTGCTCGTCCACGCCGGAACCAGATCCACGACCATGAGATTGGCAAGGAGCCGCTCGTAGGCCAACGCGGTCTTGCGGTTGATACCCGCGGCTTGGTAGAGCGTCTTGTCGTCTACGACCCCTGCAGAGTTGAGGGCGTACGCCTCGAAGTAGCGCCTGAGCCGCAGAGGGTCACGGCCTCCGTCGATCTGCTGCGCGTCCCGGGTCAGAAGCTGGTCGACGTAGCTGTCGATCCAATGCTGGCGTGCGCTGGCAGACATTCCCAGGGCGACCTGCGGAAATCCGCTCTCGAGCGCCAGCTCCACGTAGCCGCGCAGATCTGGTGGCGCGGCGGGCACGCCGAGCACCTCGCCTGCTGCCAGCCTATCGAACAGCGGCGGCATGTCGAGCCGGCCAAGCTGCTCCGCCACCGTCATGGGGTACATCGCGACGCGCACGAGCCGACCCGTCCCCGGCCATGTCTCGGCGTCGAGATCGGCGCGCACCGAGCCGGTCAAGATGTAGCGGCCCGGGTGCGGGTCGACATCGATGGCTCGCTTGACTGCGCCCAGAACTTCCGGGACGGATTGCCACTCGTCGAGCAGAGTCGGCTCGAGAAGGCCACGCAGAGCCGCATCCGGATCTGCGCGGAAGGCAGCCGCCTCCGCCGGGCGATCGAGATGGATTGTCGTCGCGGCATGGCGCTCGGCGGTTGTCGTCTTGCCGGCAGCCCGAGGTCCGACGATGAGCACAGCAGGAAGCTCAGCCAGGAGCTCACCGAGGAGACGGTCGACAGTGCGCCGGAGATAGCCCGCCACGCCCAGGAGACTACCACTTTCCCGCGACATCGGGTGCCGCTCAGCCGCACCATCGGCTGCCGTTTTCCCGCACACCTCGAGCCCTGGCGTACGGCATCAAGAAGAAGCTCGCGTGACGCCAGCCAGGCTCCGCGTCACGGCTTCGCCGTAGCGGACAGCCTGCCAGGCGACGTCGAAGTCGAGGCGGTCGCTGGTGTCGGTGAGCTGGTGGTAGTTCGGCATGTGCCCGTCGTCCTGGAAGCACAGGATGGTCGCGCCGCCGACGCCTGCCCGGAGGAAGGGGAACGCGTCCGACTGGACCGGCAGCGCTCGCGGGCCGGCGCCCTCGAGCCCGAGCTCCTGGGCGGCGGCCGCGCATGCCCGAACCACGTCGGTCGGGTACTTAGCCGGTACGCCCGCCAGCGAGTGCTCGCACCCGAGATAGCGCGGGCGCCCGTAGCCGAAGCTATCGAGGTTCACGAAGCGGGTGGGCACCTCGCACAGCTCGCCGGCGTGGGCGCGCACCCAGGCGGCCGAGCCATACAGCCCTGACTCCTCGCAGCCGGTGAGGAGGGCCACGAGCTCCACGCCCTCCACCGGGTCGGCCCTCCACGACTCGACGACCGAGAGCACCGCGGCGGCGCCCGTGGCGTTGTCCGAGGCGCCGGGCACGAACGGACCGATCGCCCACTCGGCGAGCAGCACCGTCGTCACGCCCAGGATCGCGAGGACGCCCAGCGCCAGCACCGTGACGAGCGCGTGCCCGGGCAGGACGATCGCCAGGAGCGCCGCGACCGGGGCGAGGAGCATCGCCACCATCGGCAGGAAGAGGGGAGACTTCATCGGCCCGGGGCTTCTGGCGAGGAGCGGCGCGATGCGAGACAGGAGCCCCTCCTTCCAGATGAGCCCCGTGCGCTGCGTGTCGTAGTGGCCCAGGACGACGATCCGACCCGCCCGTGCGCCGGCAGGGGAGATCCGGGCCTCGACGTTGCGCGAAGGGCTCGAGGGTACGAGGAGCGACAGCAGACGCATGCGCCCGCCGTTCTCGAGGAGGATCGAGACCAACGCCACGAGACTCAGCGCCAGGGACGCGAAGGGCGAGGTCCAGACCAGCGCGGCGCCGACCAGAGCCATCGCCATGTGCAGAAGCACGGCGGCTCCGCAGGAGGTGAGGCCGGCGAACGGCTCCATCCTCGGCTCGAGCCCCAGCCCGCGAAGCTCGCCCGCGAGATACTCGGCTGCGCGCGCCTCGTTCGCGGTCGCGGAGCCGCGATGGCCGAACGCCTCGAGGGCGCGGACCCGCGCCTCGAAGCGCTCTCTTGCCCCCGGGACCCCGCGTACCTCGTCTGCGTCGAGAGCTGCGTCCATCGGAGGGACCCTCTGTAGCCGGATCTTGCCGGAACCCGCAAGCCTTGCCGTGCGCCCCTCGGAGACCGGCCCACGCGGCTGGTACGGAGATCCCAGGGATCTCGCGGCGTTCGGCGCGCGCGCCGGGCGCCCGCCACCATGGCCCGGCGCTTGCCATTGTCTGCCCGCACGCGGCAAGGACGCCGCCAACGACGGAGGAGAAGTCGCAATGGGTCAGCTGAGGATGGGTCACTTGACGGTCGAGGACGCAGGGGAAGGGCAGGTCAAGCTCGGGCTCGCCATCGTGGGCGCGACGGGAGGGGCGCTCGCGATGGGCGTCCTGTACGGGTTCGTCAGCAAGTTCATCGGCGAGCACTCGTACGTGGCGTTCCTGATCGGCGCCGGGTCGGGGCTCGCGGCGATGAAGCTCGGTGGGGGCCGCTCGGTGGTGGCGGGCGCGGTGGCGGCGGCCATGTCGCTCATCGGCGTGATCATCGGCAAGGTGATCGTCGGAGCGCCTCCCGGGGCGAGCTGGATCGCGTACCACACGACGCTCTTCGACATACTGTTCTGCTACCTTGCCAACCCGGCCGCCGCCTTCTTCGCCGCCGGCACCGACAAGGCGCGCTCGCTCCTGAAGATGCTCCCGTTCTAGCCCCGCCTCCGTCCGCGGGGGGGCGGGGAGAGACCCTTCCCGCCTCCCCGCAGCAGTTCTGCGGCCGCAGCTCCTCGGGTGTCAGCCCTCGGCGGCGATCTTCGCCCACGAGTCGCGCAGCGACACGATGCGGTTGAACACGGGCGCGCCGGGCTTCGAGTCCACCGGGTCGACGAAGTAGAAGCCCTTGCGCTCGAACTGGACCCTCTCGCCCGCCGTCGCGCCGACCAGCCCCGGCTCGCCGCGGGCTCCCGTCAGCACCAGGAGCGACTCGGGGTTCAGGTGCTCCTTGAAGTCCCCGCCGTCCTTGCGGGCGGGGTTCGGGACGCCGAAGAGGCGGTCGTAGAGGCGCACCTGGATTGGCACCGAGTGGCGCGCGGAGACCCAGTGGATGGTGCCGCCCTTCTTTCCCGCCGGCGCGCCGGGGCCGATCGACGAGGGATCGTAGGTGCACCTGAGCTCCACGATTTCACCGGTCCGCTCGTCCTTCCGGACGCCCGTGCACTTGACCAGGTAGCTCCACCTGAGCCTGACCTCGCGGCCCGGGGCGAGTCGGAAGAACTTCTTGGGAGGCTCCTCCATGAAGTCGTCGCGCTCGACGTAGAGCTCGCGGCAGAAGGGCACCTTGCGGGAGCCCATCCTGGGCGGATCGTCCGGGAAGAAGGGAGCCTCGATCTCCTCGACCCGATCGTCGGCGTAGTTCTCGATGACGAGGCGGAGGGGGCGGTGCACGCACATGACCCGCTGCGCGCGCTCGTTGAGATCCTGCCGGATGCAGTTCTCGAGGAGCGCCATGTCGACGGTGCTGTCGGCCCGCGCGACCCCGATGCGCTCGCAGAAGTCGCGGATCGCCTCGGGGGTGTAGCCGCGCCGGCGCATCCCGGCGATCGTGGGCATGCGCGGATCATCCCATCCCTGGACGTGCCCGCCCTGGACCAGCTCCATGAGCATCCTCTTGCTCATCACCGTGAAGCTCAGGTTGAGGCGCGCGAACTCGATCTGGCGGGGGCGGCTCGGGACCGGGAGCTGGTCCAGGAACCACTCGTACAGCGGCCGATGGTCCTCGAACTCGAGCGTGCAGATCGAGTGCGTGATCCCCTCGATCGCGTCGGACTGGCCGTGGGCCCAGTCGTAGGTCGGATAGACGCACCAGGCGTCGCCCGTCCGGTGATGGCGCTCGCGGCGAATCCGGTACATGACCGGATCCCTGAGGTTCAGGTTGGGCGAGGCCATGTCGATCTTCGCTCTGAGCACCCTCGAGCCGTCGGGGAACTCGCCCGCGCGCATCCGGGAGAAGAGGTCGCGGTTCTCCTCGACCGAGCGCGTCCGGTACGGGCTCGGCCGGCCGGGCTCGGTGAGGGTGCCCCTGTGCTCGCGGATCTGGTCCGCGCTCAGGTCGCAGACGTATGCCTTGCCCGCCTCCACGAGCAAGAGCGCCCACTGCCAGAGCTGCTCGAAGTAGTCGGCGGCGTGGTAGAGGTGCGGGCCCCAGTCGAAGCCGAGCCACCGCACATCCCGCTCGATCGCGTCGATGTACTCGACGTCCTCCCTGCCCGGATTGGTGTCGTCGAAGCGCAGGTGGCACCGCCCGCCGTAGTCCCTGGCGAGGCCGAAGTTCAGGCATATCGACTTGGCGTGGCCGATGTGCAGGTAGCCGTTCGGCTCCGGCGGAAAGCGCGTGACGACCTCGCGGACCTTCCCGCTGGCCAGGTCGCCGTCGATGATCGTCCGGATGAGGCCCCCGGGTCGCGACGTCGGTTCGGTCATGGTCGTTGCCCGCGGCAGCATCGCCGCGGGACCTGGCTGGGGTGGAGGGATTCGAACCCCCGTATAGCGGAACCAGAGTCCGCTGCCTTACCGCTTGGCCACACCCCAGTGTTTTTCAGTGCGGGGCATCCTAGGCCGCGAGCCGCCCGGGATCAATAGCACATCAGGGCCGTGCGGGACCGTCATCGTCGCGGCGACGACTCGTCCTCGACCAGCACGCCGGTGTCCGTGCAGGTCGCGGCGAGGGCCAGCAGCCGCTCGAGCCGCGCGGGGTCGCGCGTCGAGAGGATGCGCTGTCGCACGTCCGGAGGGAGCGGCAAGCCCCTCGCGTTCAGGATCGAGATCACGGCCTCGGCCTTCCCCTCGGCCTTGCCTTCGTTGCGGCCCTCGTCCAGGGCGGCCATCAGGACCGAATTCTGCTTGGCGAGCAGAGCACGCGCCATGGCGTCATCGGCTTTTGCAGCGAGAACCAAGGCTTCGATCGGAAGCGGTGCCGCGAGGCAGCGATCCTCGATCGCCGCCTGGTTGGACAGGATCTGCCATGTACCAAGCTCGGCCGACCACTCGAACACTCTGGTCCGGGCAACGTCGACGGCGAACACCCGCCGCACGCCCCGCCCGATCAGCTTCTGGGCCTTGCGGCCCGCGTCGGTGAGCTTCTCCGTGCTCACCACCTGGAAGGCCAGCTCTTCGATGCGGCGGCCGCCGGTCACCGGATCCCGCGCCGCGGGAAACACGCTCGCGTCGGGTGCGATGTCGGCAATCTCCGAAGTCCGCGTCAGCATGTCGCGCGCGACGTCGTAGTCCGCTGCCACGTGGGCCTCGAGCAAGGCGGAGATCTTGGAGTGCCGGCTCCCGTGGGGCTCGTCGGACGGTGCCACGTACACCACCTTCCCGTCCTCGACCTCGTAGCGGCTCTCCGGAGCCACGAGCCGTTCGTCGACCCGGAACGACCTGCGGGGCTCGCCCACCCCAGCGGAGGAGGACATGCCAGGAGAATAGCGCGGGCAGGTCGCCGCGCCAACGCGGTCAGTGTTCCTCGTTGAGAAGCGACGTCGTCGCGAGGAGCAACGGCGGCAGCGAGAAGGACATCACGGCCCACAGGAACACCGCTCCCCCCGATACCGTCGGGTCGCCGTGCCACCACCCGGATTCGTCTGCCGGGCGCGACCGCGAGAAGCTGAACCGTGAGAGGAAGATCAGCGGTATGAACAGGACGGTCAGGCCGCAGCAGAGCAGGCCCGTCCACGCCAGGGCGACGCAGATCGACGCGAAGTAGAGCGGGAGCCGGACACCATACGTGGCGGGCAGCACGAGGCCGCAGTGGAGCAGCCAGCGCCAGACGGCGTCCGACGAAGGGCTGCGAAGGACAGGCCGGCGCTTCCAGGCCGCCTCGACCGACCTCACCCACAGCCGAAGGAACGGGCAGTACGTGCGGGGAGGATGGTGGTGGATGGCACCGAAGCGCCGGGACTCGCCGGGCTCCGGCCGAGCTCGCAGCCGAGCAAGCAGGGAAGGAGCACTGCCCTCGGATCGGGGTGCCTTCGCCGTCCTCCCGTCCTTCTCGAGCTTGGCGATCCGTTCCCGCGCCGCCGCGAGCTCGGACTCGAGCGACCTGCTCCGGGAGCGCTCGATCTCGAGCCCGGATTCGAGGGACGAGATGCGAGCCTGCGCGGCCTCGAGGCCGTCACGGTAACCCATCGTGCCTCACGGCGCGACGCTGCTGCAGCACCGGAATCCGACGTTGGGGAAGTGGAAGTCCGGCTCGCCGACCGTGAAGGTGAAGTCGCAGCGGAGCCCGCCTGCCGGGTTGTTGTACGAGCCGCCCATGATCCGGTACTCCACCGCGCCGCCGGCCGGGTCGGTGCTCGTCCACTCCTTGGCGTTGCCGGACAGGTCGCGGACGAGATCGAGCCCACCTCCCGCGAGCTCGTCGGAACCGCAGTGGGCGAGGGACGAGGTCGGCAAGAGCCCGTCCTGGTCCCCGGCCGTTAGCGGGTCGAAGTCGTAGTTGTTGCCGTTGCAGGTCGAGCCGTTGTAGGCCGAGGCCGGCTGACAGGCGAAGCCCGCGGTGGCGTCGTAGGACCACAGGCAGTTGTTCGTGACCGAGTTGCAGGCGTCCTGCCACTCGGCCTGGGTGCAGAGCCGCTTTCCGGCGTCGGCGCAGGCGTCGTTCGCCTCGTCCCAGGTCACGTCGGTCCAGGGAAGGACCGTGGCGCTCGAGCAGGCGCGCGAGCGGTCGGTTCCCTGGTCGTCGACCGTTGCGTCCGGTCGCGAGGCCTCGTAGCGGAACACCCAGAGGTTCGCGGCGACCTGCACCATGTCGTCCGTGATGTCGTCGTCCAGAAGGCCGTTGCAGTCGTCGTCGAGGCCGTTGCACGTCTCGACGCCCGGGTCGCCCGCGGGCGGGGCGTTGCAGACGACGGGCGCCTCGGCGTCGCCCGCGTCGCAGATGTAGACGCCACCGCGCCGGCAGATGCCGATACCGTTGAAGCAAGGCGTGCCCTTCAGCGGGTCGGCTTCGTCGACGAGGCCGTCGCAGTCGTTGTCGACGCCGTCGCAGCGCGTCTCGGGGACGATGTCGCCGTCAGCGTCCTCTTGGACGCCGGGCCCGTAGTCGCAGACCCACCCGTCGCTCCCCTCGCACTCGGGGGTCGTGTTGGCGCACGCGCCGTTCGGGTTGCAGAAGTTGGCCGGCGGCACGAGACCATCGTCGTCCAGGCCGTTGCAGTCGTCGTCGCGACCGTTGCAGACCTCGGCGCCGGCCATGTCGCACTCGAGCTCGCAGCCGTCGTCCGGATTGCCGTTGCGGTCCACGAAGCCGCTCCGGCACGCGAAGATCTCGCAGTCGCCGGCGTCGCACGTGGCGAAGGCGTTGTCGAACTCGCACTCGATCCCGCAGCCGCCGCAGTTGTCGAGATCGGTGTCGAAGTCGAAGCCCTCGTCGATCGGTCCGTCGCAGTCGTCGTCGACTCCGTTGCAGGTCTCGATCCGCGGTCCGGTCCCGCCCTGGCAGACGATCACGCCGCCGACGCAGCGCTCCGTGCCCTCGGCGCACGCGCCCGTGTCGTCTCCGCAGGCCCCACCGCCGCCGGGGTTGCCCTCGTCGATCGAACCGTCGCAGTCGTTGTCGTGTGCATCGCACTCCTCGTCCGACGACACCACCTCGCCAGCGCACACCAGGTCCCCGGCCATGCAGGTGACCCGCCCGGCCACGCAGTCACCCTCGTCGGTGCCGCAGATGGCCCCGCCTTCCGGGTCGTCCTCGTCGATCTCGTCGTCGCAGTCGTCGTCCTCGAGGTTGCACAGCTCGTCGGTAGGGGCGATCTCACCGTCGCAGACGAGCTGGCCACCCTGGCAGGCGAGGACGCCGCGGCGGCATTCGCCGACGTCGCTCCCGCAGTCGTCTCCGCCGTCGGGGTTGCCTTCGTCGACGTCCCCGTCGCAGTCGTCGTCGCGGCCGTTGCAGGACTCCTGTGCCGGCGGGCCGCACGAGTACTCGCAGCCGGTCGCCGGATCCTCATCCTCGTCGTAGAACCCCTCCTCGCACGACTCGAGCCGGCACTCGCCGCCCTCGCAGGCGCCCGCTGCGTGCACGTACCTGCACCGCTCGCCGCAGGCCCCGCAGTGGTCGGGGTCCGTGTCGAGGTCGACGTCCTCGTCGTCCTCGCCGTCGCAGTCGTCGTCCAGGCCGTCGCAGTCGTCGTCCGACTCGCCCGTCGGAAGGCACCCGTACTCGCAGCCGTTGGCGATCTCGCCGTCGAGGTCCTGGAAGCCGACGTCGCAGCGGTCCACGCCGCACACCCCGTCGACGCAGCTCGGGAACGTGTGCGGGAGGTTGCAGACGTTCTCGCAGCTCCCGCAGTGCGCGGGGCTCGTGAGGTCGACGCCCTCGTCGATGTCGCCATCGCAGTCGTCGTCGTGGTCGTTGCAGAGCTCCGGCGCGCCGGGCGTGCACCCGTCCGGCTCGCCGCCGTCGTCGACCCCACCGCCGTCGCCGTCGATGCCTCCGTCGTAGGTGATCCAGCCCGCGTCGACCGCCGAGTCCGGCCGATCCGCACCCGGGGAAGGACAGTCCAGGCAGTACGGATCGACCTCGCATCCCCCCAGCGCGAGGGCCAGGACGGACGCGCACGCCGTAGGTGCCGCGCGACCGAACCGGCGGCGGCTCACCGCCAGGAGCACACCTCCGCCGATGAGCAGCTCGAGCCACCCGAGACCGCCGCCGGGGCCGCCCGCTCCGGGCGCCGAGCAGATGAGCCCGCCGCCTCCCGTCGCGAAGATCCGCTTGCCCACGCCCGCATCGGCGCTCGGCTCGTCGTCCTCGTCTCGCGGCATGTCGCACACTCCTGTTTCGCAGACCTGTCCCTCGGGGCAGCGCGTGACGCTGCACGGATCCTCGACGCAGTCGCCGCTCCTCGGCTCGCACACGTACCCTGCCGCGCAGTTCACGTTGAAGCACTCGTCGTCGACGCAGCTTCCGGTCGCCTCGTCGCAGAAGCGGCGCTCGTTGCACTCCACGCCCGCGCACCGGTCCGTCTCGCAGCTCCCGTCGACGCACCTCTGGCCGCCGGCGCACTCGACGCCGACGCAGCTCCCCACGCAGTC